>NZ_JAUSYK010000001.1:1203253-1504066 GCF_030816855.1 Arthrobacter sp. B3I4 | reverse complement strand
TCGAGGGTGGAACCCTCGGTGTTGTCCTGGGCGGCAACGGAGTAACGGCCGAACCATTCCGGCTGCGGCAGGTGTGCGCCGCCGTCGCCGAAGCCGAAGGAGGAACCGTCCGCCGCCCACGGCAGCGGAACGCGGCAGCCGTCACGGCCGACCTCGACGCCCTTGTTGCGGAAGAAGGTGGGGTCCTGGCGCTCGGCGTCCGGAATGTCGCCGACTTCCTGCAGGCCCAGTTCCTCGCCCTGGTATAGGTAGGCGGAGCCGGGCAGGGCCAGCATCAGCAAGGTCGCGGCGCGGGCGCGGCGCAGCCCCAGCTCGACGTCGAGTTCCTCGCTCGGGGCGCCGTCCAGCAGCCAGCCTTTGCCGTCCTGGCCCTTGGCGTGCCGTCCGACGGCCTTGGGCAGGCCGTAGCGCGTTGCGTGCCGGACGACGTCGTGGTTGGAAAACACCCAGGTGGAAGAGGCGCCGGACTCGGTGGCCTCGGCGAGGTTGCGGGTGATGATTTCGCGGAACTCGTCGGCGTCGAAATCCGCCTGCAGCAGGTCGAAGTTGAACGCCTGGCCCAGGCCCTCGGGGCTGGCGTAGCGGGCACGGCGGCTGGCGTGCACCCAGGCTTCGGCGACGGCGGTGCGCGGCGGGTTGTATTCGTTGAAGAGCTCGCGCCACTCAACGTAGATCTCGTGGACTTCGTCACGGTCCCAGAACGGGTGTGAGCCGTCGATGTGGCCGTCGGCGCCGGTTCCCGCCGGGTTGAGCTCGACCTTGGACAGCAGCGGCTCCGTCAGGTCCTTGGTCAGGGCGTGAGCGACGTCGACGCGGAAACCATCCACACCCCGATCGGACCAGAAGCGCAGGGTCTTGAGGAAGTCGTCGCGGATCTCACGGTTCGACCAGTTCAGGTCCGGCTGCTCCTTGGCAAAGATGTGCATGTACCACTGGCCGGGGGTGCCATCGGGCTCGGTAATGCGTTCCCAGGCCGGCCCGCCGAAGACGGACTCCCAGTCCGAGGGCGGGATCTCGCCGTTTTCGCCCTTGCCATCCCGGAAGATGTAGCGCTCCCGCGCGGCCGAACCGCGAGGGGAGGCGAGCGCTTCCTGGAACCAGACGTGCCGGTTGGAGGAGTGGTTTGGAACGATGTCGGCGATCAGTTTGATGCCCGCGGCATGCAGCGCGGCGGACATTTCGTCGAAGTCATCGAGCGTGCCGAGCTTCGGGTCCACGTCGCGGTAGTCGTCGACGTCGTAGCCGCCGTCAGCGAGCGCGGAGGGGTAGAACGGAGAGAGCCACACGGCGTCGATCCCCAGCGCCTTGAGGTAAGGGACCTTCGCGGTGATGCCCTTGATGTCGCCCAGGCCGTCCCCGTTGGAGTCGGAGAAGCTGCGCGGGTAAATCTGGTACACGGACGCCTGGCGCCACCAGTTAGGGTCAGCGGCGAGGTCGGATCCGGACAGGGTTGCCAGCGTGGCGGTGTTCGACAAGAGAAGTCCTTCGGGCTGGGGGCGTCTGATAATTTAGATAGATACTAAATTTATTACTAGGTCAATTATGGGTCCGCAGCCAAGGGGAGGTCAAGATTCCGGCACCACAGACAGCGGCCACGCCGCACCTGCTGCGCCGGGTCAATGCGCAGTCGGTCCTGGCCGCCATCCGCGGGACCGAGGTGGCCACCGGCACGGAACTCATGGCTGAGACAGGACTGACCCGGGCTTCGGTGATTGCCGTCTGCGAGGACCTGCTCCGGCGCGGCTGGATCCGCGAACTGGATGTTCCCCGAAAGGACGCCCGCACCGCCGGAACAGCGCAGAAGGGCAGGCCGGCACGCCGGTTCGAACTCAAGGCACGGGCCGGCGTCGTGCTAGGCCTCGACATTGGCGCCGCGACCACCACTGCAGCTGTCGCCGACCTGCGCGGCACCGTGCTCGCCCGCGCCAGCGGGAGCTTCCGGGCTGCGGACATCCCCGCCGAGGAACGCATCAGCGTTGTGGACCGGGCCTGCAGGCAGGCCCTGAACGATGCCGGCGAGAGCCCGGGCAAGGTGCTGGCCGTAGGAGCCGGCATCGCAGCCCCTGTGGACCGTGCCGGCAATGTTCTGGCGGCGCAGCACTTCTGGAGCCTCTTCGACGTCGGGCTCCGCTCCGCGCTGCTGGACCTGCACGGCTGGCCGGTACTGCTGGAGAATGACGCCAACCTCGCCGCGTTGGGTGAACGGTGGCGCGGCTCCGGGCCCGGCGTGGATGACCTGGTCGTGCTGCTGGCCGGTGAGCGCCTTGGTGCCGGAGTGCTGGAGTCCGGCCGGCTGCTGCATGGGCGCGGGGGCGGAGCCGGCGAAATGGGCTTCCTGGCGATGGTGGAGGGAGTCGGCTCCAGCGACGGCATCGCGAGCCTGGCCCGGCAGTGGCAGGCCGCGGATGGCGGACCGTCGTCCGGGGGCACACCCGGTGCGCGGCGGGTCTTCGCCGATGCTGCGGCCGGCGACGAGGCCGCCGTCGCCATCCTGGCCCGCCTCTCAGACCGGATGGCCCGCGTCGTCGCCGCCATCGCCAGCCTGCTGAACCCCGAACAGGTGGTCATTGGCGGCGCCGTCGCCGATTCGGCAGCCGCCCTCCTGCCCGGCATCACTGCCGCCCTGCCCCGCTTTACCGCCACTCCCCCGCGCGTGACAGTATCGCCGCTGGGCGACGCCATCGTCACCGTCGGAGCCATCCGGCACGCCCTGGACTTCGTCGAGGCCAACGCGCTGGAGCTGGAGCTGGCCCGGTAGCTTTGCGCCGGGACGCATTCCATCACAAGGTTTGCGCAGTTTTTACAACAATTGGCGATTGCTGCGGAAAGGTTTGCGCAAGTCGCCTCGCCTTTTCATAGTGTCTCCGTAGACTTGCCTCGTTTCCCGGTCTCCCGCGGCGGCACCGCTCAGTATCGGTGAAAGCAGCGGTCTCACGAAGGTCAAGAAGTGAATCTAATTCGGAAGTCGGCTGCGCTTGTCGCAGCGCTGGTACTTTCTGTGTCGTCCCTCCCAGCCCTTAGCAGCGCACCCGCCTGGGCGGAGGAGGTCCCCACTCCTACTCCAACAGCAACGTCCCCCGCGACGGCGGCGCCTTCGGCAGCTCCCACCACGTCCCCGACGTCCACCGCATCCCCGACGTCCGCCACGTCGCTGACGCCGGCCACGTCCCCGACGTCCGCCGCGTCGCCGACGCCGGTTGACGTCGCGGCAACCACTTCGGCCTCGCCGACGCCTGACGCCACCCAAGGTGCACTTCCTGCCGAGCACACCTTTCAAACACCGCCGCCAAGCAGGCCCAAGGGCGCCGCCCCACAGAAACTCGCTACCGAGGCGTACTCACTAACCAGGGCCGGCACCATCTCTGTGAGGATCGTCAAGGTCCAGCTGGCTGACCGCAAGGCCGATATTTACGACACCGATGTCACCGGTGCAGTGAGCACGGCCAACAACTATTGGCAGGCCATGAGTACTGGCGCTAACGGCCCGCGCATACGCATGAAGCTGGGAACCCCGGAGAATTGGACGAGTAAGGCCACCTCCAAGCAGAGCTACACGGACATGATGAACACCATCTCAGCCGAACTCGGTTGGCCAGCCAGTCCCAACCCCTGGACTGCTCTGGTGGTCTTTGTCTCGACGCCGACACTTTCAGACGGCGCGTATGGGGCAGGGTGGAGCTACAACGGCACGAGCGGGCGAGTCATTATGCCTCTGCCCGGTCCCGGGCAGATGAGTAGCAGCGTCTTAACGCACGAATTCGGCCACGTTCTGGGGTTGATGCATGCCAATGCACTCCAGTGTGGCAGCGGTGCACAGGACGTCAGCACCACCATGAACGGCACTTTTGCTGACACGAGCTGCAGCATCCAAGAGTACAAGGACACCTTGGACCTCATGGGCGCTTCGCAGGCGAGTCAGCCAGTCATCAGTTCCCCAATGTGGGAATTCGGCGGCTTTGGCCGCGGTGATGAAGTTCTGAACGCCGGCACGGTCGGGGGTAGAAAGAGCTACACACTCAAGCCATGGGCCGGAACCGAAGCAAATCGCGCCGTGAGGTTCACTGACCCCGTGAGCGGGGAGGTCTACTACCTCGAACTCCGCCTGCCGGTGGGTTACGACACCGCCGTCGCCGTGAACGGCAACCGGGGCGTCAAGGTCGTTCAAGCACTCGACGCGGGTTCCCTCGCCTTGCAGCCGGATAGCCGGGGATTCTTGGGATATTATGGCGCGAACCAGGCCTGGCAGGCGGGTCAAGTCTTTACCACCCATGCGGGAACCAGCGTGTCGATTGACTGGATCTCCTCCACTGGGGCAGGCGTAACCATCGAATCCGTCGCCGGAGTGGCGGCTCGGGCTATCGCGCCCGTCGCGAGCGAGAACACTTCTTTGGGCGAGGCCACTTCCGGGGTCCTCTGTGGCTTGCGGGACGGCGGTTGCTACCAGGCCTTTCAGGGCGGCACAGTCCACTGGGCTCCTGGCGTTGGCGCGTTCGCTACCACTGGCCTTATCCATTACGCCTGGGGCGTTGTGGGCTACGAAAACGGCAAGCTCGGCTACCCCGTCACGAATGAGATCTGCGGCCTGACCGGCGGCGGCTGCTACCAGGGCTTCCAGAACGGCACCATCCACTGGGCTCCCGGCGGAGGCGCCTACGCCACCTGGGGAGGCACCCGCAGCTTATGGGGGAAGCTCGGTTACGAAAACGGCAAGCTCGGATACCCCACCAGCAATGAGTCGTGCGGCCTGGTCGACGGCGGGTGTTACCAGTCGTTCCAAGGCGGAGATATCCATTACGCTCCGGGCATCGGCGCTTACGCCACGTGGGGCGGAATCCGCGCTGCGTGGGCCAAGCTCGGCTACGAAAACGGCAAGCTCGGGTATCCGGTAACCAACGAGATCTGCGGCCTAGTCAACGGCGGCTGCTACCAGGGCTTCCAGAATGGCACCATCCACTACGCCCCCGGCATCGGCGCCTACGCCACCTGGGGCGGAATCCGCGCGTTGTGGGGCAAACTCGGTTACGAGGGCGGCAAGCTCGGCTACCCGGTGACCAACGAAATCTGCGGCCTGACCGGCGGCGGCTGCTACCAAGGCTTCCAGAACGGCACCATCCACTACGCTCCCGGCATCGGCGCCTACGCCACCTGGGGCGGAATCCGCGCAACATGGGGCAAGCTCGGTTACGAGAAAGGCAAACTCGGCTACCCGGTAACCAACGAGATCTGCGGCCTAGTCAACGGCGGCTGCTACCAGGGCTTCCAGAACGGCACCATCCACTACGCCCCCGGCATCGGCGCCTACGCCACCTGGGGTGGAATCCGCGCAACATGGGGCAAACTCGGCTACGAGAACGGCAAACTCGGCTACCCGGTAACCAACGAGATCTGCGGCCTGGTCAACGGCGGCTGCTACCAGGGCTTCCAGAACGGCACCATCCACTACGCCCCCGGTATCGGCGCCTACGCCACCTCCGGGCCTATCCGAGCTGCCTGGGGTGACCTTGGCTACGAAAACGGCAGGCTCGGCTATCCCGTCGCAAATCAAGCATGCGGAGCCGACGGAAGCTGCTCCCAGGGATTCCAGTTCGGATCCATCAAATGGTCAGCCAACCAGGGCACGGTAGTAACGCCCTAGACCAACGCAGGTGATAACGAAGGCAAGTGACGATAGGGGCCGCCGTCGTCACTTGCCTTCGTCGTATGCTGCAAGCCCCGCCGCGGGACGGGGACGGGAAGCCATCGACGCTTGGTACTTGGCTCTCCAACCCGGGCGGCCCGCTAACACAGCCTGGCACCCCCTGGGCGACTGTTAGCTCGCCGACTCCAGTGCGGCGGCAAGCGGCAGCGTCCCGTCCCGGAACTCAATGGTCCGCCCGGCGGTCTGCGGCAGGCCCAGCACCGCGGCCGCCACGAGAGCCACGTTGGCGCGTGCCGTGTCGGTGCCGTCCGATGTGTCGGCCGGGTCGACCTCGATCAGCCCGTTGCCGGGACCGTCCGTCAGGGACCCGGGCCCCAGGATGGTCCACTCCAACCCGCTCCCCCGCAGGTGTTCATCGGCAGCAGCCTTCGCCTCGGCGTAGGCGTGGAAGCTGTTGTCCGCCGGGACGCCGTGGTCCGGCCCGGCGCCAAGGTAAGAGACCATGACGTAGCGGCGCGCACGGGCCTGCGTGGCCGCGTCGATTGAGCGGATCGCCGCGTCGCGGTCCACCGCGTAAGTGCGTTCCGGGCTGCCGCCGCCGGCTCCGGCGGACCAGACGACGCCGTCGTGGTCCTTAAGCGCCGCGGCGATTTCCGCCGTCGTGGACTTCTCTACGTCCAGCACGAGCGGGGAGGCGCCGGTGGCGGCCACGTCGGCGCGGTGGTCGGGATTGCGGATAATGGACGTCACCTCGGCCCCGTCCTGGGACAGCAGGCTGGACAGTTCTAGGGCCACTTTGCCGTGGCCACCGATGATTGCGATTCGCGTCATCGTCCCATTGTGTCCCACCTCGGCCGGCTCTGCACCGGTTGCCCTGTCAGTCGGAGCTGCCATGGGCGCCGGTGACAGCGACGTCACCTTCCTCGTTCCCGCCCTTCTTCGCCCCGGACGGCAGCAGTTTTAGCAGCGGGTGCACGACGGCCAGGACGACGAGGCCCCAGACGAGACCGATGACGGCCGAGCATACGGTGTTCACGAGCCAGGCCAGGAAACTGCCGAACACGGGGATCCCGGCCACAGGGTGTTCAAGGACGTGGACCAGGTCATAGGGTGCGTGCCAGCCGAGGTCGTGGGCCCCCTGCAGCATGATGTGGCCGCCGACCCACAGCATGGCAATCGTCCCTACGAAGGTGATCACGGCCAGCACCTTGGGCATTCCCCTGACGAGGAGCTCACCGAGACGTTGGGAGCCCGCGGAGTCCTTGGTTGTCAGGTGCAGGCCGATGTCGTCCATCTTGACGATGAGCCCGACGGCGCCGTAGACCAGCACCGTAATCGCGATGGCCACGGCGACCAGGATGACGGCGCGGACCCACAGGGACTCGCTGGCCACCTCGTTCATCGAGATGACCATAATCTCGCAGGACAGGATGAAGTCAGTAGTGATGGCGCCTTGGGTGACCTTGGCCTCCGCCTCCGGGCCCCGCTCGACCGCCGGAGCCTTTTCGTCCGAGTGGTCTCCGCGGAGCTTGTGCCAGACCTTTTCGGCACCCTCGTAGCAAAGGTAGGTGCCACCGGCCATGAGGATGAACGGAATGACCCCCGGGATGAAGGCGCTGATGAGCAGCAGCGCCGGCAGGATGAATAAGAGCTTGTTCCGGAGCGAGCCCCAGAAGATCCGCTTGATCATTGGCAGTTCCCGGGACGGGTCCGCCCCGGAGACGTACTGCGGGGTGACGGCGGCATCGTCGATGACCACGCCGGCTGCTTTGGTTCCCGCCTTCGCGGCTCCGGCGGCGACGTCGTCCACCGAGGCGGCCGCTATGCGGGCCAAGGCGGCGATGTCGTCCAGCAGGGCAACGAGACCGCCGCTCACAAGGCACCCCCGGACCGCTCGAAGGTGGACGGCTGAGCGTGGGTGTCTCGGTCGAGACGAGGGAGTGGCATATTCGAATTATATGGCGGCGGGCAGTACCTGGGCTGGAGTGGCGGGCAGCCCGTGGGACGTTGCCGGCAGGGGAAGCAGGGGAATGCTCCAGGGCTAACCCATGCTCCACAAACTGATGCTTCCCAGCAGCGCAGAAAACCCCCGGAACCTTGCGGATTCCGGGGGTCTGATCTGGTAGCGGTGGGGAGGCTCGATCTCCCGACCTCACGATTATGAGTCGTGCGCTCTAACCAACTGAGCTACACCGCCACGAATGAGAAAAACCTGCATCAAGCCGGTCAAAACCGCCTTGACACAGGCCCTCACCCAGAGCCCCCCACCGGAATCGATCCGGTGACCTCGTTCTTACCAAGAACGCGCTCTACCACTGAGCTAGGGGGGCAACGAGTAAATACTTTACCGGAAGATTCCGCTGCCAACAAATCGGCCAACGGCCTCCTCCCATGCCGGCACCGGCCGCGGTATTCCGGGCTTTTCCGGACCTGGCGGGCTCTTCATCCGGCACGGTAAAAGGCCCACGGCCGGGGATGTGACGAAGCCGACATCGGGAGCGGTCGACACCGTCAAAAAGGCCAATCCCGACGTCGGGCATCGCGCCGTCCCGACGCCGGGCATCGGCCCACGGATAGCAGAAACGGACCGGCTCCGAAGAGCCGGCCCGTTCAGGCACTGCTTATAACCGAGTGGTTACCACTTGTTGCGGGGCTTCAAGCCGCCTTCGGTGCGCGGCTTGCGGGTGTCCGCACCGCGTTCGTTCCGGTCGCTGAAGGAGCGTCCGCCGCGGTCAGCCGAGGAACGCTCGCCGTCGTTCTTGCGGAATTCGCGCTTGAAGCCGCCGTTGCCTTTGAAGTTTCCGCTGCCGCCGGAGTAGCCGCCGCTGCGTTCTCCCCCGCGGTTGCCCTGGTAGGAGCCGCGGTCACCGGAGGGCTTGCGGCCGTTGTCCAGCTCGAGGTGGATCAGCTCGCCGCCGATCCGGGTGCGGGACAGTGCTCTCAGCTGGTCGGGGCTCAGGTCCGCCGGGAGCTCCACGAGGGAGTGGTCCGAGCGGATGTCGATGCCGCCGATCTGCGCCGAGGAGATGCCGCCTTCGTTGGCGATGGCGCCAACAATGGAGCCCGGCATGACGCGCTGGCGGCGTCCGACGGCGATCCGGTAAGTGGCGTTGCCCTCGGTCAGGGTGCGGGTCGGGCCGCGTGAGCCGAAGCCGTCCTTGGACCGCTCGCGCTTCTGGAATTCCGGCGCTGCCGGCAGTTCCTTGACCAGCAGCGGCTGTCCGCCCTGCGCCATGACGGCCAGTGCGGCGGCGATCTCGGCGGCTGGAACGTTGTGCTCCTGCTCATAGGAAGCGATCAGGTCACGGAACACCGAGACGTCCTCGGACTCGAGGGTTTCGGTGATCTTGTCAGCGAACTTGCCCAGACGCAGCGTGTTGACCGACTCGGCGGTGGGCAGGTGCATCTGCTCGACCGGCTGGCGGGTCGCCTTTTCAATGGAGCGCAGCAGGTACTTCTCCCGCGGCGTCATGAACAGGATCGCGTCACCCGAGCGGCCTGCACGGCCGGTGCGGCCGATGCGGTGGACGTAGGACTCGGTGTCGTGCGGGATGTCGTAGTTGATCACGTGGCTGATCCGCTCGACGTCGAGGCCGCGGGCCGCGACGTCGGTAGCGACCAGGATGTCGATGCGGCCTTCCTTGAGCGCGTCGACGGTGCGTTCGCGCTGCTGCTGCGGGATGTCACCGTTGATGGCCGCGGCCTGGAAACCGCGGGCGCGCAGCTTGTCGGCGAGGTCTTCGGTGGCCATCTTGGTGCGCACGAAGGCGATGACGCCATCGAACTCTTCAACCTCAAGGATGCGGGTCATGGCATCGAGCTTGTGCGGTCCCATCACCTGCAGGTAGCGCTGGCGGGTGTTGGCGCCGGTCGTGGTCTTGGACTTGACCTGGACCTCGGCCGGGTTGTTCAGGTACTGCTTCGACATGCGGCGGATCTGGCTCGGCATGGTGGCGGAGAACAGTGCAACCTGCCGGCCCTCGGGGGTCTGCTGGAAGATCTGCTCGACGTCATCGGCAAAGCCCATGCGCAGCATCTCGTCGGCCTCATCCAGCACCAGGTACTGGAGTTCGGACAGGTCCAGCGAGCCCTTGGCGATGTGGTCGATGACGCGGCCGGGGGTGCCGACAACAACCTGGGCACCGCGGCGCAGGCCGGCGAGCTGCGGACCGTACGCGGAGCCGCCGTAGACCGGGAGGACGGTGAAGTCATCGATGTGCTTGGCGTAGGAGGTGAACGCCTCGGCGACCTGGAGTGCCAGCTCGCGGGTCGGGGCCAGGACCAGGGCCTGGGTCTTGCGGGACGGGCCGTTCAGGTCGTGGAGCTCGGCCAGACGGGACAGGGCCGGCACTGCGAATGCTGCAGTCTTGCCGGTACCGGTCTGGGCCAGGCCCACGACGTCGCGGCCTTCAAGCAGCAGCGGAATGGTGGCTGCCTGGATCGGGGACGGCTTCTCGTAGCCGACATCCTGAAGGGCGGCAAGGACGCGGGCGTCGATACCGAGGTCGACGAAGCGGAGGCCCGTTTCGTCGTCGCCGGTGGCGTCAGAGGTCTTCTCGGTGCTGGGGGCAGCAGTGGTGTCGGCGGCCGCAGTGGCAGCCGTTTCAGTACCCTCGACGTCGGCCTGGGTGTTTTCAGTGTCGACGGAGTTGTCCTGATTTTCGGGCATAGGGGAATGTTCCTCATCCATAGGGGCCAGGCGGCACTACCCGAGGTGAGCGGAGCCGCAGTACGCGTGAGCCGTGGTGCCGGACATACATTGACCGGCCGGTCACATAGAAGTCCGGCGCTTTCGCAATCCCGTGGCAGGACTTCCCGCTGCATCTCTTGGCTGCTATCCCAGCAGTCTGTACAGCGTTTTCTTTAGCCGGCTCTCCCTATGAAAATGCCTGCGTCGCAATCGCGCAGGCCCCAACACTTACCAGTCTTGCCTCAAGAATTGGGCAGGAAATAAGGGATTTCCGGAGTGGGGGATGTTTCAAGTGTACGGCATGCAAACGCACCGATGCCAACGCGGACGACGACGACGGCGGTGAGCTTGCGCACACAGCTGGCACTGGTTCCGGTGTCGGCCAGCTCAGCTCGGCAGCCACGTGCCGGCCTGCTGAGCTCGGGAGCCGGTGCGTCTGGGTGCTAGCTCCGGGTCTTCGCCTGCAGCTTCTCGAACTGCCGGTGGTACTCCGCCTGCAACCGGATGGAACCCTCGGCGTCGGCGTCCCGGAGGGCCTCCATATCCTGGACCGTGGGGTCGGAGAACCACTTGCCCACGGTCACGCCGTGCGCTGGCACGTAGGAGCGGTGGATGTGGTCCCCGGCCCGGACGCTGCCGACCCGCACCACCCGCAGGTACGTCCCCACCCTGCCGGCTTCCGTGAACCGCTTCACCCAGTGCGGTTCGTTGACCCGCCGCTGGAAGGTGCCGCACGGGATGCGCGGGGAGGTGACCTCGACCTCGACGTCGAGCCCGATCCGCCAGCGTTCGCCGATTACGGCGTGGGTCGCTTCGAGGCCGGCGACGCGCAGATTCTCGCCGAGGTAGCCCGGCGGGATGTCCCGCCCCAGTTCCGCGGCCCAGTAGTCGGCGTCGGCCTGCGAGTAGGCGTAAAGGGCCTGGTCTTCGCCGCCGTGATCGACGCGGTCAACCTGGACGTCCCCCCGCAGCCCCAGCCGGTGAACCTTGACGGGTCCATCCACGGCCCGCTTGTCGATGGCGGTCACCCCGAGCCTGCCCTCATCGCTGAGCAGCTGGTGCACCCGGCAGACGGCAAGGACAGAGGCGGTTTTCATGGCACCAGTGTAGGACCGGTGGACTCGGGCAGGCCGCAAGCGAGCAACCGCCGCGTTCCTGCCCAGTTACTAGCGGTCCCGGGCGTCCGCAGCCTCCTGACACCGGCGTGTCGGCGCGAGTCAGGTGCGGCCCGCCGAGGCAACTGGGCAGGAGCGCGCACGGCGGCGTCCGGGCAGGCGGCAGGACCGGGGGCAAGGGCTGCTGCAGGAATAGGATGCTGCAATGAGCAGCGATGGAGCGATGAATGCGTCCGATGTGATGGCCCTCGATTCCCTGTTGAGCGCCGAGGAGCTGGCAGTACGGGAGGGGATCCGCGATTTCACCAACCAGCGGATCCGCCCCGGCATTGCCGGCTGGTACGACGACGGCGTGTTCCCGCTGGACCTGGCTCCGGAACTGGGTGAACTCGGGGTGCTGGGCATGCAGCTGGAAGGCTACGGTTGCCCGGGGCGCTCCGCCGTCGAGTACGGCCTGGCCGCGATGGAGCTCGAGGCCGGTGATTCCGGGATCCGCACCTTTGTGTCGGTGCAGGGCTCCCTCGCAATGACCGCCATCCACTTGTGGGGCTCGGAAGAGCAAAAGCAGGAATGGCTGCCCCGGATGGCCGCCGGCGAGATGATCGGCTGCTTCGCCCTGACCGAACCCACTGCCGGTTCCGACCCCGCAGCCATGCAAACCTTCGCCCGCCGGGATGGCACCGGCGAGGACGCCGGCTGGATCCTGGACGGCGCCAAGCGCTGGATCGGGCTGGCCTCCGTGGCGGACGTGCTGGTGGTCTGGGCCATGACCGACGACGGCGTGCGCGGCTTCCTGGTTCCCGCAGGGACACCGGGCGTCACGGCGGCGCCGATCACGCAGAAACTCTCAATGCGGGCGTCGATCCAGTGCGATGTCGCGTTCGACGGTGTCCGGCTCGGCCCGGAGGCGCTGCTGCCGGCGGCGCGCGGGCTGCGCGGTCCCTTCAGCTGCCTGAACGAGGCGCGGTACGGGATCGCGTGGGGTGCGATGGGGGCTGCCCGGGACTCCTATGAGGCCGCGCTGCGGTACTCGCAGGAGCGCCTGCAGTTCGGGAAACCGCTGGCCGGGTACCAGCTCACCCAGGAGAAGCTGGTGAACATGCTGGTGGAAATCCAGAAGGGCACACTGCTGGCGCTGCAGCTGGGCCGGCTCAAGGACGCCGGAAAGCTGCGGCCGGAACAGATTTCGCTGGGCAAGCTGAACAACGTGCGGGAAGCGATCGCGATCGCCCGGGAGGCACGGACCATCCTGGGCGGAAACGGCATCACGCTGGACTACTCACCGCTGCGGCACGCCGCCAACCTCGAATCGGTCCGGACCTACGAGGGCACCGACGAGGTGCACACCCTGGTCCTGGGCCAGCACATCACCGGGCTGGCCGCCTTCCGCTGACCGGCCGCGCGCCTGGACTTCCGTAGATCCCACAGTCCTGTCGGCCGAACCCTTCCGCCGCCCGAACCCTCCCGTCGGTCGAACCGTCCCGTCCGGCTGTCGCTGGCCACGAGTTGACAGTTCACGGCAATGCGCCACGGGAACATTGCCGCGAAATGCGAACTCGGCGCCCGGCGGGGCATCAGGCGGAGAAGCCGCCGTCGGCCTTGACCAGCTGCCCGGATACCCAGCGGCCCTCGGGCGAGAGCAGGAACGCCACCGTCCCGGCGACGTCCGCCGGAGTTCCGAGCCGTCCGCCGGGCTGCCTCCCGGCCAGGTCCTCGCGCAACTGCTCGTCCATCCAGCCGGTGTCCACCGGCCCCGGGTTGAGCGCGTTGGCACTGATGCCCAGCGGGCCGAGCTCCCGGGCCGCGGCAATCACGATCCGGTCCAGGGCGCCTTTGGAGGCGCCGTAGGGCAGATTGAAGGCGGTGTGGTCGCTGGTGAGGGCCACGATGGCGCCGCCGCCGGCCGGAACCTGCCGGGCGAAGGCCGTAATCACCTGCCAGCTTGCGCGGGTATTGACCGCAAAGTGCCGGTCGAAGCTCTCGATGCTCGTGTCCAGAATGCCGGAATCCACCGACTCGGCATGGCTCAGGACGAGCCCCTGGAGGCTTCCCGCCTCGTTTGCCGCAGCGGCCATCAGCCGGTCGACTGCCCCCGGATCCTGGAAGTCGGCCTGCACCGCCACCACAGCGGCGCCGGTGGCCTGCAACTCGGCGGTGAGCCGTTCGACGTCGTCGGGCTGGACGCCCCACGGCATCCTGGCGTCGTAGTCCTGCCAGTAGGTCAGGACGAGGTCCCAGCCGTCGGCGGCAAGCCGGCGGGCGATGCCGGCGCCGAGTCCGGCGAGCCGTCCGACGCCGGTCACCAGCGCGGTCTTGCGTTGCACGGCCGGCCCGGGGGCGGCCTTTGTGCCCAGGTTCTCGGGTGCAGGCTGAGGCGAAGCGGTGGACGGGGTCATGCGGCCCAGCCTAGCGCGGCGGTTGCGGCAGCAGGGCCGCAGCCGCTGGCTTCAGCGTCCGGTCGATGTTGATGACGTCCCGGGCCAATGATCCCCGACGCAGGACGAACAGCCAGCACAGCATGAGGGCAACAGCGCAGAAGACGCCAGCGCTGGACGCCATTATCCACAAGTCTGGTGTCTGCAGGTCCAGGTTTTGCGCTCCGAGGGCAGTGCCGATCGTTTTGGGCGAAAACAGAAAAACGAGCACGGACACGCCAAGCACCGTTCCCAGCAGCCACCGGGTCCCGCGGTAGCGGCGTGGTGTCTCGCGGAGGGTCCAGGCGAAGGCCGGCAGCACCATAGCGACCCATACCCAGTGGTGCGACCAGGAGACCGGGCTGATCAGCAGCATGGTCAGCGCTGTGGCGGAGATAGCGACCACCCGCGCGCCCTGTTCGCTCGCGGTCTTGATGATGCTGGCGGCGAGGGCCACCACCAGCACGCTCATAACCAGCCACGGCACGGTGACGGCGGCCTCGGGAACGCCGAAGTGGAGCAGCGCGCCTTTGAGTGACAGGTTGTCGACGTAGCCTGCCCCACCGATCCGGGAGGTGTCCGGCAGGGTGGAGAGCCAGAACTCGAGGGTTTCAGCCGGGCGCAGCAGGCCTCCGATGAAGACAGTTGTGAAGAATCCCGCCGCCATGTTCAGCAGGCCGCGCCAGTCCTTGCGAAGCAGGAAGTAGAGCCCGAACACCAGCGGGGTCAGTTTGATGCCGGCGGCTACACCCACCAGGAACCCCCGTCCGGGGATGCCGCGGGACCAGCGGGGGTTCCGGGCCAGCAGGTCGGCAGCCATCAGCCCCATAAGCAGGATGTTGATTTGCCCGAAAGCAAGCGTCTCGCGCCAGGGACCGAGATTGAGCAAGGCTAAAAACAGGATCACCGCGGCCCAGCCGTTGCCCGGCGAGCGGAAGGTCTCCCGCCAGCCTGTCCTGCCATTCCAATAGCGGACCGTGCGGGCCGCCACCCAGAACGCCGTGAGGACTCCCGCTGTGTTGAACAGGTTCAGCGCAACTTTTTCCGGGAGCCTGGCGAACAGGCCGAAGAGCAGGGCGGCAAAGGGCGGGTAGGTGAACGGCAGCGCCGGGCCGCCGGCCTTGTCGACGTAGCCTTGGTAGAGGTCCGACGGCGCCTGGCCCGCGTCGTTGAGGATCTTGCCGCCATACCAGTAGACGCTGAAGTCCAGGCCCTGCTCGCCCCAGAGGGTCAACCAGTGCCTCACCACGAAGACCAAAGCGGCCAGCGCCAGCAGAAGCAGAGCCGACGCGAGCACGGCGGCTCGGGCCGGGCGTGCCGGCTTCGTGTTCGTCAGGGGCTTGGACGGGTTCCCGGGCGGGGCCGGGCGGCCATCGGCGTCGAGCACTGGCATCTCGTTCTCCCCAAAATAACTGCCCTGGACGCGGAACCCGCGCGCGCCATCTGCATGCGGCGGTTGCCTCATCGAGGTTACAGGTCAGGGCAGTGTTTGTCGCAAACACTGCCGTGAAATGCACACTCGCGGCAGGGGGCGAGGAAAGAGCGGGCTACGATGCGGGCCGCAGCGCAGCGCGTGAGGGCCGGTAAGCCAGCGCCCAGTAGACCAGCATGGCGACCCCGCAGACTACGCCAAGGCTCGCGACGATGAGCTGCCACTGGGTCTGCGGGTCCTTGCCCCACTCGTGCGCCCCGGCCATGACCGACAGGTACTTGGGCGTCAGGTAGAAGGCGAGGGCGGACGCGGCCACGATCACCCAGCCCGCCAGCCGCATCCGGCCGTTCCGCGAGGGGACCCGGTGGATGGCGAATCCCATGCACGGCAGCGCTACAGCCATCCAGACCCAGTGGTGGGACCACGACACCGGGCTGATGAGCAGCATCAGCAGCGCGGTCGCGGACACGGCCACGAAGTTCTCGTCCGCGTCGACCGCCCACTTGATCACGAGCGCGGCCACGGCGGTGAGGCCGAGGGCGAGCACCAGCCAGACCAGCGTGGTCGAGGACGAGTCCGGCAGCCCCAAATGCAGCAGCAGGCCCTTGACCGAGAGGTTGTCCACGTAAGCCGGGCCGCCGATGCGCCCGGTGTCCGGCAGGATTTTGGTCCAGAAGGTCAGCGACGCGGTGGGAAGAAGGGCCCAGGCCAGCGCGATGGAGCCGAAGAACCCGGCAGCCATCCAGCCCAGGGCTTTGAAGTCGCGGCGGACCAGGAAATACAGCCCGAACGCCAGCGGGGTCAGCTTGATCCCGGCCGCGATCCCGATCAGCAGGCCCGCCGGCCACCGGAACTCCCCGGCCCGGGACTTTCCGTACAGGGCAAAGTCCGCCAGGATCAGGCCCATCAGGATGATATTGATCTGGCCGAAGTCGAAAGTGTCCCGCCACGGGCCCAGCAGCAGGATGGCGGCGGTACCGGCCAGCGACACGGTACGGAACCGCCAGTCCGCCACCGCATCACGCCACCGGCCCAGGCCGAAGTAGTGCCGGGTCAGCCACGCGGACACGACGGCGGCGCCGAGCAGCGCCGTGGCAATGAAGACCAGGCTCCCCCCGCTCTGGCCCAGCGCGGCCATCACCGCGAAGATCAGCGCCGCGAACGGCGGGTAGGTGAACGGCAGGCCGTCCCGGGGAGCGTAGAGCTCGTTGACGCCCGTCTCGCCGGTCTGCAGAACGCGGTTTCCGCCGTAGAAGTAGACCTCGAAGTCGTTCATCAGCGGAATGTACGCGGTGTACAGCACCGCCAGGGCGGCGACGACGGCGGCCGCACCGGCCGCCGTCGTCGCCGCCCTGCCGCGCGTGGAGGTGCCGGCGGCCTTGGAAACGACAGTCACCGGACGCTAGCTGCCCGTCTCAAGGCGCGCGAAGGCCTGCTCAAGGTCGGCAATCAGGTCCTCGACGTCCTCGATGCCGCAGGAGAGCCGGATCAGGTTCTCCGGGACCGCCAGTTCGGTGCCCTTGACGGATGCGTGCGTCATTTCCGAGGGGTAGTTCATCAGCGATTCGATGCCGCCCAAGGACTCGGCCAGCGTGAAGACGGACGTGGACTCGGCGACGGTGCGCGCCGCGGCTTCGCCGCCCTTAAACTGCACGGAAACCATCCCGCCGAACTTCTTCATCTGCCTCTTCGCCAGCTCGTGTCCCGGGTGCGAAGGCAGGCCCGGGTACAGCACGGCCTCCACCTCGGGGCGCTGCAGCAGCCATTCCGCGACGGCCTGGGCGTTGTCACTGTGCCGGTCCATCCGCACGCCAAGGGTTTTCAGCCCGCGGGTGGTGAGGAACGCGTCCATCGGACCGGACACGGCGCCGACGGCGAACTGCACGAAGCCGATCTTCTCTGCCAGTTCCGCGTCGTTGACGATGATCGCGCCCCCGACGACGTCGGAGTGCCCGCCGATGTACTTGGTGGTGGAGTGCACGACGATGTCGGCGCCGAGCGCCAGCGGGTTCTGCAGGTACGGGGACGCGAAGGTGTTGTCCACGACCAGGAGGGCGCCGGCGTCGTGCGCCACCTTGGCGAGCGCGGCGATGTCGGTGATCTTCATCATCGGGTTCGACGGCGTCTCCACCCAGACCAGCCGGGTGTTGCCGCCGCCGGATGCGGAACCGCCTGCCGCGACGGCCCGGGCCACGGCGTCAAGGTTGGACATGTCCACCGGGGAGTTGCCGATGCCCCACTCCCCCAGGACGCGGCTGATCAGCCGGTACGTTCCGCCGTAGGCGTCGTTGCCGAGCACAATGTGGTCCCCGGGCCGGGTAAGCGCGCGGATCATCGAGTCCTCCGCGGCCAGCCCGGAGCTGAACGAGAACGCAGCGGTCCCGCCCTCAAGCGCGGCGAGCTGTTCCTGCAGGGAGTCCCGGGTGGGGTTGGTGCCACGGCCGTATTCGTAACCGGCGCGGAGGCCGCCGATCCCGTCCTGGGCGTAGGTGGATGAGAAGTGCACCGGAGGCACCACGGCACCGGTGCGCGGCTCGAAGGTCTGGCCGGCGTGCACGGCCCGGGTGTTGAACCCGGTGTTCTTCGCGGAAGTGCTTTCTGGCTGGGACATGGGGCTCCTTGGGCTGGTCAGTTACTGAGGTAGGCGAGGAGGTCGTGGCGGGTCAGGATTCCCACCGGGGCGCCGGCGAACGTCACCATGAGGGTGTCGGTGCCGGAGAGGAGGTCACGGGCCGTGGGGATCGATTCGAGCGAACCGATCACGGGCAGCCGCGCTTCCATGTGTTCGGAGATCTTGTCCGTGAGGTTGGCCTCGCCGCGGAAGAGCTTCGCGGTCAGTGTGCGTTCATCGACGGCGCCGAGGACCTCGCCCATCACCACGGGCGGTTCCTGCGACAGCACCGGGATGTGCGACACCCCGTACTCGTTCATGATGTTGATGACGTCGCGGACGCTCTCGTTGGGGTGGATGTGCACCAGGTCCGGCAGTTCCCCGGTTTTGGCCTTGAGGACGTCGCCCACCGACGCTTCGTCACCGCCGGCGAGGAAGCCGTAGGAGCGCATCCACTGGTCGTTGAAGATTTTGCCCAGGTAACCGCGGCCGGAGTCGGGCAGGATCACGACGACGACGGCGTCGGCGGGCAGGTCCTTGGCGGCCTGCAGCGCGGCGACGACGGCCATGCCGGAGGAACCGCCCACCAGCAGGCCCTCTTCGCGGGCCAGCCGCCGGGTCATGGCGAAGGAGTCGGCGTCGCTGACGGCGATGACGTCGTCCGGGACGGCCTTGTCGTAGTTGCCGGGCCACATGTCCTCGCCGACGCCTTCGACGAAGTACGGCCGGCCGGTGCCGCCGGAGTAGACCGATCCGGCCGGGTCGGCGCCGATGATCTTGACCACGCCGCCGTCGGCCGCGGGGCGGTCCGCGGAGACTTCCTTGAGGTAGCGGCCGGTGCCGGTAATGGTGCCGCCGGTGCCGGCGCCGATGACACAGTGCGTAACTTTGCCCTCGGTGTCGGTCCAGATTTCGGGGCCGGTGGACTCGTAGTGGCTGCCCGGCGCCGCCGGGTTGGAGAACTGGTCCGGCTTGTACGCACCGGGAATTTCGCTGACGAGCCGGTCCGAGACGCCGTAGTAGCTTTGCGGGCTGTCCGGTGCGACGGCGGTGGGCGTCACGACGACCTCGGCGCCGTAGGCCTGGAGCACGGCGCGCTTGTCCTCACCCACCTTGTCCGGGACCACAAAGATGCAGCGGTAACCCTTCTGCTGCGCCACCAGGGCCAGACCGACGCCGGTGTTGCCGGACGTCGGCTCCACAATGGTTCCGCCGGGCTGCAGCTTGCCGCTGCGCTCCGCCTCTTCGATCATCTTGGCGGCGATGCGGTCTTTGATGGACCCGCCGGGATTCAGGTATTCGAGCTTCACCAGCACTGTCGCGGCGATGCCGTCGGTCACGTGGTTGAGTTTGACGAGCGGCGTGTTGCCGATGAGGTCCAGGACGGACTGGGCGTACTTCATAGGTACAAAGTTACCGTCTCCGCGGCCGCGGGCAGGCCGCGCAGCCCGGGCCGCGCGCTCTGCGGTACGCTGCGGGCCGTCCGACGGTGGGACGATAGGGCGGTGAAACGGAGGACCTGGCGGAAGGCGCTGAATACTTACCTGCTTCCCGGCGGGATGCTGCTGGCCGGGATCGCAGCGCTGGGCAGCGGGCTGCTGCCCGGACCGGCGTTCGAGGAGCTCGCGGGGCGCACGCTGCCCGTGCTGGGCTTCGTGGTGGCAATGTCCCTGGTGACGGAACTGGCGGACGACGCCGGGGTCTTCCGGGCGGTCACCGACCGGGTGGCTGCCTGGGGCCGGGGCCGCATCCGGCTCCTGTGGTCCCTGGTGATCGGCCTCTCGACACTCTCCACGGTGTTCTTGTCCCTGGATACGACGGCGGTGCTGGTCACCCCCGTCGTCGTGCTGCTGGCCGTGCACGCGCGGATCCCGCCGCTGCCGTTTGCCCTGACCACTATCTGGCTGGCCAATACCGCCTCGCTGCTGCTGCCGGTGTCCAACCTGACCAATCTGCTCGCCCAGGCCCGGCTCGGCCTCAGCCCGGCAGCGTTCGCCTCGCTGGTCTGGGCTCCGGCGCTGATAGGAATCCTGCTGCCCCCGCTGTTGCTCTGGCTGGCCTTCCGGAAGGAGCTGCGCGGCCGCTACGGCCCGCAGCCGCTGCATCGGGTGCAGGACAGGGTGCTGCTCTCCGCCTCAGCGGGCGTGGTACTGCTTCTGCTGCCGGCCCTGGTATCCGGCATACCGGTGTACCTGCCCGCCTCCGCCGCGGCCGCGGTCCTGCTGGGGCTCTTCCTGTGGCGGCGCCGCTCAACGCTGCGCTGGTCCATGGTCCCGTGGCGGCCGCTCATGCTCACCGCCGGCCTGTTCATGGTGGTGGAGGCGCTGCACGCGAACGGTGCCACCTCCTTCCTGGCCGGGGCGGCCGGGTCGGGGGACAGCCTGCCGGCGCTGCTGCAGCTGGCGGGGCTCGGCGCGGGGGCCGCCAACGCGGTCAACAACCTCCCGGCCTACCTCGCGCTGGAGCCTGTGGGCGGCTCGCCGGTACGGCTCGCGGCGCTGCTGATCGGCGTGAACCTCGGCCCGCTGGTCACACCCTGGGCGTCGCTGGCGACCCTGCTTTGGCATGAACGCCTGCGGGCGCTCAACGTCGAAATCCGTTGGAGCGGCTTCGCGGTCGCCGGCCTGGCTGCCGTCGTTCTCACGCTCCCGCTGGCCGTCCTGGCGCTGTGGCTGACCAACAGGATGCATTGACGGGACGTTTGTACCTTCGGCACGCACGGCGGGCACTGCGCACCGGTACGCCGGTCACGCTCCGAGGTCGTTTCCCGCCGTTGTTCCGGGGCCGCCCTCTCCCGCGCCGCCTGTCGGCGCCGCGGATTGCCACAGTCCGATGATGTTGCCCTCGGTGTCCCTGAAGTAGGCGTTCCAGCCCATCCCGCCGACGTCCATCTTCCCGCGGTGGACGGCACCGCCGAGCGTCTCGACCTTGGCAAGCGCCGCGTCGATGTCCTCGACATCTACGGTCACCACCGGGGCGCTCAGGTCCCCCCGGCGGAAGAGGGCGCCATTGATGGAACCGGACACGGCGGGCCGGCCGTCCTCGTCCATTGGCGTCGTCATCGCCAGGGTGTATTCCATCTCGGGCATAACTTGGAATCCCCAGCCGAAGAGGGAACCGTAGAAGTTACGGGCACGCTCCTCATCGTCTGCGGGAAGTTCAAAGTGCACCACTCCGCCAGCCATGCCGCTCTCCTGACTCTCATGACCCCCGCCGGACCGGCCCCGGAGTACCTGCCGGCACCGCGAGCCTAGTTCCGGCGCCGGCCCGGGTGCAGGGCCGTTGGACCCGGGCTTCCCGCCGCCGCGGACACCTCCGGTGCGTCCGCCCGGCCCGGTCGTGGGAACATGTTCTGTGACTTCCGCAGAACTTTCCGCCGGCCCGGGCGCCGATGCGGACGCCTCCCTGCGCTGGCATCCGGGGGGCCCGTATGACCTGCTTCGGACCCTGAGCCCGTTGCGCCGGGGCCACGGCGACCCGTCGATCCGGGTCGCCCCCGACGGGGTCTGGATGGCATTCACGACGCCGGCCGGCCCGGCCACGCTCCGCCTGGCCGCCGCGGGTCCGGTGTCCGCGCCCTGGATCGACGCGCGTGCGTGGGGACCCGGCGCCGTCGAGGCCGTCCGCGGTGTTCCCCGGCTGCTGGGCGGTGACGACGACTGGACGGCTTTCGATGAACCGGCCTTCCACGCCACCCTCCCCCGCATGGTCGCCGACGCCCGGCGCAGGAACCGCGAGGTCCGGCTGCCGGCCACGGGCAGGATGATTGATGCCCTGGTGCCGACGGTCCTGGAACAAAAAGTCACCGTCATCGAGGCGCGCCGCGGGTACCGCTACCTGATGTACCGCTTCGGGACCGCCGCCCCGGGCGCCGGGACGGTGGCCCCGGGCAACCTGATGGTGCAGCCGACACCTGAGCAATGGTTGCGTGTCCCGTCCTGGGAATGGCATAAGGCCGGTGTTGGTCCGCAGCGCTCGGACACTGTCATGCGGGTGCTACGGTCCGCTGCCGCGTTGGAACGACTGGCCGGGCTGCCCTCGGCGGACGCGAGCCAGAAGTTGCAGACCTTTCCCGGCATCGGCGTCTGGACGGCAGCCGAAGTGGTGCAGCGCACCCACGGCTGCCCGGATTCGATCGCGGTGGGCGATTACCACCTGGCGGCGTACGTCGGCGCGGCCCTGACCGGCCGCCGGACGGACGACGCCGGCATGCTGCGGCTGCTGGCGCCCTGGGCCGGGCACCGGCAACGGGTGGTGCGCCTGATCGGCCTCAGCGGTTTCCGCAAGCCGGTCTTCGGCCCGCGGATGACCATCCAGGACCACCGCGGGCACTAACCCCGGTCACTGAGTCGCGGCAGAGAGCAGGCTACGGGCGAAAAGACTCCCCGGCCGGCCGCCGCCAACCGGTTAGAGGCCCAGTCGGGCGACCGCTTCCTGACGCATGTCCACCTTGCGGATCTTCCCGGAGACAGTCATCGGGAAGCTTTCGCGGACGTCCACGTACCGGGGGATCTTGTAGTGGGCGAGCTTGCCACGGCAGAAGTCCGCCAGCGCCGCCGCGTCGAGGGTCTTGGCGCCCGGCTTGAGGATGATGCAGGCCATCAGCTCCTCGCCGTACGCGGCGTCCGGGACGCCGATTACCTGGACGTCCTGGATGTCCGGGTGGGTGTATAGGAACTCCTCGATCTCGCGCGGATACACGTTCTCACCGCCGCGGATGACCATGTCCTTGATCCGCCCCTCAATCACGAGGTAACCGTCCTCGTCCATCCGGGCGAGGTCACCGGTGTGCATCCACCCCTCGGCGTCGATCGCTTCCGCAGTCTTGTCCGGCTGGTTCCAGTACCCGAGCATCACTGAGTAGCCGCGCGTGCACAGCTCGCCGATTTCACCGCGCTGCAGCACACCGCCGGTGACCGGGTCCACGATCCGGCTCTCCAGCTGTGGCATCGTCCGGCCCACAGTCTGCGTGCGCTGCTCCAGGGTGTCCCCGTCAAGCGTCATGGTGGACACCGGCGAGGTCTCCGTCATGCCGTAGCAGATGGCCACATCACGCATGTTCATCTCGGCGATCACCCGGTTCATCACCTCAATGGGGCACAACGAACCGGCCATCACACCGGTGCGCAGCGTGGAGAGGTCGTAGGAGGCGAAGTCCGGCAACGCCAGTTCGGCGATGAACATGGTCGGTACGCCGTACAGCGAAGTCCCGGCGAAGTCCTGCACAGCTTCCAGGGCGGCGGCCGGCGAGAACCCGCGGCCCGGAATGATGGTGGCGGACCCGTGGCTCAGCGCGGCGAGGTTACCGATCACCATGCCGAAGCAGTGGTAGAACGGCACCGGCAGCACCACCCGGTCGTGCTCGGTATAGCGCAGCAGCTCCCCGATGGAGTAGCCATTGTTGAGCAGATTGTGGTGCGTGAGGGTGGCACCTTTCGGGAAACCCGTGGTCCCCGAGGTGTACTGCAGGTTAATGGGATCGTGCGGATCCAGTTCCGCCATCCGCGCCTTGAGCCCGGAATGCGGCACGTCGTCGGCCCGCCGCAGCAGTTCGGCGAACGTCTGCTCCGTGTCGCGTTCCGGGACTCCGGCGGCGAGGCCGGGCAGTCCGCCGTCTGGCAGGAACACGAGTTCGCGCAGTTCAGGGCATTCGGCCAGGGCCTGCCGGGCCATGCCGGTGTAGTCGCTGTTTTTATCCGACGGCGCCGCGACCAGCATCCGCATGCCGTTTTGCTTGACGACGAACTCGAGCTCGTGACTGCGGTAGGCCGGGTTGACGTTGACCAGGATGGCGCCGATTTTCGCGGTGGCGTACTGCAGGATGGTCCACTCGGCGCAGTTCGGGCTCCAGATGCCGACCCGGTCGCCCTTGGCAACATCGAGCGCGAGCAGGGCCCGGGCCAGCCGGTCGACGTCGTCGTTCATCTTTGAATAACTCCACCGCCGGGCCTCCCCGCCGGGCACCGCGGCGGCCTCGATAAGCGCGTCGTGGTAGGGGAATCGGTCGACGATCCGCTCGAAATGGTCGCCGATGGTCTCTTCGATCAGCGGGACGTCAGTGTCCCCGGCTGTGTACGCAAGCATGGTGGAACGCTACCAACAGGCGCCTGGCAAGAGAAGGGCAATGCGTGGAAGTCCTAGGAAATCTTTGGCGCCGTTTCCGACGGCGGCACGGCCGCCGGGTAGGGTAAGGGCCATGAGCGCACCCATTGACCTGCAGGCCACTTTCATTCCCAACCCGGGCGAATTCTTTCGCGTGAAGCTTGCCCTGGAAATCGCGATCGACGAGGTCGTCAACGAGCCCGGGTGCATCCGGTACGAACTGACCGAGGCGAGCGAAGACAAGCTGGTCTTGACCGAGCGGTGGGCCTCCCAGGAGGACCTGGACGTTCATTCCAAGGGCTCGGCGGTCCAGGACCTGAACGAGTCCCTCAGCGCCCTGCTGGCCGAGCCGATCAAGCTCGAAAAGCTCTAGGGCAGTCCCGACGCAGCGAGAACAAACGCGGGGTCACTCCACGCCGATAATCCCGACCGGGATGGGCGCAGAGTGACCCCGCGTTTGGGTTAAGTGGAAGGTGAAGCCGGCTTAGAGGTCCGGGATCTGGGTGCCGTCCTGGGTGGTCGCAGCCTCGGCCTGGGAGCGTGCCACGTGCGCGTGGACTTCCTCCATATCGAGCGCCTTCACGGCGTCGACAACCTGCTCCAGCTGCTGGGCGTTCAGCGCGCCGGGCTGGGAGAAGACCAGCACCTTTTCGCGGAAGGCCATCAGGGTGGGGATCGACGTGATCCCGGCCTCGGCGGCCAGCTGCTGCTCTGCCTCGGTGTCCACTTTGGAGAAGACCACGTCGGGGTGCTTCTCCGAGACGGCCGCGTATGTGGGGCCGAACTGCTTGCACGGGCCACACCATTCGGCCCAGAAGTCTACGAGGACGATGTCGTTGTCCTCGACGGTCGCTGCGAACTGTTCACCTGTAATGTTTACGGTTGCCATCCCTCAACGGTACGCGAGCCGTCCGTGAAAGTCCCCCGCGTTTCGCTCCCGGCACATCCCTTAGGTGTCTTGCCGGACTCCGCGGCCCGCACTCAGGACCCTGCTGCCGGCCTTACGCCCAGACGTGCGGGGCGGCACGGCGGGCGCCGGGCAGCGCGTTCGTTTCGCGCCACTCGTGGATCCACGCCGGGAGCTCCAGGTCCGCCGGAGGCGCCCCGAATTCGCGCAGGATGTCCTCCTGACTGACCGGCTTGCCCTTGCTGACCAGGCGGGTGGCGATGTGGGCGCGGGCATAAATTTCGCCGTCGACCACCATACGCTGCTCAAAGTAGATGGCCTTCTCGTCGAGGCCGATCACCTTCGTCTCGATCGTGTACTGCTGCCAGAGCTGCAGTGAGCGGCGGAAGGCGATGGTTTCACCAGCCACCACCGGCGTCCACCCGCGGCGGCGCATGGTCTTCCAGGTCCCGCTGCGTGCCATCAGGTCGAACCGGCCCAGGTCCATGAGCGAGAAGTACATGCCGTTGTTGACGTGCAGGGCGATGTCGATGTCCGTCGGCAAGACCCGGAGCGGCAGGGAGGACGAGTCCCAGATGCTCAGCGGCGAGCGCCGGGCGGACTTGAGCAGCAGGAGGAGGGTGCGGAGCAGCAGATGCATGAACCAATGTTACCCATGAGTAACAAGGCGTGCCAAGAAGCATCTCAGCACCAGAAGAAGCCTGCGGCTCAACGTGCGGACAAGACCGACACAGTCGCTTTGCGCCCGGTTCCGCGAATGGTCCAGCAGCTCCCGGCACCGACCACCTCCAGCTCCGCCAAGTCCGCATGGCGTAGCACCAGCGCGGTGTTCTCATCCACCGCCACAGCCCGGTCCACCAGGCCCGGTGCCGGCCTGGACGGCCGCCTGGATTCGCGGCGCTGAGTCGAGCAGGCCCGCCAGGTACTCCGGTGTGGGACCGCCGCCCACGACGATCGCGTCGACGTCGTCGAACGACGCCGGATCTGCCGGTTCGTTCGAGCGCAAGAGAACGGGGTCCACCTGGCAGGCTGTGCCGCTTTGCAGCGGCTCGGTGTAGGCGGGCAGGAAATATTCGGAACTGCCTCCCGATCGAACAGCACCCCGGCGATCCGGGAAGGCCGGCTCCCGCTTCGGCCCGGGATGTCGCGCACGAACCGGTCGAAAATGACTGGCGTTGTCACCGTATCCGGGCCCCCGCCCACCAGAAAGATGCTCATACGCCTTACGCTACCTGCCGGAGACCGGGGATTCAGCGCATCCGGGGAGGTTCAACCGACGGCGGGTGTGTCAGGCCGCGTCGTCGTCGTCGGCGTCAGTGTCGGCACCGCGGAGAATAACGCTCTCGACCCCGTTCAGCTCCATCAGGTGCGGAACCAGGTTGCGCAACGGGTGCTGGCCGAAGAACCGTACGTCCATCGACACCATCGGTTTCTGCTCGTCTCCGGTCCTTTTGGTGCGCAGGATGGAGGAGCTGAACCCCATTGCAGTGGCGATTTCGAGCACCTCACGCAGCACTCCGCGGCCGTCGGCGTAGGAGATGTGCAGAACGCGGCGCCGGTCCGCCGTGGGGATTTTCCGGACGGCGGGGGCCACGAGGAAGAGCGTGACGAGGTGGAACAGGGTCAGCGCCACCGCCAGGGACACCATTCCTGCTCCGCACGCCATACCCACCGCGGCGGCCACCCAGATGGTCGCCGCCGTGGTGAGCCCCCGGACGACATCCCTGCCCTTGAAGATCACACCCGCGCCGAGGAAGCCGATCCCGCTGACGACCTGCGCCGCGATCCGGGACGGATCCATCCTCACACCGGGGTCCAGCACGTAGGCGAACCCGTAGGCCGAGACAAGGGAAAAGGCGCAGGAGCCCAGTCCGACAAGCACATGGGTACGGTAGCCGGCGCTCTTTTGCCGGATTTGCCGCTCGATGCCGATGAGTGAGGTCAGGACAAAGGTGGCGAGCAGAAGCACGAGTTCCACCAGGCTCGTCTCGGTGAACAGTCCCAGCATTTGGGCCATGCCGCGCGCTTCCTTCCTGGCCGGGCAGGAAGAGCGGGCCCGCCGGTACCGTCCGTGTACAGCAGACTCTAGCAATCCACATACGGTCCCGGTTGTCCGGCACTCCGCTGCCCAGCCTTGGCGGTGCCTACCGGCCAGCTTCCGTTAGCGCCGTGATCATGCGCTCCATCCTCGCGACACCTGCGAAGCGGCCCGCGTTGTCTGTGACGAGGAGCGGATCGAAGCGCTGGTTCTTTGCCCGGGTCATGGACCGGGCCAGCGCCTGGTCCAGCGGAGTATCGAGGTTCACCCGCATCCCGGGGCTCACTACGCCCAGCGCGGCCGCCCCGGCATCCAGCACCGCAACCGGCCGCCGGTGCTCACCGAGCAGCACCACGGCCTCCAGCGCCGGGTTGTCCGTGAAGGCGTCCGCCGCCAACCCGGCGCTCGCCGTCGTCGTTGCCGGTTCGACGACGTCGCGGACCACAGTCTTGTGCGCCACGGGCCGTTTCGAAGCAAGGCGGTGGGCCAGGTCCATATCCAGAGCGGCCCACGGCGGCGCGGGCCGGGCGAGGTAGTAGCCCTGCACCAGCGGCACTCCGAGGGACACCAGCGCATCCAGCTCCCCGACCCGCTCCACTCCCTCAGCGAGAATCCACGCGTCCACGTGGCTGGCGAACGTCCCGAGCATGCTGATGAGGGCACGCTTGGCTTCGTCCCTGTCGACGTCCTGGATGAGTTCGCGGTCAATCTTGATCATCGAGGGCCGAAGTGCCAGCAAGTGGCGCAGGCCCGCATACCCTGCACCGGCGTCGTCGACGGCAATCAGGGCACCGGCGGAACGCAACTGGTTGAGGTCCGGCTCCAGCCCGACATACGAATCGATGGGCGTCTGTTCTGTCAGTTCGACAATGAGGCCGCCCAGCTGGCCCTCCTCGCGCCAGACAGCGCGGATACTCTCCGAGGTAAGCAGCTCGGGCGAGACATTAAGGGTCAGGAAACAGTTGGTGGGCAGCGACGCGCGTGCCCGCAGGGCTGTGCGCAGTGCCGCCGCTTCGAGCTCGGCGGCCATGCCGTGCTCGCGCGCCGCGGCGAACCAGGACTCCGGGTTCTTCTCGGCGTAGCCCGGAAACCGGGCGAGGGCTTCGTAGCCCACCACCGTCCCCCGGGCGGTGTCAATGATCGGCTGATAGGCCGCCGCCAGCCCCTCGCCGCGGCAGGCTGCCGCGAGCAGCCCGGCCCACTCCGACGGCGCGGGGGCACCGGCGTCGGGGTGCGGCCCGCCCGCCGATCGGCTCAACTAACCGGGCGAATGGCTTTGTGGACCGATTCAACCAGCTCGGCGGGCACCTCGGTCAGGCCGTGAACCGACGCCGCGTGCGCCCCTACCTGGACCAGGATTTCATCCTCCGTGCTGCACACCCAGCGGGCTTCACAGCCCGGAACGACGTCACCACATGCAAAAGATTTCACTTCAGCTCCTATGCTTCAACAATTGACGGCCCAACCCTACTCCGCGGTAGGCCAGAACCGGCCGATTCACCGTTCCTGAATGTCGGCCGCCTTCTTTGAGGTGCTAGTGGCGGACAGAAAAAGTTGGGTCTCGGACCTACTCACAACTCCCGCATCGGACTATCGTGGTTGCTGAACGAACCTCTGCCGATGACTCAATGACGAGGCGGGTATCGTTCCAGCCGCAACCGGTCCAGGATCACCGTTCCGGGAACCGCAGTTGCAGGCGTTGGGGCAGGCGCGGGGGGTCCCCAAAGAAAAAACAAACCGTGCGCCGGCGTGACAGTTAGCATCACTCGCACCTGGCACGGAGCCCCGAGACCGCTCGGCACCGCTAGCGCCCCGCAAGCGACTGCCGTCAGGCGCTGATTTGCTGTTGCTGTGGCGCCTCGGCACTTTGGGGCCTACAGCCGCAGTATTCGAATGGGCGCTGGCCGCAAAGCGCTGCCTTTGCACTTAGGTGTTGCGGTCCATCAAGATGAAACTCACGCTAGGAAACCCTCATGAAGAGCTCAATTCGACTGGTTGGCGTCACCCTGCTTGCCGGAGGCCTTAGCTTCGGCGGCACCGTTCTTTCCGCGGGAGCGGCGTCGGCGGATACCGGGCTGAAGGCTGCCACTACCCTGTCGGGCAACCACCGGGACGCCAAGGACGACACCTGCATGACCAGGCACGACTCCTCGCATGGCTCCTGGGACTCAAAGGGCCGCTACCACGACCGCAGCGACCGTGCCGGCTGGCGCGACGACGACTGCAACCTGCGCTCAGACGACGACTACAACGGCCATTGGCATGACGGCAATGGCTGCGAGCACGACCGCTGGGGCTGGTGGGACCATGACGGCAGGTACAACTGGGACAACCACCGTGATGACCGTGGCAATTCCAAGGGCCACGACGACGGAAACAAGAAGTCCGTAGACCACAAGTCGGACCACAAGAGCGACCATAAGAGCGACGACAAGTCCCACAAGGACGACCACAAGAGCGACCACAAGAGCGACGACAAGTCCCACAAGAAGTCATAAGGAGGCCGGTTTCCCGCCCGCGGAATGCCGCGCCGGGAGAGCAGGGGCACCGTCTCGGCGGTGCCCCTGCTCTTGCGGCCAACGGGATTCCCGGTGCGCAGGCACCTGCACCCACCCTTGCACCTGTCTTCCGCGGCCGGCGGGCAGCCGGACGAGGAACCTCCCGGCCGGAAGAGAACGTCTGCTTTTTGGACAGCAACCGCCAACGAAACGGCGTAGGGTGCCGCCATGGACATCATCCTCGTTCCCGGCTTCTGGTTGGACGCGTCGTCGTGGTCGGAAGTTACGCCGCCCCTGCTGAACGCCGGACATCGGGTCCATCCGCTCACGCTGCCCGGATTGGCATCCCGGTCCGCACCCCGGGCAGGAATCGGTTTGCGGACCCACATCGACGCCGTCGTGGCCGCTGTGGACAGGATCGACGGCCCGGTCGTTCTGGTGGGCCACTCGGGCGGCGGAGCGATCATCCACGGCGCGGTGGATGCCCGCCCGGACCGCATCGCGCGCGCGATCTACGTGGACAGTGGCCCGCTGGCAGACGGTGGGGTAATCAACGACAGTCTGCCCGCCGACGGCGACGAGATACCCCTGCCGCCGTGGGAATTTTTCGAGGATGCCGACCTCGTTGACCTGGATGACGGAATCCGGGAGGCCTTCCGGGCCCGAGCCGTCCCGGAACCCAAGGGAGTCGCCTTTGACCAGCAGCGGCTCGGCGATGAACGCCGCTACAACGTCCCCGCCTCCGTCATCGCCTGTGAATTTCCGTCGGCGGTGCTGCGCGAATGGATCCAGGCGCGGCACCCGTATGTGGCGGAGCTGGCCCGGGTCCGCGACGTCGAATTCATCGATCTGCCCACGGGTCACTGGCCGCAGTTCACGAGGCCAGCAGAGCTGGGCGCAGCCATCCTCGGCGCCGTGGGCCGGACAGACTGAAAGCGCCGGTACCGGCACCTCGCCGGCCCGCCACCTAACCGGTGCGGGCAAAAGGAAAAGCCCCCGGAACCGATGGGTTCCGGAGGCTTTTCCGAGGGTGGCAGATGAGGGATTCGAACCCCCGTAGGCGTTGCCAGCTGATTTACAGTCAGCCCCCTTTGGCCGCTCGGGTAATCTGCCGAACTTCAAAAGAAGATCACTCGCAGCTTCCGTCTTCGGAACGGCTGTTTCCAGTCCGTTCCGCTTCCAGCAACCGCGGGCAAGACAACTTTACAGAACTTCCGCCGAAGAATCGAATCGGCACGGCACCGTACTGTCGGGGCCGGAATATCAGGCTTCGCCGAGGATCCGGTCGGCCATTTTTGCCTCGAACTTCGCGGCCTGTTCGGCCGTGACCTGGTTCAGCTGCACCGCCCGGGTCAGGTCCGCCTGCACCCCGTCCAGGCGGGCCGACGCACCGGCGGCCGGGCTTAGGATGATGGACGCCGCGAGCGCCGCGGCGGCCATCGAGCTCGCCGCCGCGGAGAGGGAGGCGGCCGCCTGCGCGGAGGAACTCGGAACGGATCGGACGGCCTTGCGGTTCATGTCCCTTGCCTTTCGGACGGCTGGTTCGACGGCTACAACTGTGCCTGCTCAAGCTTCATTCCTCCCGCGGTTCAGCTTTGAGCCGGCTGTGAGGACCAGTGCCGGGCGGCAGCTTCACAGGCGGGGCATCCGTACTAGGCTGGAACGCAGAAAAACACCGCCCTCCCGGGGGCGTCCGGACAACATTAGGAGGACAGTCATGGCAGGCGAATCCACATTCGACGTCGTCAGCAAGGTCGACAAGCAGGAAGTTGCCAACGCGCTCAACCAGGCCCAGAAGGAGCTGGCGCAGCGCTACGACTTCAAGGGCGTCGGCGCGGAGGTCGACTTCAGCGGCGAGAAGATCCTGATGAAGGCCAACTCCGAGGAGCGTGTGCTGGCGGTCCTGGATGTGCTGCAGTCCAAGCTCATCCGCCGAGGTATTTCGCTGAAGTCTCTGGACACCGGCGAACCCTACCCGTCCGGCAAGGAGTTCCGGCTCGAGGCGACCATCAAGGAGGGCATCGCCCAGGACCTCGCGAAGAAGATTAACAAGCTGATCCGCGACGAGGGCCCGAAGTCGGTCAAGTCCCAGATCCAGGGCGATGAGCTGCGGGTCACGTCCAAGTCCCGGGACGACCTGCAGGAGACCATGAACCTGTTGAAGGGCTTCGACGAGGCCGACCTGCAGTTTGTGAACTTCCGCAGCTGACGCCCCCGGACCGGTGGCGGGTCTCCTAACGGAGCGGACGCCCGGCCATCCGCTCCAGCCGGTCAATCCGGTCGCCCATCGGCGGGTGGGTGGAAAACATCCGTGCCACTCCCCCGCCGCGGAACGGGTTCGCGATCATCAGGTGCGAGGCGTTCACCAGGCGCTGGTCCTGCGGCAGCGGCGCAAGCTGGACGCCCTGCTCGATTTTGCGCAGGGCTGAGGCGAGCGCCAGCGGGTCGCCGGTCAGCGCCGAGCCGTCCTCATCGGCGTCGTACTCCCGTGTCCGGGAGATGGCCATCTGGATCAGCGAGGCAGCAAAGGGGGCCAGCAGGGCCATCGCGAGCAGGGCGAGCGGATTCCCATTGCGGCGGTCACCGCCGCCGCCGAAGAACAGCAGCATCTGGCCCACCGAGGTGATGACGCCGGCGACGGCGGCCGCCACGGAAGAGGTCAGGATGTCCCGGTTGTAGACGTGCATCAGTTCGTGGCCCAGCACGCCGCGCAGTTCGCGGGCATCGAGCAGTTGCAGGATGCCCTGCGTGCAGCACACCGCCGCGTTCTGCGGGTTGCGGCCCGTGGCGAAGGCGTTCGGCGCCATCGTCGGTGAAATGTAAATCCGCGGCATCGGCTGGTTGGCGCGGGCCGACAGTTCCCGGACGATCTGGTGCAGCTGCGGCGCCTCCGCTTCGGAGACCGGATAGGCGTGCATGGACCGGATCGCGATCTTGTCGCTGTTCCAGTACCCGTAAAAGGTGGTGCCGACGCCGATCAGTGCCATGATCCAAATGGGTGCCGCGCTGCGCATGCTCGATCCGATCAGCGCTCCCAGGCCGAGCAGCACCGCCCACAACACTCCGAACAGGACTGCCGTCTTCAAACCGTTGTGATGGTTGTGCACTGGTCCTCCCGAGATTGGCCCCGGGTGCCCTGCACTCGGACACCCACTTTCAAAACGAACGGCTAGGGAACCGGGTTCCGGGCGTCGTACCCCAGGAACCCGCCCTGCCACCGCGCCACGAGCCAGGCCACCACCGCGCACAGCACTCCGCCCGCGAGCAGGACCCAGCCCTCGCTCAGCAACTTCGTCGCACCGCCCGCCAGCATGTCACCCACTCGGGGGCCGCCTGCCACAACAACAACGAACACGCCCTGCAGCCGGCCACGCAGGTGGTCAGGAGTGGCTGACTGCAGAATAGTAGTGCGGAAGACTGCACTGACGGAGTCAGCAATTCCGGCGAGCGCACAGCACAGCGCGGCAGGCACCAGCCACACCGTCACGCCGTCGGCGCCTGCGCGCCCGGCCAGCACGACGACGAGGCCGAGCCCGCCGATTGAGGCGCCCCACCCCATCACCGACCACACCACCGCGGTGCCCTGCGCGCGGACGGCACCCAGCGGGCCGGAGAAGAGCCCGGCCAAAAAGGCGCCGACGGCGGTGGCAGCGAGCAGCACACCGACGGTCGCTTCGCCGCCGCCGATCATCAGCGCCGCGATCGCCGGCAGCAGCGCCCGCGGCTGAGCCAGGATCATCGCCACGAGGTCGATCACGAAGGTCATCCGCAGGTTGGGCCGCGTGCCGAGGAAACGGAAACCCTCGACGACGGAGCGCAGGCCGGCACGGTGCGACTCGTGCCCCGGCGGCATCGCCGGCAGCTTCAGTAAGGCCCACAGGACAAACGCGAAGCTGGCTACATCGATCGTGTAGGTCCAGGCGAAGCCGACAGAGGCCACAAGGACGCCGGCCAGCAGCGGCCCTGCGGTCATGGTCAGGCCGAAACTCATCATGCTCAGCGCATTGGCCGCCGGCAGCAGCTCCTGGCGCACCAGCAACGGGATGATGGCGCTGCGGGCCGGCTGGTTGATGGCCTGCGCCCCGCTCTGCACCGCCACCAGTGCGTAGAGCAGCCACACGTTCCCCACCTGCAGCCAGGCCTGGAGCGCCAGGCAACCGGTCGTCAGCCAGAGCGCGCCCGAGGCCAGCAGGGCAACCGTCCGCCGGTCGTGGGCGTCAGCTATGGAGCCGCCCAGCAGGCCGCCGAAAACCAGCGGAACCAGCGCAAAGATGCTCAGCAGGCCCACATAGAGACTGTCCTGGGTGAGTCGGTAGACCTCCAGGCTCACCGCCACCAGGGTCAGCTGGCTGCCAAGGGCCGAAGCAGCGGATCCCAGCCACAGACGGCGGAACGCCGGGCTCTCACGTAAAGGCGAGATGTCCGCCAGCAATTTCCCCACCCGGCAACTCTAATGGCCCGCACGAACCCCGGACGCTCCCTCAGCTCCGGCAGGGAGTGTCGGGATAAGGGGTGCCTTATTGTGAACCGCTAAAAATAAGTGCTTGAATGAGGGCATGACGGATTCCCTTGGCAGCACCGACGCGTGGGCCGGCGCCCTGCGTGCCCACGGGCGCCGGGTGACCAAGCAGCGGCTGGCCGTGCTGGCCGCCGTCGAACGCCATCCGCATTCGCCGGCCGAAGGCATCCTCGCCGCCGCCCGCGAGGAACTGCCGGACCTTACCGCGCAGTCGGTCTATGTGGTCCTGGGCGACCTGACGGAACTGCAGATGCTGCGCCGCTTCGAGCCGCCGCACTCTCCCGCGCTGTATGAGACCCGGGTCGGCGACAATCACCACCACGCGGTCTGCGTCAGTTGCGGCCGCGTCGAGGACGTCGAATGCGCCGTCGGCCACGCGCCCTGCCTGACGCCGCACTGGGAGGCCGGCTCCAAGCCGATGACCATCCAGATCGCCGATGTTCTGTACCAGGGCGTCTGCGAAGAGTGCCAGCGCAACCAAAAACTTCCCACCCGCAACTAAGCAAGAAACAGTAATAGGAGAACGATGACCCAGAACATCTCTGCGCCCGCAGTGTCCACGACACAGTCCGGCGCCCCCGTCACGTCCGATGCCCATTCCCAGACCGTCGGTGCTGACGGAGCGATCATCCTGACCGATCACTACCTGATCGAGAAGCTCGCACAGTTCAACCGCGAGCGCGTGCCGGAGCGTGTGGTGCACGCAAAGGGCGGCGGCGCGTTCGGTACCTTCAAGACCACCGAGGACGTCTCGAAGTACACCAAGGCCGCGCTGTTCCAGCCGGGCACCGAGACGGACATGCTCATCCGCTTCTCCTCCGTCGCCGGCGAAAACGGCTCCCCCGACACTTGGCGCGACCCCCGCGGCTTCGCAGTGAAGTTCTACACCACCGAGGGCAACTACGACCTGGTCGGCAACAACACCCCGGTGTTCTTCATCCGCGACGGCATCAAGTTCCCGGACTTCATCCACTCGCAGAAGCGCCTTCCCGGCACGCACCTGCGCGACGCCGACATGCAGTGGGACTTCTGGACCCTCTCCCCCGAATCCGCCCACCAGGTCACCTGGCTGATGGGTGACCGCGGCCTCCCGGCCTCCTGGCGGGAAATGCAGGGCTACGGCTCGCACACCTACCAGTGGATCAACGCCGCCGGCGAGCGCTTCTGGGTCAAGTACCACTTCAAGTCCAACCAGGGTGTCAAGGCCATGAGCGGCGACGACGCCGAGGCGCTGGCCGGTTCGGATGCTGACTTCTACATCCGCGACCTGTCCGAAAACATCGCCGCGGGCAACTTCCCCTCTTGGGACCTGCACGTCCAGGTGATGCCGTACGAGGACGCCAAGACCTACCGCTTCAACCCCTTCGACCTGACCAAGGTGTGGCCGCACGGCGACTACCCGCTGATCAAGGTCGGCACCTTGGAGCTGAACAAGAACCCGGAGAACTACTTCGCGCAGATCGAGCAGGCCACCTTCGCGCCGTCGAACTTCGTGCCGGGCATCGCCGCCTCGCCGGACAAGATGCTGCAGGCCCGCATCTTCTCCTACGCGGATGCGCACCGCTACCGCGTGGGCACCAACCACGCCCAACTGCCGGTGAACCTGCCCAAGAACCAGATCAACAACTACAGCCAGGACGGCCAGGGGCGCTACAACTTCAACGCCCCCTCCGTGCCGGTCTATGCGCCGAACTCTTTCGGCGGCCCGGCTGCCGTGGAGCCGCAGAGCCCCGCCGGCGGCTGGGAGAACGACGGCGAGCTGACGCTCTCGGCGCATTCCCTGCACGCTGAGGACGGCGACTTCGGCCAGGCCGGCACGCTGTACCGCGAGGTTTTCGACGACGGCGAGAAGGCCCGCCTGCTGGAGACCATCACCGGCGCCGTGAGCGGCGTGAAGAACGCTGCGATCAAGGAACGCGCCATCCAGTACTGGACCAACGTCGACGCCGAACTCGGCGCGAAGCTGCGCGCCAACCTCGGTGCCGCTGCAGCAGGCCTGGTGACCTCGGACGCCGAGGCTGCCAACAAGATCGGCTAGCTGGCCCCTGCACCCAAAAGGAACACCCCGCCCGGCTAAATTGACGCTCCGGGCGGGGTGTTTTTTGTGCCCTGAAGTCTTCGCCGGGACCGCTATAGTCAGGTGCATGAATCCGGGAATTATCTACCTGGTCGGCACCTCCGGCCACCCCAATTTCGGCGACGAGTTCATTGCCGCTGCCTGGCTCAAGTATTTGGCAGTGGCCCGGCCCGAAGCGGAGGTATGGCTGGACAGCCCGCAGCCCGGCATGGCGCAGGTCCTCTTTGACGGCATGCACCCGCGGCTCCGCGTCACCAACACGCTCTGGCGCCTGGTGCACGAGAACGCCGAGCTGCCAGCCGATGCGGCCGCCAAAAACATCCGGGAACGCGTGGCCGGTCTCGGCACCCCGGCCTATGACCTGGGCTTGCTGAAGGCCCGGGAGGCAGAGTCGCTGCACCTGATCGGCGGCGGCTATGTGAATGACACCTGGCCGCACCATGCCGGCCTGGTGGTCGCCATGCGGGCGGTCAGCGAAGTCAGCGGAGCACGGCTTTTCGCGACCGGCCAGGGTCTCATGCCGGCTCTGCAACCCGCGGCCGGAGAAACGCCGCTGTTTCGGGGATTCGACTACGCCCGCGCACGGGATGACGCGAGCGCGGCCGCGCACGGACTGGAACTGGGCCTTGACGACGCCTTCCTCGGGGCCGAAGCGGAAATCTCGCGCGGCGCTGCGGCACCGGGGCTCTATGTCTGCATCCAGAGCGACATGGTGGATCCCGGCCGGTTCAGCGCGGCCGTCGCCCTGGCACGGGAAGAAGTCGTTCGGGCCGCCGGTGAGGGCATCGAGGCGCATTATGTGGAGGCCATACCCGGTTTTGACCGGGCCGCCTACGACCAGCTGGCTGACCTCATTCCGGAGGAACGGTTCATTCCGTTCGTCCACGTCTGGACCCACGGCCTTCCGCTCTCCGACCGTCAGACCTGGGTTACCAGCCGCTTCCACCTGCACCTGCTGGCGGCCGCCGCCGGGGCGCGCGGAATCGCCGTCGGGATGAAGCAGGGGTATTACGACGTCAAGCACCAATCCGTGACGGCGCTCGGAAGCGGCTGGCCGCTCGCCTTGGACGAGGAGCGGCCCGGGCTGCCGGCGCGGCCGGGCCCGCTGGCGGCGAACCTGGCTGCGCTGGCGGCCCGGAAACGGGCCGAAGCGGCGACGCTCTATCCGCCAGCTCCCGGCGGGCCTGCCCCTGCTTCATCCACCGCGGCCAAGTTGTTAATGCGGGCGCGCAGCGGAGTTTCCCGCAAAGCCAGAGGCTAAGTCCGGGGGCGGCCGGCGGCGCTGTCTGCCACGGCAGCGCCCTCGGTTGGGGCCGCGGCCCCCGCTGCCGGAGCCGCCGTGGATGCGCCGGCCGCGGCGGGGCGGTGACCCTTCTTTGCGAGCTGGATCTGCTCGTAGACGTGGTGCCGCAGCTCGGTGAAACGCGGCATCGAACGGGTTTCCAGCTGGTCGCGCTCCGCCGGGAGGTCGATCGTAATGTCTTCCTGCACCACCGTCGGGGAGCTGGAGAGGATGATGACCCGCTCGCCCAGGTAGACGGACTCGTCGATGTCGTGGGTCACGAAGAGCACGGTCACGCCTAGCTTCTTCCACACCACGCGGATCAGGTCCTCAAGGTCAGCCCGGGTCTGGGCGTCCACGGCCGCGAACGGTTCGTCCATCAGCAGGACCTCGGGCTGGTAGGCGATGGCCCGCGCGATGGCGACGCGCTGCTGCATGCCGCCGGAGAGCTGCCAGGGGTAGGACCGGGGCACGTGGGACAGGCCGACTGCCTCGAGGGCTTCGTCGACCAGCCGGTCGCGTTCAGCCTTGGGCATGCCCTGGTTCTTCAGCGGCAGCTCGACGTTGTCGCGGACCCGCATCCAGGGGAAGAGCGAGCGTCCGTATTCCTGGAAGACCACGGCCATTTTCTTCGGCGGTCCGGAGACCTGCTTGCCGTCGAGCAGCACTTCGCCCTCGGTGGGGGCCATCAGGCCGGAGATGCATTTCAGCAGGGTGGTCTTGCCGGACCCGGAAGGACCCACCAGGCAGGCCAGCTCCCCTGCCCGGAGATCGAAGGTGAGGTTCCGCACCGCTTCGATGTCCCCGCCGTCGGTCTGGTAGACCTTTTTCAGGCCGCGGACGGAAAGCATCGCGTCCGGGGCTGCCGGCGTTGCATTAGGCTGCATTTTCTACCTCTTTCTGGCCGTGGTACCAGCGCAGGATGTTCCGCTCGGCCCACTGGAAGATGAATGACATGGCCACGCCCAGCAGGCCGAGCACTGCAATGCCGGACCACATTTCCGGGATGGCGAAGGACCGCTGGAACTGGACAATGGTGAAGCCCAGCCCGGAGGACGAGGCAAACATTTCGGAGATGACCATCAGGATCAGTCCCAGGGACAGCGACTGGCGCACGCCGGCCATGATCTGCGGGCTGGCGGACGGCAATACGAGGTAGCGGACCCTGGCCCAGCCGTCGATGCCGTAGGTGTGGCTCGAATCGGAGAGCACGGAGTCCACGGCCCGGACCCCTTCGATGGTGTTCAGCAGGACCGGCCAGACGCAGCCGGAAATGATGACGACGACCTTCATCGTGTCAGTGATGCCCAGCAGGAGCATCAGCACGGGAACGAGCACCGGCGGCGGGATGGCGCGGAAGAACTCCAGTGTGGGCTCCAGCAGCGCGCGCAGCCATCTCACCGAGCCGATCAGGACTCCGCCCACGACGCCGATCAGGATTGCGGCCACGACGCCGACCAGGAGCCTGCCGATGCTCGGCAGCACGTCGGTGAAGAACCGCTCGCTGAACCAGACGTTGGCGAACTTCTTGACCAGCGTGGCCGGCGTGGGCACAAAGAAGTTGACCGTGCCCAGGGTGGAGGCCCACCAGGCCAGAACGAGCAGGACAGGCAGTGCCAGCACGTAGCCCAGAGTTTTGACGGATTTCATACGATCACCTCGGACCGGACGGAGGAGTGCCAGGACAGCGCCCGCTTTTCGATGAACCGCATGAGCAGGTTAATCAGGACACCGATGAGGCCGGTGGCGAGCACCAGGGCGTACATCCCGGAAATGGCGCCACCGGACTGGGCCAGTGCGATTTCCCGGCCGAGGCCAGGTGACCCGATGACAAGTTCCGCGGTGATGGCGAGTACCAGTGCGACGGCGCCGGCGAGCCGGACACCGGTCATCAGGTACGGCAGGGCGGTGGGGAACACGACGTACCGGATCCGCGCCATGGTGCCCAGGCCGTAGGTCTTGGCGGTGTTGTTGGCGACCATGTCGACGTCGGCCACGCCGTAGAGGACCTGGATCAGCACCTGCCAGAAGGAGGCGTAGACGATCAGCAGCAGCGACGATTCAATTTTCACGCCGAAGAGCAGCACTGCCAGCGGAATCAGGGCCACCGACGGAATGGGGCGCAGGAACTCAATCGTTGAGTTTGTGGCTTTGCGCAGGAAGTTGCTGGAGCCAATGATGAAGCCCAGCAGCACCGCGAGGACAACAGCGATGAGCAGCCCAAGGAACCAGGCCTTCATGGTTTCCCCCACGGAGACCCAGAACGCTGTCAGCGTGAAGTCCCGGGCCAGGGCTGCGATGACCTCACTGGCCGGCGGCAGGTAACGGGCGTCGATGATGCCAAGCCGGGGTATGAGTTCCCAGGTGAGCAGAAAACCGACGATGCCCGCGAGGCCGAGCAGCCTCTGCGTCGGTGCCTTGCGGCCAGGCCGCCGGTTCCGCCCCGCAGCAGGGACGGATCCGACGGCTACTGCAGTGTCCTGGCTCACGGCAGCAGGTCGGCTGCGTTCGGGGCCTTGGTGAGCGTGCCGTACTTGGCGGCTGCGTCGCCGAGGGTCTTGAAGGCGTCCTTGTTGAACTCCACCCGGTAGCGCGGCAGGATCATCTTGGCGCGGGTGGCCTCATCCATCTTGGTGTACGTACCGACGATGTCGCGGACTTCCTGGGGGTGCGCCTGGGCGTATTCGAGGGACTTGTTCATCGCCCGGGTGAACTTTTGGGTGAGCTCGGCTTTGCCCTTCACGGTGTCCGTCTTGGTGAAGTAGCCGGCAATGTCCAGCTCGGGGCTCATGTCCACGAAGTTCGAGGAAATGATTTTGCCGCCGTCGGCAAGCGCCTTGGACAGGAAGGGTTCCAGGATCCAGGCGGCGTCGACCTGCTTGTTCGCGAGCGCTGCCGGGGCGTCGGGGAAGGCCACCTCCACGAACTTCACGTCCGAGGGGTTGCCGCCGGCCTTTTCGACGACCGACTTGATCGTGGTGTCGCCGATGTTGGAAAGGTTGTTGACGGAGACGGTTTTGCCTGCCAGGTCCTTTGGGGACTGGATGGCGGAACCGGCCGGGACGACGACGCCGCCGATGTCCTTGCCCTTTTCGCCGGTGGTGGAGGCTCCGTTGGCGACGAACTTCAGGTCCAGGCCCTTGTCTTTGGCCACCATGACGGAGATGAGGTTGGAGAAGGCGAAGTCGAAGCTGCCGCTCACCACACCGGGGACGATCGCCGAGCCGCCCGTGGCGGTCTGGATGTCCAGCTGCAGACCTTCGTCCTTGAAGAATCCCTGCTTGTTCCCCAGGTAGATGGGGGCGCAGTCCACGATGGGGATGACGCCGACGCTGACTTTGGTCAGGTCGCCGCCCCCGGAGGCCCCGCCGGATGCCGAGCCGCCGCCGGTGGAACTGGGCGAGCCGCCGCCGCAGGCCGACAGTGCCAGTACCGACGCGGCAGCAAGCGCGGTAATAAATCGACGTTTCATGTTCACTCCTATGTGCACAGTGGCTTGGGAGGAACGTGCCTCCAGCCCTACTTGTTCGCGATCCGAACAGACGTTCAAAATAAAGTCTGACTCAAGCGTACTGTGAGGTCAACCACACTGGCTGCATTGTTACAGCACCGAGACGACGGGGGAAGACGTTGCGCAAACAACAACGCGGGGCCACCCGCGGCTCCTCCGGAAGTACCGGACGGACCGCAGGTGACCCCGCGTTGATGGCTGGAGCGGCTAGGAGCGGGTCAGCGCGTCCTTCTCCTCGGCGTCGTCGACGTCGTCGAACCGCTCCCCCGCAGGGGCGTTGACCGAGGCCCGGGCCTCGGCGAAACGCTCGTTGAGGCGGGAGTGCCGCTGGCCGTAGGCGAAGTAGATCACGATGCCGATGACCAGCCAGATGGCGAAGAAAATCCAGGTTTCCACGGCGAGGTTGGTCATCAGGTACAGGCACAACACGGCCGAAACGACCGGGAGCACCTTGCCGAAGGGTACGCGGAACGCCGGCTTGAGGTCCGGGCGCTTCTTGCGCAGCACCAGGATGCCGAGGCTGACCATCACGAACGCCGAGAGCGTGCCGATGTTGATCATTTCTTCGAGCAGGTCCACCTTGGTCACACCGGCCACGACAGCCACGGCCGAGCCGCAGATGATCTGCAGGCGTGCGGGAGTCGCGCGGATGGTGCTGGTCTTGGACAGCGAGCGCGGCAGCAGGCCGTCGCGGCTCATGGCCAGGACCACGCGGGAGAGGCCCATCAGCAGCACCATGATCACCGTGGTGAGGCCCACCAGCGAACCGAACGCGATGACTTTGGCGGCGTCGGTGTTCCCGACCGCTTCGAAGGCGGTGGTGAGCGTGGGGCTCTCGGCCTCAGCGAGCTTGGTGTACGAGACCATGCCGGTGAGCGCGAGCGAGACCAGGATGTAGAGCACCGTGACGATGGCCAGGCCGCCGAAGATGCCGCGGGGCAGCGTCTTTTGCGGGTTCTTGACTTCCTCTGCCGAGGTCGCGACGACGTCGAAGCCGATGAAGGCGAAGAAGACCAGCGCGGCACCGGCGAAGATGCCCATCGTGCCGTACTGCGCGGGCGCGGCTCCGGTAAGGAAGCCGAAGAAGGACTGCTTGAGCACATCCGTGGTGCCGGTGCCGCCGGTGGGCTGGGAGGTCGGGACGAACGGTGCGTAGTTCTCGAACTTCACGTAGCTGAAGCCGACCACGATCACGAACAGGACGACGGCGATCTTGATCAGTGTGAAGACGTTGCCGACGCGGGCGGACAGCTTCGTTCCCAGCACCAGCAGCACGGTGAACACGGCGACGATCAGGAAGGCGCCCCAGAAGAGGTCGACGCCGGCCACGGAGATCGACGGCGGGACGTCCAGCCCCATCAGCGCGAAGACCTTGCTGAGGTAGATGCCCCAGTATTTGGCGATCACGGCGGCGGCGGTGAAAAGCTCGAGGATGAGGTTCCAGCCGATGATCCAGGCGAGGACCTCGCCCATGGTGGCGTAGGTGAAGACGTAGGCGGAGCCGGCAACCGGGATGGCGGTGGCGAACTCGGCGTAGCACATGATCGCCAGCGCGCAGGTGACGGCGGCGATCGCGAAGGAGATGGTGACGGCGGGGCCGGCGAAGTTCGCGGCAGCCTTCGCACCGACGGAGAAGATGCCGGCGCCGACGGCAACGGCGACGCCCATGATCATCAGGTCCCAGGTGCTGAGCGAACGTTTGAGCTTGCGTCCGGGTTCATCGGCGTCGGCCATCGACTGCTCGATGGTTTTGGTCCGGAAAAGGTTCATAGGAAAGTCCAAGGTCTCGGTAACAGGTTGGAAACAGACCTATCCATAGTAGTGTCCATCCACTGGACGGCCGCTTTAATCCCGCATGGTGAGACGAACCCCTTAAGCGCGAACGTACACTCGGCGCCCCGCCGGGCGGGCGTCAAGTGTACGTTCGCGCTTGGGGGCGGGCGTCAAGTGTACGTTCGCGCCTTGGGGGCGGGGGGCAGGGGCGGGGTCAGGCGGGCCAGTCCATCAGCGTGGAGCGGATCAGGAAGCGCTTTCCTTCCGGCGCCTCGACCGAGAAGCCGCTGCCGCGGCCGGGCACGACGTCGACCGTCAGGTGGGTGTGGCTCCAGTAGTTGAACTGTTCCCTAGACATCCAGAACTCCAGCGGCTGCGGCTGCAGGCCGTCCGAGATGTCGAACAGGCCCAGCAGCACGTCGGAGTCGCCGGTGAGGAACTCCCCTGCCGGGTAGCACATCGGGGAAGAGCCGTCGCAGCAGCCGCCGGACTGGTGGAACATCAGCGGACCGTGCTGGAGCCAGAGCTTGCGCAGCAGCTCCACGGCCTCGGGAGTGAGCGCCACCCGGGAAAAGTCCTCACCGGGCAGGGTCACGGCGGCATCGAGCCGGGTCTGGGTCATCGGGGCTTCTCCTGTCAATGGGGCGGGCTGTCACGGCGAAACGGCACGGCGGGGCGGACCGATCCGGTCCGCCCCGCCGCCGCGGTCTAGAAGAAGCCGAGCTTGTTCTCGTTGTAGCTGACCAGGAGGTTCTTGGTCTGCTGGTAGTGGTCCAGCATCATGGCGTGGTTCTCGCGGCCAATGCCGGAGGACTTGTAGCCGCCGAACGCCGCTCCTGCCGGGTAGGCGTGGTAGTTGTTGACCCACACCCGGCCGGCCTGGATTTCGCGGCCGGCACGGTAAGCGACGTTGCCGTTGCGGGACCAGACGCCGGCACCGAGACCGTAGAGGGTGTCGTTGGCGATGCCCATGGCGTCGTTGTAGTCACTGAACCGGGTCACGGAGACCACCGGGCCGAAGATTTCCTCCTGGAAGATCCGCATTTTGTTGTGGCCCTCAAAAATCGTGGGCTGGACGTAGTAGCCGCCGGCCAGGTCGCCGGAGAGCTCCGCCCGGGCGCCGCCGGTGAGCGCCTTGGCGCCCTCCTGTGTTCCGATGTCGATGTAGGAGAGGATCTTCTCGAGCTGGTCGTTGGAGGCCTGGGCGCCCAGCTGGGTGTCGGTGTCCAGCGGGTTGCCCTGGATGATCTTCTGGGTGCGGGCCAGCGCATCAGCCATGAAGGAGTCGTAGATGCCTTCCTGGACCAGGGCGCGGGACGGGCAAGTGCACACTTCGCCCTGGTTGAAGGCGAACAGCGTGAAGCCTTCGAGGGCCTTGTCGTAGAACGCGTCGTTCTTGTCCGCGACGTCATTGAAGAAGATATTGGGGCTCTTGCCGCCCAGTTCCAGAGTGACCGGGATCAGGTTCTGGGACGCGTACTGGCTGATCAGCCGGCCCGTGGTGGTCTCACCGGTGAAGGCGATCTTTCGAATCCGCGGGCTTGAGGCGAGCGGCTTGCCCGCCTCGACGCCGAAGCCGTTGACCACGTTGATGACGCCGGCTGGAAGCAGGTCGCTGATCAGTTCCATCAGCACCAGGATCGAGGAGGGAGTCTGTTCGGCCGGCTTGAGGACGACGGCGTTGCCGGCGGCGAGTGCGGGGGCCAGCTTCCAGACGGCCATCAGGATCGGAAAGTTCCAGGGAATGATCTGGCCGACGACGCCGAGCGGCTCGTGGTAATGGTAGGCGGTGGTATCGTCGTCGAGCTGGGACAGCCGGCCCTCCTGGGCGCGGACGGCGGACGCGAAGTAGCGGAAGTGGTCCGCGGCGAGCGGGATGTCGGCGTTGAGGGTCTCGCGGATCGGCTTGCCGTTGTCCCAGGATTCGGCGACGGCGAGCATTTCGGTGTTCTCGTCGATCCGGTCCGCGATCTTGTTCAGGATCGCGGCCCGCTCGGCGACGGAGGTCTTGCCCCAAGACGGCGCCACCTTGTGCGCGGCGTCAAGTGCCAGCTCGATGTCCTCTGCGGTGCCGCGGGCGACCTCGCAGAACGCTTTGCCCGTCACCGGGGTGATGTTTTCGAAGTACTGGCCCTTGACCGGGGCGACCCATTCGCCGCCGATCCAGTTCTCGTAGCGGTCCTTGAAGGTGACCTTCGAGCCCTCGGTGCCGGGCTGCGCATAAACAGTCATTGCTAGCTCCTTTGCTGTGCAACATTGGTGGCATCGCGGCCGGGTTTCTGCGGCCGCTGCTGGCATCAGCCTAGAAGCGGGAAGGTTGCAGTCAGGTTGCAGGGGTGTGAGGCGGGTCACGGACAGCTCGGCTCAGGCGCTGAGTTCGGTCTCCAGCCTTTCCAGGTCCACGACGACGGCCGCGCGTTTCGGCGAGCGCGGCGGCAGCAGTTTCAGGGCAGCGGCGCGGACCTCGACGTCGTCGCGCGCTTCCGGCAGCTGCGCGTATTTCAGCAGCGACTCCGCGCTGCCGTCGGTCAGGACGGCCTCACGCAGCAGGGAGGAGACGCGGTTGCGGAGCCCGACGATTCCCGGGGCCTCGGAGCGGGGCAGGACGGCTCCGCGGTAGATTTCAAGCGCGATCCGGTGGGCGCCGCGCTGCAGGCAGCTGAGCACCTGGCCCGAGTCCGGCACCAGGTCCACGGGCAGGCGGTAGGGCCGTGACCCCGGAACCGCTTCCGGGTTGAGCTGCTGCAGGACCTTGCGCAGACGCACCATCTCGGCACGCAGCGTCATGGTGGATCCGGTTCCCGGGTAGAGCAGCGCGCTGAGCTCCTCGGCAGTCAGTCCTTCCGGATGGGTGCTGAGCAGGGCCAGGATTTCGCTGTGCCGGGCGGACAGGGTAACGGTGCGGCCGTCCAGGCTCAGCACGGCCTGATCGCGGCCGAGCAGCTGCAGGCTGTTGCGGTAGAGGCTCCCCGGCCGGGACGCCGCGGCCTTGCCCGCCGTCGTGCCCGCACCGCCGGGTTTGTCACCGGTGGTGCGGGGCATGGCCGTCCGGCGCCGTGCGGGCGCGGCGTGGCGGGCGGCCGCGAGCTGCAGCCGCTCCACCCGCAGATGCGCCTGCGCCGCTGCGACGGTTGCCTCGACGAGGGACAGGGTATGCGGGGCGACGGCGGATTCGGTTCCGGTGAGGTCCACGACGCCCAGCAGCGCACCGGAGTCCGGATCATGAAACGGCACCGCCGTGCAGCTCCAGGGGTGCACGGAGCGTTTGTAATGTTCGGCGCCGGCGATCTGGATCCCGCGCCCCAGGGCCAGCGCGGTGCCGGGGGCGCTTGTGCCGACGGTCGCCTCGGACCAGTCGGCGCCGGGGACGAACATCATCCCCTCGGCGCGCCGCTGCATCGCCGGATCGCCCTCGACCCAAAGCAGCCGGCCCACCTCGTCCCCCACTGCCACCAGCATGCCGCTGTCATGGCTGGGCAGGACCAGGAGCTTGTGGATCACGGGCATGATCGCGGCGAGAGGGTGCTGCCGGCGGTACTCCTCGAGTTCCTCCCGGTCCATCGCCAGCGGGGCCTCCGGGTTGTCCGGGTTGGCATGCAGTTGCACGGACCGTTGCCACGACTCCCGGATCAGGGTGCGCAGCCCGGGCAGTTGCAGGTCCGCCGCAAAGGCAAACCGCTTGCTGTCCAGCTGTTCATGTCCGGCGGTGGCATACTTCTGACGCAGTTCCGGGTTCGCGTCCGGACCGTGATGGCGCGGGACGGCCTGCTCGACCGGATTCCTCACTGAACCTCCACCTGGCTGGCACCTCTTGGCGCACGACGGTGCACCGGAAAGCGGCGTTTGTCGGGCCAGTCTACGGGGCGTTCCGGGCGCGGGCTAGGCCGTTTCGCGTCGCGTTATTTACCCTGCGAGGCGCTAAATCACTGTCGACGCCGGAATACCCTCCGCGACAGCGTTTTTCCGCGTCGCGAGGAATTTTGCGCCGCGACGGGCGGGCGGGCGGGAGGCAGACGGGCGGGCGGGCGGGAGGCAGACGGGCGGGCGGGCGGGAGGCAGACGGGCGGGCGGGCGGGCGCAGGTCAGCCCCGCGAGATCCGGATCATTTCGTCCCGCGGCACGACCTTGATGCGTTCGCGCACAATCCCGCCGGCACCGTCGGCAGCGGACCAGGCAGCGCCGAGGGCCAGTTCGTGTGCGTCCAGCTTGTTCCAGCCTTCCCAGGTGGTGTATTCGATGCCGCGCTCGTCGAGCAGGTCGATGATGGCCTGCGGATCGGGGTTCTGCGCCGGCGGCAGGGTCAGACGGTCCTCGAGCAGGAAGCCGATGGTCTCCAGCGCGTCTCCCTTGGTGTGCCCGATCAGCCCGACGGGTCCGCGCTTGATCCAGCCGGTCGCGTAGATGCCCGGCACGGGTTGGCCCTGCGCGTCCAGCACCCGGCCGCCCTCGTTGGGGATGACGCCGCGGCGGGGATCGTAGGACAGTTCCTCCAGGGCCGAGCCGTGGTAGCCGATGGCCCGATAGACGGCCTGGACCGGGTAATCCACGAACTGCCCGGTGCCCTTAACGTTGCCGGTGCCGTCCAACTGCATGCGCTCAAACTTGATGCCGGTGACTTTGCCTGGCCGCGCCGCGTCGCCGGGTGTTCCCATGATCTCCACCGGGTTGTGCAGGAAGTGCAGGTGCAGCCGGCGCGACGAGGGTTCCTCTGCCTCGGCGTGCTCCTCCACGAGCCAGTTACCCAGAGTGTTGACCATGGTCTTGATCTGGTTGTTCGTGCGGATAGCCTCGTCGGATGCCTCATCGAATTCAAAGTCCTCGGGGTAGAGGACGATGTCGACATCCCTGGCATGGGACAGCTCGCGCAATTCCAACGGGGTGAACTTCACCTGCGCCGGGCCCCGGCGGCCGAAGACGTGCACGTCGGTGACCGGCGAGTTCCTCAGCGCCTGGTAGACGTTGTCGGGAATCTCCGTGACGAGCAGTTCGTCGGGGTGTTTGACCAGCATCCGCGCCACATCCAGGGCGACGTTGCCGTTGCCGATCACGGCGATTTCCTTGGCGTCCAGCGGCCAGTCACGGGGCACGTCGGGGTGGCCGTCGTACCAGGAAACAAAGTCGGCGCCGCCGAAGGAGCCTTCAAGATCGATGCCCGGGATGTTGAGGTCTGCATCTTTGATGGCTCCGGTGGCGAAAATGACCGCATCGTAGAAGGCGCGGAAGTCATGCAGGGTCAGGTCCCGGCCGTAGCGGACGTTGCCGAGGAAACGGATGTCACCGCGGTCCAGGACCTTGTGCAGTGCGTTAACGATTCCCTTGATCCGCGGGTGGTCCGGGGCAACGCCGTAGCGGATCAGACCGTAGGGTGCCGGGTAGGCCTCGAACAGGTCGATGCTGACCGCGAAGTCGCCGTCCTTGACGCCGGTGGACTTGGTCAGGATGTCCGCGGCATAGACGCCGGCCGGGCCGGCGCCGACGATCGCGACGCGGAGCGGACGGATTGGCGAAGCTTCGGCCGAGTTGGACACCGGGAACCCTTCTTAGCTGTGCGGGTGCGCCGGCAGATACAGCGCACAGTTCCCAATTCTAAATGTCAGCCCGACTCCGCGGGTGCCCCGGTGGCGTGGATCGCGGGCGAGGCCGGTCAGCAGCGCCTTGAAAGCAGGAATAGTCGCTCGCAGGGCGGTGTTATGGGTCTTGTGCCTAATTCTGAAGGATCCCCCGCTCCCACTGCCCTGACGTCCCCGGGGAGCAGCCCGGGCGCCGTTGCCGCGGCTTCCCCGGCCGCCGGACCGCAGGCCGGGACCGAAGCGGGGCTCAAGGCAGTGGACAAGGATACGACGGCGGGCATCCTCTTCGGCATCGGCGCGTACGGCCTGTGGGGGCTGCTTCCGCTGTATTTCTTTGTGCTCCAGCCGGCCGGCGCCGTCGAAATCGTCGCCAACCGCGTGGTGTGGTCCCTGATTTTCTGTGGTCCTGCTGATCACCGTCACCCGCTCCTGGCGGGTCCTCGGTGCCGCCTTCCGGAACCGCAGCGTGATCGGCCCCCTGGCCGTCGCCGCCGGCCTGATTGCGGTTAACTGGCTGACTTACACGTACGGCGTCACCACCGGCCAGGCCGTCGAAGCGTCCCTTGGCTACTTCATCAACCCGCTCGTCTCCGTGCTGCTGGGCGTCTTCGTCCTGAAGGAGAAGCTGCGCCCGTTGCAGTGGGCCGCCGTCGTCGTCGGTTTTATCGCCGTGGGGGTACTGACCTACTCCTACGGCAAGCTGCCCTGGATCGCGCTCACCCTCGCATTCAGCTTCGGCCTCTACGGCTTCGTCAAGAAACGCGTTGGCCCGCGGGCGGACGCGGTCACCAGCCTCACCGTAGAAACCATCGTGCTCGCCCCCATCGCGGGGGCCACCATGATCGTCCTGGCGCTCACCGGGGCCGCGACGCTGACCAGCAACGGCACCGGGCACTTCTGGCTGCTGGTCGCCTCCGGCGTCATCACCGCCGTTCCGCTGCTGTTTTTCGGTGCGTCCGCCCGCCGGCTGCCGATGACGACAATCGGTCTGTTGCAGTATTTTGCCCCGGTGATGCAGTTCATCGTGGCGCTGGCTGTGTTCAAGGAGGCCATGACCCCGGAGCGCTGGGTCGGGTTCGGCGTCGTGTGGCTTGCGCTGCTGTTGCTGACGGCGGACATGCTGCGGATCGCCCGGAAGAACTCGGTGACGCGGAGCCGGGCCCGGGCCGCCGCCTAAGCGGCGGCCCGTAAGGGCGCCCCTAGTCCTCCGGGTTGCTGTCGACGCGGACGTAGTCGCGCGGAACGACGACCATCGGCACGGGCAGGGCCCGGAGAACCTTGTTGGCCGTACTTCCGAGGAACAGCTTGTTCTTCTCCGCCAGCCGTGACGAGCCGACGATCAGAATTTCCGCGTCGTCCCAGTCGAGGTCGTCGATGGCCTCCTCGATGGTCCGGCCATGGGCAACCTCCACGCTCACGTGGTGCCCTTCCGGCAGTCGGGCTGCCGCGGCCCTGAGTACAGTGTTCGCGTGGACGTGCGCGGCGTTGACGTTCTCGCCGCTGGTGCCTTCAGCATCCAACTCCACGAGGGACACCAGCCGCAGCGGCACGCCCCGGCGCTCAGCGGATTCAATCGCGACGTCGATCGCAGCCTCCGCTCCGGTGCGCTGGCCGACGGCGAGTGTCAGCCGGCTGACCGGCTCGGTGCGGCGGTAGCCGCGCGGCGCGAGCGCGACCGGAACCGGGGACGCATGCAGCAGGGCGTTGGCCACGCTGCCGATGCTGTACCGCTTGAACAGCCCGTTCCGGGCGGCGCCCACGACGATAAGGCCTGCGCGGTACTCCCGCGCGGCGTCGATCAGGCCGGCGGCGAACGAATCCGCCTGGCGCACATGGAACCTCGCCGGCAGGCCCTCCGGAACCAGCGAAAGACCCTGCCGTTCGGCGGTGAGCACGGCCTGTTCCGCGACGCTGACCCGGTTTCCCTGCGGGTTGAGTGCGACGTAGGGGGTGCTGCGGTCCACGACATGGACGAGGTCCAGGTGGGCGCCTTGGGCGCGGGCCATGGCCGAAGCAAGCGCGACAGCGTCGGCGCCGCGGTCGTTGGGTGTGTAGCCAACTACGTATCGCATCTAAGAACCCCTTATGGGTTTCGGGCAGAGTCCAGCGCGGCGCTCTCCGGTGGTGGCCCGGACGACGTCGGCCGGCCTGCGTTCCTGCAGTGGTAGAACGACTCTAACTCAGCGCTGCACTGGTTTGCGGTGACTTTTGGCCCTGCGGCGCGCGCGTCGGCTGAGGATGCGCCCCCGACGCAGACGAGCCGCGGACCAGTCGGTCCGCGGCTCGCTATGGGGCATCGGGGCCCGGCCCCGGTGGGAAGCGTGGCTACGAGTTAGCGCGGACCGCCGCGGCGAGCACCTCGAGGCCATCCAGCAGCAGTGCGTCACTGATGACCAGCGGCGGCAACAACCGGATCACGTTGCCGAAAGTGCCGCAGGTCAAAATAATGACGCCTTCCTTCAGGCAGGCGGCGGCCACGGCCTTAGTCAGTTCCGGGTTGGGTTCCTTGGAGCCGGCCTGGACGAGTTCGACGGCGAGCATCGCGCCGCGCCCGCGGACGTCCCCGACCACCGAAGTCTCCGCGGCGAGCTCACGCAGCTTGCCCAGCGCAAGATCCTCGATGTGGCGGGCACGTGCGTTCAGGTCGTACTGCTCCATCGAACCGATCGCCGCGAGGGCGGCCGCGCAGGCCACCGGGTTGCCGCCGTAGGTGCCGCCGAGCCCGCCGGGGTGGACGGCGTCGAGCAGTTCGGCGCGGCCGGTGATGGCAGAGAGCGGCATGCCACCGGCGATGCCCTTGGCCATGGTGACAATGTCCGGGATGACCCCTTCGTGGTTCACGGCAAACCACTCGCCGGTACGGCAGAAGCCGGACTGGACCTCATCGGCGATGAACACGATGCCCTTTTCCTTGGCCCAGGCGGCCAGGGCCGGGAGGAAGCCCTCGGCCGGGACGATGAAGCCGCCCTCGCCCTGGATCGGTTCGATGATGATGGCGGCTACTGAGTCGCCGCCGATCTGCTTCTCGATCATGGTGATGGCGCGTTTGGCAGCCTCGGCCCCGGTGATCTCCGGGTTTTCCTCGCGGAACGGGTAGCTCATCGGCATCCGGTAGACCTCGGGCGCGAACGGGCCGAAGTTGGTTTTGTAAGGCATCGCCTTGGCGGTCAGGGCCATGGTGAGGTTGGTGCGGCCATGGTAAGCGTGGTCGAAGGCGACGACGGCGTCGCGGCCGGTGGCGAGGCGGGCCACCTTGACGGCGTTCTCCACCGCTTCCGCGCCGGAGTTGAACAACACCGTCCGCTTCTCGTGGTCGCCCGGGGTGAGCCGGTTCAGCTGCTCCGCGACGGCAACGTAGCCCTCGTAGGGCGTGACCATGAAGCAGGTGTGGGTGAAGTGCTCCACGGCTTCCTTCACGGCGCCGACAACGGCGGGGTCCGAGGCGCCGACGCTGGTCACGGCGATGCCGGCGCCGAGGTCGATGAAGGAGTTGCCGTCGACGTCCTGGATGATGCCGCCGTCGGCGTCGGCGACATAGACCGGGACGCTGGAAGCGACGCCAGAGGCGACGACGGCCTTGCGGCGCTCGGTCAGGGCGACCGATTTGGGGCCCGGGAAGTCAGCCTGCACGCGGCGCTTCTGCTCAAGGCGGTAGGTGATGTCGTTTGCGGTGGTGGTCATGGGAAGGCCTTTCTAAGCGTGGAAGCGCGGCTAAGCGTCGAGAGCGGACATGACGTGCTTGATACGGGTGTAGTCCTCAACGCCGTACATCGAGAGGTCCTTGCCGTAGCCGGACTGCTTGAAGCCGCCGTGGGGCATCTCTGCGGTGAGCATGATGTGCGTGTTGATCCAGACGGCGCCGAAGTCCAGGTCGCGGCTGACGCGCATGGCGGTGCCGTGGTCGGTGGTCCAGACACTGGAGGCGAGCGCGTAGTCGACGTCGTTGGCCAGTTCGATGGCCTCGGCCTCGGTGCTGAACTTCTGCACGGTGATGACCGGGCCGAAGGCTTCCTTCTGCACGATGTCATCCGTCTGTTTGGCGCCGGTGACGATGGTGGGCTCAAAGAAGAAGCCCTGCTCCCCGGCCTGGTGCCCGCCGGTTTCGATCCTGCAGTTCGCCGGCAGGGACTCCACCAGCGTCTTGACGGCGTTGAAGTGGTTGACGTTGTTCAGCGGCCCGAAGTAGTTGTCTTCGTCGTTCTGGGAACCGGTACGCAGGGTCTTGGTGTGCTCCACCAGGGCATCCAGCAGGTCCTCGTAGGCGGCGTCCTCGACCAGCACTCGGGCGATTGCGGTGCAGTCCTGGCCGGCGTTGAAGAACGCGAACTCGGCGATGGCCGCTGCGCTCTTCTTGATGTCCGCGTCCTTGAAGACGATCGCCGGGGCTTTGCCGCCGAGCTCCAGGTGCGCGCGTTTGAGGCCCTTGGCGGCACCAGAGGCGACGGCAATGCCGGCCCGGACGGATCCGGTGATGGAAACCAGTCCCGGCACCTTGTGTTCCACCATCAAAGCCCCGGTCTCGCCGGTCCCCAAGATCACGTTGAGCACCCCGGCCGGGAGGATGTCGCCGGCGAGGCGGGCCAGGACAAGGGTGGATTCGGGGGTGGTGTCTGAGGGTTTGAGCACCACCGTGTTGCCTGCCGCAAGGGCGGGGCCGATCTTCCAGATCGCCATCAGGAACGGGTAATTCCAAGGAGCGACCTGCGCGACGACGCCGATCGGTTCGCGGCGCACGAAGGAGGTGTGCCCCTCGAAGTACTCGCCGGCAGATTTGCCTTCCAGGATGCGGGCGGCTCCGGCGAAGAACCGCAACTGGTCTGCGCCCGCCGCCACTTCCTCCGCGGCGATCAGGGAGCGGACCTGGCCGGTGTTGCGGTGCTGGGCCTCGACGAGTTCGTCGCTGTTGGCTTCGACGGCGTCGGCGAGCTTGAGCAGCATGAGCTGGCGCTGGCCAGGGGTGACGTGCTTCCAGCTGGCGAAGGCATCCTTTGCGGCGGCCATGGCGGCGTCCACGTCGGCCTGGACGGAGACGGGCGCCTTGGCCACGACCTCACCGTTGGTCGGGTTGACGATGTCCAGCAGGTCGGTGCCGACGGGGGTGACAAACTCACCATTGATGAAGTTCTGCAAGGTTTGAACCACGGTGTACAACCTCTTTCGTGCTGGCCTCGGTCAGCGGGATCTTGGCGAGGCGGGGATTAAGGACCTGCGATTGCTCCGAGCCTATGCCAGGCGCACACCGCAGGGAATAGTCAGCTGCACACCCCCTCCGGCCTCCTTTAGTGCGCCTGCCCAGCCCGCGGTTATCCTGATTCCATGGCAATTTCACTGTCCGCGCTGCTGGGAGTTCCGTCCCTCAAACTCAGGAAATCGGGCCTCGCAGAAACCACCTGGCACCAGGACATCCACTGGGTCGCGGTGACGGAGCAGGAGGATCCGCAACGTTTCCTCAACGGCGGCGAACTCGTGCTCACCACCGGGATCCGGCTGAAGTCCGCCCCGGAACAGCGCCGATTCGTCCGCCAGGTCCAGCGTGCCGGGGCGGTGGGCATCGGCTTCGGCGTCGGGCTGACGCATGAGGCGGTGCCGCCGGCGCTGGTGGCCGAGGCGAACCGCTGGGGCCTGCCGGTGGTGGAAGTGCCGTTCGAGACCCCGTTCATCGCGATCGGAAAGCTGGTGGCCGATGCCCAGTCCGCAGACCACTACGCCAAGCTCGAGCGCCTGATCGCCGGCCACCAGGTGCTAGCCCGGGCGCTGCTGACCGGCGGCGGACTGGCCGAACTACTCAAGCACCTTGGGTCCATGCTTCGCACCGAGATCGTCCTGACCCAGTTCACGGCGGAGCTCTGCAACAGTGCCGCCGGCAGCCCCTCCCCCACAGCGGACGGTTGGGCGTCCTACCCGATTCCGACCGGCCGCCGCGACGCCTGCACGCTGTGGGTGAAGCACCCGTTCGAAGACTCAGGGATCGTCGGCTACGCCCAGAACCTGATCAGCGTTGAGCTCAACAACATGGTCAAGCAGCGCCAGTCAGAGCGCGCCCTGGCGGGGCAGGTGCTTGAGGATGTTATCCATGGCACCCTCGACACTACGGAGGCCACCCGGCGCCTCGCCGGCATCGGCATCAACAGCACCCGCAAGAACGTCGTCCTGCTCGCGGAATCGGCAGCGCACGGCAAGCAGCTGGGGAGTTCCTCCCTGCCGCAGCCACTGCGGACGGCGGTGACCGCCGTCGTCGGCAAGGACCTGGTGGCGGTGGTGCCCGACGACGGCAGCGGCGCCAGCGCCCTGGGGCGCAGCCTCAGCGACCACTTCGCCGAGGCGGGCATCCACGCGACGATCGGCATCGGCGGTGCCTACACCAAGCCCAACGGACTGCGCTGGAGCTACTTCGAAGCGCGGGACGCCGCGAGCCACGGCCTGCCGGTGAACGAACCCGAGCGGCTGAGCCTGACCTCGCTGCTGCTGGCCAGCGAGGACGTTCCGCTCGCGGACATGGCTAACGAGTCGCTGAACCCGCTGCGCCAGTTTGACGCCGCGCACGGTTCGGAGCTGATGACCACGCTCGAGAGCTACCTGAGCAACAACGGCTCGGTCGCCGCCGTCGCCGAAGAGCTGACCCTGCACCGCAACACGGTCCGCTACCGGCTCGCGCAGATCACCGAGCTGACCGGCTACGATGCCGCGCAAACAGCCGACCGGGTGCAGTTGTGGCTGGCGCTGGCCGTCCAGCGGCTCAGCGCCCGCCATCCGCGTTGAGAGCCGCGGACACCCGCGGCCGGCCCGGACGACAGCGAAGCGGGGTCACCTCGCGCCCATCCGGCGGTCCGGATAGGCGGGAGGTGACCCCGCCGGGTTTTCCTGAGGGAGTAAGGGTTTTTACTGGCGGGTGAGTCCCGCGAAAACGTTCTTCGGCCGCTGCATTTCGCCGTGCTGCGCGCCCAGGACAATAACCCACCCGGCGAACACCGGGATGGCCCACTGCAGGATCTTGAGCTGCGTCTGAGCAGAGCGCAGTTCGTCGGAGCTGCCCGGCTTCGGCTCGGTGGCACCCTCGGCGCCTTCGCCGGCCAGCTTCTCCACCTTGGCGCCCTGCATGCCGGCGTAAAGAGTCACGGCGGCGCCCGTGAGGGTGACGGCGGTCTTGTAGATGGTTGCCCCGGTCACGCCCTCCTGCTTGGCCATCCGGCCCTTGTTTTCCCAGATCACGGCCAGGCCTGCGAGGATGTGGGCGCTGAAGGCCGCCGTCTGGTAGGGGGCCCACTTCTTCCAGCCGAGACTGGAAAGCCGGGTGCGTTCGGCAGGCTCCTTGGCTTCCGCCGCGGCGCCGTTCAGGCCGATGGCGCCCATCAGGGAACCGCCGAACCACGCTGCCGCGGTCAAGTCGTGAATGGATCGTGCAACGAGATTTCCTGCCATGGTGAGCTTCCTATCGTCTGTCTGCGAATCCGGTACGGCACGACCAACAAACCTCACCGTGCCCCTCATATAGTAAGCACACTTACCAACAAGTTCATAGTCCCCGTTTCCTCCGCTGACGCCGTCCTAAAACAGCCCGCGGGGCGCGTAAACTCATGGCCATGGAAAACCAGCCCCGCGGGGACGTCAGCAGGGGCAGCTCGTCCGTGACTGCCCAAACGGTGCTCGGCGGGGCGGCCGACGCAGCAGAGGCCGCCTCCAACAGCCGGGTGCTCGACGTCGTGGCACGTTGGGGTTTCGCGGTGATGGCGCTGCTCCACGTTGTGATCGGGGCGATCGCCGTCGCACTGGTCCTTGGCGCATCGGGCGAGGCCGAACCCACCGGAGCGATTGCGCAACTGGCTGCCAACCCGTGGGGCCCGGCGGTGATGTGGTCCGGCTTTATCGGCTGCGCGGGGCTGGCCCTCTGGCAACTGAGCGAAGCTACTCTGCGCGCCCGCCACCTGCCCCGGGGCGAGCGCCTGAGCAAGCTTGTTTCGTCGGGCTTTCTGGCCATTGCGTACGGCAGCGTCGGGTTGACCTTTGCCAATTTTGCGCTGGGCGTCCGGAGTGACTCAGGCGATTCCACTGCAGCTTTCAGCCAGGACCTGCTGAACCGGCCGCTGGGCGCTCCGTTGCTGATCGGTCTGGGGCTGACAGTGGCCGGGATTGGCGTGTACTTCATCGTGAAGGGGCTGGGCAAGAAGTTCAAGGAGGAGTTGCGGCACTTCGAGGGCACCCACCGGGGGCATCTCATCAGCGGCTTGGGCGTGGCCGGCCACATCGCTAAGGGTCTCGCCCTCATCCTGACCGGGCTGCTCTTCGTGGTGGCCGCGGCAACGAACGACCCCGACTCCTCCACCGGCTTGGACGGCAGCCTCAAGGCATTGCGGGACCACCCGTTCGGGCCGTACGTACTCCTCGCCATCGGCGCGGGGTTTATCGCCTACGGGGCGTTTGCACTCGTCCGCGCCCGCTTCGGACGGATGTAGGGTCGCCTGTCCGTCCTTGTAGCCGGACGGCGCCCGGGGCTATCGTTTTAGGAAGCCCCGGAACTGCTTCCTTTCCGCTGTTCCGGTGCCATCAAGGCTTGGATCATCGCCGAAGACCAGAAGGGCCGCGTGGGGACAGCCAGCAGAGCCGGCCCTGTCCTCGCCCCGGAAGGTTCTACGAGGTAGGCAATGAGCTATGTCCCAGTCAGCAGGCGCACGATCAGGCGGCACCGGGAATCGGAACGGTCCACACGGCGCCTGGTGATTGCCCTGTCCGCGGCCGCCGCTGCGGCATGGCTGCTCTCGGTTGCGACGTCGACCGTGGTCCACGTCGGCGGTTCGGCGTACTACATCGCTGTCGTCCTGCATGTCCTGTCCCTTGTGGTGGCCTTCGGCGCGATCGTCCTGGTCGACTGGCACGGGTTCCTGTGGCTCATCGGCCGGCGCACCCTGGCCGAAATCATCAGGCTGGACGGCGCCGCCACTCCCCTGATCTGGGGCGGCCTGGCCGGAATGCTGGCCACCGGGGTGTTCCTCAATCCACACCTTTACAACCCGATGACGGACGTCAAGCTGGCGGCCGTCCTGGTGCTCAGCCTGAATGGCATCATGCTGATCCCGCTCATGCGCAGGCTGGCCCACCTCGCGCCGAACTCCGGGTTCGGCGTGCTCAGCGTCGGGCAGCGGGTCCACCTGCTGGCGTGCCTGGGTATCTCGCAGGCCTGCTGGTGGACCGCAATCATCATCGGCTTCATCAACGCCGAGTTCTAGACCCCGGCGCCAGGTCACGCCAGCGGGACGACGTCGCCCTGCTGGTAGAGCAGCGCCCGGACCTCCGATTCGGCCGAGTCCAGCCGCTTCGGGTCGATGGTCTCGCCCGCCGCGTAGTGATCCAGCAGCCGCGGGTCCACGTAACTCTTCCGGGCGATCGAGGGCGTGTTTCCCAGCACCGCGGCGGCGTCGACCATGGCCCGGCTCACCGCGCGTTTCCGGGCGGAGACCTTCGGCTGCGGGCCGCTCTTGGCCAGGCTCACGGCCGCCGCGACGGTCCCCCGGAGGGTCCGGAAGTCTTTGGCGGTGAAGTCCCCGCCGGTGCGCTCTTTGACGTAGTCATTGATCTCGGCGCTGGTGACCGGGTGCCAGCTGCGCCCGTTCTTGTAGGCGAGCAGCCGGGCATTGCCGCCGCGGCGCTTGAGCGAGCGGACGACGGCGGCCAGGTCGGCGTCGTCGATCCTGGAATCCCAGGTCTTGCCGCTCTTAGCGGGGAAGCTGAGGCGCAGTTCGTTCTTGCTCACCTTGACGTGGGCGCACAGCAGGGTGGCCAGGCCGTGGCTGCCGTTCTCGTTGGTGTACCTCTCCGAGCCGACGCGTAGCGACCCGCTGTCCAGCATCCGAAACGCGGCCGCCAGTACCCGTTCCCGGGCAAGCCCGTCCGAGCGCAAGTCCATGGTGACCCCGGCGGCGTGCGCTCGGGAGGGTCTCGGCAAGCTGCAGCGAGCGGTTGAACTTCACCCGGTCTTTCCGCTCGCGCCAGCCGGGATGGTAGATGTACTGGCGCCGGCCGACCCCGTCCACTCCGGTGGCCTGGATGTGCCCGTTCTCAAACGGTGCAATCCAGACGTCCGTCCAGGCCGGGGGAATCCCGATGGCCTCCAGCCGGTCACGAACCGGACCGGCCGGCAGGGTGGAACCGTCCAGGTCCTTGTAGCTGAACCCGGTCCCGGCCGCGACCCGGCGGTAACCACGGCCGGAGGCGTTGCTGTGACGGAGCCTCATCGACGGGGTCCCGGCGCGGAGGCGTGTGGTGTGGGCTGCTCATCCATAAAGCTAAGCCTACTGACTACCCGCCGGAATTGCGTCCCTCAGACACAACGCGGGTTACACCCACGCCCAACCGCGGCCGGGATTGGTGCGCGGGGTGACCGGCGGTGCTGTTGCTTTGAGCGGTTAGACCTCCGCAGCCACTCCGCCGCGGGAAATGTCCACCATGTCCTCGCGCGGAACCACCTTGATGCGTTCACGCTGGATATCTGCTCCGGCGCTGGCCTTCTCTCCGAGGGAGCGTTCGTGCGTGTCTAGGGCCAGCCAGCCTTCCCAGCTGGTGTACCGGACGCCGCGGCTGTCCAGCAGGCCGACGATTGCCTCCGGCGCCGGCGCCGCGGCGAGCGGCAGGCTGGCGCGGTCCTCCAGCAGGTAGGTGACGGTTTCCAGCGCATCGCCCTTGGTGTGGCCGATCAGCCCCACAGGTCCTCGCTTGATCCAGCCAGTAGCGTACAGGCCCGGCACGTGGGTGCCTGCAGCATCCAGGACCCGGCCGCCGTCGTTGGGGACGACACCCTTGGCATGGTCGAATTCGACCTCCGGTAGGGACGAGCCGAAGTAGCCGATGGCCCGGTAGACGGCCTGCACCGGGTAGTCGACGTACTCGCCGGTGCCGCGGGCATTGCCGGTACCGTCCAGCTCAGTGCGCTCAAACTTGATGCCCGCAACGTGGCCGGGGCGCTCGGCGTCGTCGTAGACCTCTACCGGGCTGTGCAGGAAGTGCAGGTGCAGCCGGCGCGAGGCCGTGAACTCGGCGGGGTCCTCGGGCTGTTCGGCGATCCAGTTGGTGAGGGTGCCCACCATGGTCTTGGTCTGGTTGTTGCTCTGGACCTGCCGGTCGGATTCGGCATCGAACTCGAAGTCCTCGGGGTAGAGGATGATGTCGACGTCCCTGGAGTGGGAGAGCTCGCGCAGTTCCAGCGGGGTGAACTTCACCTGCGCCGGTCCGCGGCGGCCGAAGACGTGCACGTCAGTGGCCGGCGACGCTTTCAGGCCGGCGTAGACGTTGTCCGGGATCTCGGAGACCAGGAGGTCATCGGCGTGCTTGGAGAGCATCCGGGCCACGTCCAGGGCGACGTTGCCGTTGCCGATCACGGCGACCTCCTTGGCATCCAGCGGCCAGTCGCGCGGCACATCCGGGTGGCCGTCGTACCAGGAGACGAAGTCGGCGCCGCCGAAGGAGCCCTCGAGTTCGATGCCGGGGATGTTCAGGTCGGCGTCCTTGATGGCACCGGTGGCGAAGATGACGGCATCGTAGTGGGTCCGGAGGTCCTCAAGGGTGAGGTCCGTGCCGTAGTCGACGTTGCCGAAGAAGCGGATGTCGCCGCGGTCGAGGACCTTGTGCAGGGCGTTGACGATGCCCTTGATCCGCGGGTGGTCCGGGGCCACGCCGTAACGGATCAGGCCGTAGGGTGCCGGGTAGCGGTCGAAGAGGTCGATGCTGACGGTGAGCTCGCCGCTCTTGACGGCCTCGCTCTTGGTCAGGAGGTCCGCCGCGTAGACGCCGGCGGGGCCGGAGCCGACGACGGCGACGCGCAGCGGGCGTGCGGCGGTTCCTACGGGGGTGTTCGTTGACACGGCTGTGTTCCTTCGGGGTCGTTCCCAGTTGGGTGGTGCGGGCGAAACTTGCGGGCGGAGGTCCGCGGTTTTGATGTACGACGGCGGTGACGGGCTAAGCGCGCCGCGTCGCCAGTCCTGATCAGGACAGGGACCGCGACGCCCGCCGACTCCGGCCGGTGCGCCATGATTCCCAGCGTTCCGACGGTCAGCCGCCGGTTCACAACTATCCATTATCTACGATGCCGGGCAACAGGCCCACGTCCGTGAGCAGGATCACGACGGCGGCGTGGGCGGTCAGTCGGAGCGCTCCGGTCCCAGGGGGCTTGCCGGGTCAGCTTTTCGACACCCCGACCGACAGGGCTTGGCTGAGCAGCGCGCCGGCACTCCAACGCATGGAGGCGACGGCCGCGTCCCTGCTCAAGCCGCCCACATCGGTCAGCCAGACCAGGGATTCGATGCCTATGGCGCTCCGGATCGCCAGCACCAGCCGGTGGATTTCCTTCTCCGACATCTGCTTCTGCAGCGGAGCCAGCGCCTCGGCGATCCAGGCGATGGCCCGGCCCTGCCGGAGCGGCAGACTGCGCTCTTCGCCGTCGGGGAGCTCCAGGGAGAGCCGCAGCATGGTCCGTTGCTGCGCCTCGGTTTCGACGATCATTTTGGTGAACTCAACCACGACGGCATCCAGCCGCGCCCCCACATCCTCAGGGGGATCGTCGGGCAGCATCGACGCGCGCCCGGTTTCGGGGTGGGCGGCTGCCAGCAGCTCCCGCTGTCCAGGGAAGTACCGGTAGGCGGTGCTCCGTGCCACTCCTGCGGCGAGCGCGGCCTCGTCCACAGTCGGCGAGGTGCCTGCCGCAACGAGCTGGCGGGCGGCGGCAACCAGCGCGTCCAACGTCCGTCGCTTCTGGCCTGTGCGCCCGGCCTCCACGTAGGGTCTCGACATGGGCTTTATGGTACACCAGTCTTGTTATGGGACAGCAGTCCCACAACAAGACTGGCAGGCATCGAGGCGACCATCATGGAGACGAGAAACGCTATATCCGCAATTGTCCGGCAACCGGGCGAAGGACCCAGCCCGCTGGTTTTACGGCGGCGGGGTGCAGACCTGGAAAGCCACCGAGGAAGATACAGGAGGATCATTCCTCCTCTTTGAAGACGAAATGGCGCGGGACAAGGTTACCCCCATGCACACCCATCCCCGCTCCGAGGAAACGCTGTACGTCCTGGCCGGCGAGATCCTGCTGAACATGGACGGTGCCGAGCACCGCCTCGCCGCGGGCGGATTGGCCATCGCCCCCCGCGGCGTTCCCCACGCGTTCAAGGTGCTGCAGGAGGGCACCCGGATGCTGTGCCTGCACACTCCCGGCGGCGCGCAGGCCTTCTATTTCGGCGCGAGCGATCCCCTTGGCGCTGGCGATGATGGTGCGCGGCTGGTGGACTTTGCCCGGATTCGCGAGTCCGGCCGCGTGAACGGCGGCATCGAGATCGTGGGACCCCCGCCGTTCGACTAGGGACCGTTACAGCCGGGGCAGCGGGGTGCCGGCAGTCGCAGCCCTTACTTGGCAGCAATGACCTCGACCAGTTTGATGTCGGGATCTTTGGCGAGTAGCGCCGGCCCATGTTGGCCGAGAGCGGCAGGGATGGCGCCGTTGAGATGGGCCTGCCGGTCCTCTTCGGTGTCGAAGGTGTCGAAAATGCCGAAAGTGCCTTCGCTGACCCGGAAGGCATACCAGGTCCGGGTGCCGGGTTCGCCGAGCACGATTTCGCGGCCGCCGTCGAGGAAGTCCCAGACCTCCTGCTCGTGTCCTGCTTTGGCTTCGACCAGTGCCAGCACTCCAAATTTTGGCGCCATGGCTGCCTCCTTGGAAAGGGGATGGATGGGCCGCCTACCGGCCTGTAGCCGTGAGTGTAGGCCTGCGCACCCCCGCAGACAACAGCAAGGCGGGGCCATTTACGGCCCATAAACCCCCGCTTAACCGGCCGGAAGTGACCCCGCGCTGCTGGGGGCGCGGCGGCCGCGGTGGGGTGATCCAGCGCCAGCACCAGCGCCGGCCACGCCTCCGCCGACAGCGGGGCTTAGTCGCCCTTAACGTTGACCAACTGCCGGAGCTTGTGCCGGACCCTGACCAGGTCCGCCGAATCCCTCATTACCTGGTCGATGGGCTTGTATGCCGCGGGGATCTCATCGATGAAGGCCTCCCGCGCCCGAAATTCAATGCCTTCCATGGCGGCCTTCAGCTGGGCGAGCGAGAACCTCTTCCGGGCGGCGGTTCGGGAGTACTCCCTGCCGGCACCGTGCGGCGACGAATTCAGCGACGCGCGGTTTCCCAGCCCGACGACGACATAGGACGCCGTGCCCATGGAGCCGGGAATCAAACCAAGCTCCCCGGCCCGGGCCCTGATGGCGCCCTTGCGTGAGACCCACACGGACTTGCCGTAGTGCGTTTCCTGCGCGGTGAAGTTGTGATGGCAGTTGATCCGTTCCAGCTCCCGCACGGTGCCGCCCACCCAGGCCTCGAACTGCTCCACCACCCGGTCCATCATTTCTTCACGGTTCAAGAGGGCGAAATGCTGGGCCCAGCGGAGCTCCCGGATGTAGCGCTGGAATTCGGGGGTCCCTTCCTCCAGGTAGGCCAGGTCCCGGTCTGGCAGGACCATCTTCCGGTGCAGGGCCAGGTCGCGCGCAACGGCAATGTGGCGCTGCGCGATCTTGTTCCCCACCCCGCGGGAACCCGAGTGCAGGAACAGCCACACCGCGGCGTCCTCGTCCGCGCAAACCTCAATGAAGTGGTTGCCCGAGCCCAGCGATCCGAGCTGAAGCTCCCACTTCGGCGCATACTGCCCGGGGTCAAAACCCGCCCTGGCCGCCATGGTCCGCAGCTCGGCTAGTCGGGGAACGGCGGTGGCCAGGACCCGGCGGTTGGCGTGGCCGGCGGATAAGGGAACGGCACGCTCGATGCCCTCCCGCAGCCGTTTCAGGCCCTTGGGCAGGTCCTTGAGAAGATACTGGGTGCGCACGGCGATCATGCCGCAGCCAATGTCCACGCCCACGGCCGCCGGGATGATTGCGCCCACCGTGGGGATCACCGATCCCACCGTGGCCCCCTTGCCCAGATGGGCGTCCGGCATCAGCGCAAGGTGCGGGTAGATGATGGGCAGCGCGGCCGTGGCCAGCGCCTGCCGGCGCGTCTCGTCATCCAGGATGGATGCCCAGTTCATGAGCCGGCTGTTGATGACTTCCATGGATCCGACCTCCCGGAACGATGATCGTCGGCCGGTGGCCCCGGTGGCAAGGACGACGGCGACTGCCGCCGGCCGCGTCGTTTGGTCCCGCAGAGCGGTTGCCACGGGCTGTAAGTGACCCCCGTTGCTGGAACACGGGACGCTGGCAGCGCTTAGCGTAACCTTGGTTCCGCCCCATCCCTCCCCTGCTACGGACCGGAACGCCCATGACCTTCTCCCTCAGCCTCGTTCTGGTCTGGCTGGATCTGGCCGGCGTCTTCTTCTTCGCGGTGTCCGGTTCGCTGCTCGCGGCACGGAAGCAGTTCGACATCGTCGGTTCCCTGCTGCTGGCCTCACTGGTAAGCCTGGGCGGCGGCGTCATCCGCGACATCATCATCAACTCAGGCCCGCCGGCCGCCTTCACCAACCCGGCGTACCTCGCTCCCCCGCTGCTGGCCGCGGTACTGGTGTACTTCCTGTTCTCCAGTGTCCAGCGCTTCACCTCGCTGCTGGTCCTGTTCGACGCCGGCGGCCTGGCCCTGTTCTGCATCACCGGCAGCCTGAAGGCCCTTGCCGCGGGCATGCATCCGGTGGCCGCGCTGCTCCTGGGTGTGACGACGGCGGTGGGCGGCGGACTGCTCCGCGACGTCACCGCCAACGAGGTGCCGCAGCTTTTCGACCCCAAGGACCTTTACGCCCTGCCGGCGTTTGCCGGGGCCGTGCTGACGGTGGCACTGTCCGTTACGGGGGCGTTCAACGCGTTCACCGCCAGTGCTGTGGCGGCCCTGGTTTTCGCCTTCCGGGTCACAGCCTGGCGGCGCCACTGGCAGGTGCCGCTGGCCGTCCGCGGCTGGCACCGCCTGGGCCTAGGCAGCGCCGAAAGCGGACCCAAGGATTAGCTAGGATAAGACCCATGACTGACATGTTCCTCGAGAAGTTCCGCGCGCTTGTTCCGAAGTATCTCGAAGACGAATGGCAGGAAGAGGACGGGCTCCCGGCCGGCGACCTGGATGAGGCCCTCGCCGAGCACCAGTTCCAGATCCCGTTGGTCCTGCGGGAGTTCTACCTGGCCCTCGGTGGCTGCGAGGACCTCATGGAGGCCTACCACTACTTCTGGGACCCGGAGGAGCTTGAAGTCGACGACGAAGGCTTCCTGATGTTCCTCGAGGACGAGGAGGAGCAGTTCACCTGGGGCTTCCGGGTGGGCGACCTCAGCATCCCCGATCCCATCGTGTACCGCCGGAACAACGCCCGCGGCCAGTGGAAGAGCGAGGAAGGCACCTTCTCGGAGTTCGTCTTCGACATGTTCGAGTGGGCTTTCAACGACGAGGACGAGGACTAAAGAGCCCCGGTTCTACTGCTGCCGTGCCGGAGCGGGCATCCGCTCCGGCACGGCAGCACCCGCTAAAGTCAGTCTTCGAGATCGTCGGGGTCGAACTGGCTGAGCGGAGCCCCGCCGAAGTTCGAGGGGTCATCGCTGGCGTCCGCTTCCTCGCCCGGAGGCATTTCGCCGAAGTCGACGTCGGCGGCCGCCTCACCGATGGTGGGCACCGCCGTCGTTGCCTGCGTTTCATCCCGCAGGGTCTGTTCGCTGAGGAAGTCCTCTTCCTCTCCCGAAACGGCTTCCTCCTGCAGCAGCGGATCCTCCTGCCACCGGTCCGGGTTGTTTTCAGCGGCCCCCGGATAGCTGTCCGGCTTCCCAAAAACCGGGTCCAGCTCCAGGGACGACGCGCCGCCCGGGGTCTGGTCCAGCAGGGTGTCGTCGTCCTGGACAACCTCAAGTTCTTCGTCCGGAAGGTTCTCTTCACTCATGGTCACGCCTTTCTGATGATCAGCTCTTCCAACCCATCCAGCATATTGACGGTGGCCACGGCACGCGAACGTCAAGGCGCGGCAGCGCCGGGCAATAGCCGGGGCGGTGATGGTCTGGGTTCCGCACTGGCTAAGTTCATGACAGCAGATTTACAGAATCTCTAGACAGCATGACACACCTGTCATATGCTGGTTCACGGGTTCACTAAATGCCTCCGGTGAATCTGATGCGAACGGAGAAATGGCCCCGGCCCCCGCACAACGGTCGACTCGAAACGTTGTGAAGGACCGGGGCCATACCGTTTAAGAACGGGGCCGGCGCACGTAGCCCCAGAACCGGGCCGCCCGCGCGGAAACCTAGCTGCTGCGGTCCACCACGGCGTGCGCGAAGCTGGTCAGCGAATCCTTGACCACTCCCTCGGGCAGGGGCGCGAGTGCGGCGACGGCGTCAGCGGCCCAGGCGCGGGCCACGGTCCAGGACTCCGCGGTGACCGGGTGTTCGCGCAGTCCGGCTACGGCGGCCGCGAGCGCTTCGTCCGAGCTGAGATCGCCGTCGATCAGCGTCAACAGCTGCACTGCCGACTGATCGCCAGCCAACGCGGCCTTGCGCAGCAGCAGCACCGGCAGGGTCGGCACGCCCTCACGCAGGTCGGTGCCGGGCGATTTGCCGGACTTGACCTTGACGCCGGTGACGTCGATGACGTCGTCGGCGAGCTGGAACGCGACGCCGACCTTTTCGCCGTACTCCACCAGGAGCGCCTCGTAGGATTCATCGGCACCGGAGAAGATCGCGCCGAGCTGGCCGGACGCCGCCACCAGCGAGCCGGTCTTGTCCGCGATGACTGAGAGGTAGTGCTCCACCGGATCCTCGTCGGGCCGCGGGCCTACGGTCTCATGCAACTGGCCCAGGCAGAGCCGCTCGAAGGTGCGGGCCTGGATGCCCAGCGCTCGGGAACCGAGCTCGGAGACCAGGATGGAGGCGCGGGCAAAGATGAGGTCGCCGGTCAGCACGGCCACCGAGTTGCCCCACACCTCGTGCGCCGTCGGGGCGCCGCGGCGGAACGGGGCGGAGTCCATCACGTCATCGTGGTAGAGCGTGGCCAGGTGGGTCAGTTCAACGACGACGGCGGCCTGCACCACTGCCGGCAGCGACGCGTCGCCAAGGTGAGCGCAGAGCAGGGTCAGCAGCGGCCGGATACGCTTGCCGCCGGCCTCGACGAGGTGCCGTGATGTTGCGTCAGCCAGCGGATCAGAGTTGGCGATGGCTTCGCGCAGCTTCTTCTCCACCCGGGCCAGGTTCGTGGTGATGGCAGGGCCGAGTTCCGGGTCGCCCGCGATGGCCGCGAAACCGGCCGGCAGCTGGAGGCCGGTGGCGATTGCGGTGGTGTTGAGGTCAGGTTCAGCGCCCGGCAGGCCGTGTCCGGCGTGCGTCCAGCTTTGGTCTGCAGAGTTGGTCACGGGTTAACCCTAACTTTTTGTTGCGGAATCCGCGGATTTGAGTCTGGTACGGCCCCGGTATTGGAGGTTGCCGGGACGAGGGCTTCCAGCACCCTGATCATCCGGTCCTCGATCCCCTTGGCCGAGGGGTCTGTCAGGTTGGCCAGCAAGCGGACGACGAACTTCATCAGCACCGGAAGGGGCATGCCCGTTCGAAGCGCCAGTTTCATCACCGCGGGCTTGCCGATCACCGCGGCGAAGGCGCGGCCCAGGGTGAAATGCGAGCCCCACTGCTCCCGCACATAGTCCGCGTAGCCCGCGAGCCGCGCGTCGGCTTCGGAAACGCCCCAGCCGGCGGAAGCGGAACGGGACGAAGCGTCGATGATGAACTCGGCTGCGAACCGGGCGGACTCCATGGCGTAGGAGATGCCCTCGCCGTTGAACGGGGACACCATGCCTCCGGCGTCACCGAGCAGCAGCAGTCCCGGCGCGTAGTGAGGGGTGCGGTTGAAGCCCATCGGCAGCGCGGCGCCGCGGATCTCACCGACCTGGTTTTCCGGGGTGAAGCCCCAGTCCGCGGGCATGGCTGCGGTCCATTCGCGCAGGACCTGCTTATAGTCCAGCTTGCCGAATTCCTTGGAGGAGTTCAGGATGCCAAGGCCTACGTTGGAGGTGCCGTCGCCCACGCCGAAGATCCAGCCGTAGCCGGGCAGCAGTTTGCCGTCGCGGCCGGAAAGCTCCAGCCAGCCTTCCATCCAGTCGTCGTCGTGCCGGGGGCTGGTGAAGTAGGTGCGCACGGCCACGCCCAGCGGCCGGTCGTCGCGTTTCTGGATGCCGAGCGACACGGCCGTGCGGGAGGAGTTCCCGTCGGCGGCAAGGACGACGTCGGCGTCGAAGTCGCGGGTCTCGCCGGTCTTGCGCCCGGCGTCGTCCAGCAGCGCGGCGCGGACGCCGGTCACCCGGCCGTTCTCGGAGCGGAGCGCCTCGGTCACGCTGTGGCGTTCCAGGACGACGGCGCCCGCGGACTGGGCATGCCGGGCCAGCTCCTCGTCGAAACCGAGGCGCGTCCGGATCAGGCCGTACTGCGGGAAGTCGGAGACCTCGGGCCAGGGCAGTTCGATGGTGCGGCCGCCGGCAATGAGGCGCAGTCCCTTGTTCCGCCGCCAGCCGTCGCTTTCAGGATGCGGCAGGCCCAGCTTCTGGATTTCCCGGACGGCACGCGGTGTGAGTCCGTCACCGCAGACCTTTTCCCGGGGAAAGCTGGTCTTTTCCAGCACCGTCACGTCAAGGCCGGCCTGCGCAAGGTAGAACGCGGCGGTGGATCCGGCCGGCCCCGCCCCGACGATCAGTACTTTCACGGCAGCTGGTGGCTAACGCTCGGGCCGGGTGATGTTGCGCCGCAGTTTGGCCACGGGGCCGGTGTGGTTCGCCAGTGCCTTTGCGCCCGCAGCGGGACCGGCTGCCGGGCCCGCAGCCGGAGCGCCGGGCTTTTGTGCGCGGTGCACCGCCACGATGCCGCCGCTGAGGTTGCGGTAGGTCACGCTTTCCCAGCCTGCTTCCTGCAGCCAGGCCGAGAGGTGGTCCTGGTCGGGCCAGGCGCGGATGGATTCGGCGAGGTAGACGTAGGCGTCGGGGTTGGAGGAGACCTTGACCGCGATCGCGGGAAGTGCGCGCATCAGGTACTCGGTGTACATGGTGCGCCAAAGCGGCACCACCGGCTGGGAGAACTCGGCAATGACCAGCCTGCCGCCCGGCTTGGTAACCCGCAGCATCTCCGCCAGAGCCTTCTTGGGCTCGTTGACGTTGCGCAGGCCGAAGGAGATGGTGCTGGCATCGAAGGTGTTGTCCGCGAAGGGCAGGCGGGTGGCGTCACCGGCGACGAAATTGATGTCGGGACGGCGGCGCTTGCCGACTTTCAGCATGCCCAGCGAGAAGTCGCAGGCGACGACGTCGATCCCGGCGTCGGCGTACGGCTCACTCGAGGTTCCGGTCCCGGCAGCCAGGTCGAGCACGCGCTGTCCGGCCTTCACATCCATGGCCTCCACGACAATCCGGCGCCAGCGCCGCGTCTGCCCCATCGACAGGACATCATTGACGACGTCGTATTTGGGGGCGACGTCGTCAAACATCGTCGCTACTTCGTCCGGACGCTTATCCAAGGATGCTCGGTTCACCCCGTTATTGTCTCAAAACTTCGAGCCACCCCCTAACCGCCGGACCGGCCAAGCCGCGGGGGACGTCGGGAGTAGTGTTGTCTCATCATGACGAGCGCGTTCCATACCAGAATTATTCGGACACTGACAGTCCCCCTCGATGCAGATTCGTTCCCTGGGGGTCTGCCGTCGTTCCTGGTCCGCGACGACGTATTCTGCTGGACGCGCCGCGAGGCCGGACTGGTGGGCTTCGGTGAAGTGGCCCGGTTCACCGCCACCGGACCGGAGCGGTTCCTCGAGGCGGATATCTGGTGGCGCCACCTGGTCCTTGAAGCCGAGGTCGCGGACACCGTCGGGTGCCCCGGCACCGGTCCGGTGGCCTTCGGGTCCTTCGCCTTCTCCAAGACGTCGGCGCACGAGTCCCGCCTGGTGGTTCCCGAGGTCGTGGTGGGCCTGCGCGACGGCACGGCTTGGCTGACGCAGCTCACCTTCGACGGCGCCGAACTCACCGAGGCAGGCGCCCGCGCCGCCCTGCGCCGCTGGCTGGACGTACCCGACGCCGAAGGTTCCGGCATCATCCGGGTCGACGCCGCAGCGCCGGCGGAAGTAGCGCCGTCGTCGGCGGCAGCGTCTTCGGGAGCCCCCGGGGGCGTCGCCGCGGCCCCGGCGTCGGCGGCCCCGGCGTCGGCAGGGCAGCAACCGGCCCGGGAGGCCAAGCTGAGCACCGGCTCGCTCAGCGAGGCTGACTGGATGACCGCCGTCGCCGAGGGTGTCACGGAAATCCGCACCGGCGCGCTGGAGAAGCTGGTGCTGGCCCGGGACATCGTGGCCACCGTGCCCGACGGCGTGAACGCTGCCGAAATCCTGCGCCAGCTCGCGGTCCGGTACCGGGAGTGCTGGACCTACGGCGTCGACGGCCTGGTGGGCTCCACCCCGGAGATGCTGATCCAGGTGGAAGGCCGCACGGCGCAGGCGCGTGTCCTTGCCGGAACCCTGGACCGCCGCGACGCCGACGGCATGGCCGGCTCACCGATGGAATTCGCCGAGCGTGCGCTGGCCGGATCCGAGAAGCAGCGGCACGAACACGACATTGCCATCCAGTCGCTCACCACACAGCTGGCGCCCTTCTCCGAGGCGATGAACGCGCACAGCGAGCCGTTTATCCTGGAATTGCCGAACGTCTGGCACCTGGCCTCGGACGTGAAGGCCGAACTCACCGAGGTCGAAGGCCACGTGCCCACCTGCCTGGCCCTGATCAATGCGCTGCACCCCACCGCGGCGGTCTGCGGCACGCCCACCCAGGTGGCCGGGGCGCTGATCCGCAAGCTTGAGCACCTCGACCGCGGCCCCTACGCCGGCCCGGTCGGCTGGCTGGACGCGGCGGGCAACGGCGAGTGGGGCATCGCTCTGCGCGGAGCCGTCATCGAAGGACCGGACACCGTACGGTTGTATGCCGGGTGCGGTGTCGTAGAGGGTTCTGTGCCGGAGTCGGAGCTGGCCGAAACGTGGGCCAAATTCCGCCCCATGCTTGAGTCTCTCGGCATCAGCAGCTGATCCCTTACTGACCCCGCCCGCGGTCCGGTATGTCAGACACCGGGCCTCGGCCCCGTCTTGCATTCTGCAGCTGTTTAGTTATCCAATAGTGAAACTTAGTTTTCTGTGATGTACATCTCTTGTTCGGCGATACACTATAACCCGACTTAGTCTTCGCGTCCCCTGCAACAAAAGGTAAGAAAAATGCAGATCTCCCGTACGCTCCTGAGCAGCTCCAAGCTCAAGGCTGCCACCGTGCTCGCCGTCGGCGCCCTGGCCCTCTCGGCCTGCACCAATGCTTCCGAAACCGGCACGGGCGGCGGCGGCGCTGCTCCCTCCGGCAGCAGCAAGGCAAGCTTCGACCCCACGACCGTCAAGAAGGACGACTCGCTCGCGGCCATGGTCCCGGCGGCCATCAAGTCCAAGGGCACCCTGACCGTCGGATCGGACACCAGCTACGCCCCTGCCGAGTTCCTCGGTACCGACGGCCAGACCCCGGTGGGTTACGACGTCGACATCGCCAAGGCGATCGGCGCGACCCTAGGTTTGAAGGTCCAGGTCCAGACCGCGGAGTTCACCGGGATCCTTCCGGCGCTCGGCCCCAAGTACGACCTCGGCATCTCCTCCTTCACCATCAACAAGGAGCGCCTCGGCGCGGTAAACATGGTCAGCTACTTCAACGCCGGAACCACCTGGGCCGTCCAGAAGGGCAACCCGAAGAAGTTCTCCCTGGATGACGTCTGCGGCAAGTCCATCGGTGTCCAGACCGGCACCGTGCAGGAAGACCCGGATCTCTCCGACCGGAACAAGAAGTGCACGGCCGAAGGCAAGAAGCCGATCGACATCGTCACGCTCAAGAACCAGACGGATGTCACCACCCGCCTGGTGAACGGCAGCATCGATGCCATGACGGCTGACTCCCCCATCATTGGCTACGCACTGACCCAGACCAACGGACAGCTGGAAAAGCTCGGCGACGTCTACGACGCCGCTCCCCAGGGCATCGCGGTGGCCAAGTCCGATACTGCCTTGGCCGACGTCGTCCAGAAGACCCTGACGAAGCTGATTGAGGATGGCTCCTACAAGAAGATCCTCGAAGGCTGGGGCAACGCTGAAGGTGCCATCACGAACTCCGAAGTTAACCCGGCGGCCGGGTCTTGAGTCTCCCCGCCACCGACCGCTCCTCAGGTGCAACAGGGATGAACGGCCACCAGGGCAACGGCGCGCCGGTACTGAATAAATCGGTTCCGGTGCGGCACCCCGGCCGGTGGCTCAGCGCGGTCATCATCCTCGGCTTCCTGGCCGTGTTCCTGCAGTCTCTGTTCACGAACACCAACTTCCGCTGGGACATCGTCGGCACCTACATTCTGGATGTCAAGGTTGTCCAGGGTGTCGGCTGGACTCTGCTGCTGACCGTTGCGTCCATGGTCCTGGCCATCATCCTGGCGATCCTGCTGGCCTTCATGCGGCAGTCCGACAACCCGGTCTTCCGCTGGTCCAGCTGGGTGTGGGTCTGGTTCTTCCGCGGCACTCCGGTGTACACGCAGCTGGTGTTCTGGGGACTGATCTCGGTCCTCTATCCGAAGCTGAGCGCGGGCGTCCCGTTCGGGCCCGAGCTCTTCAGCGTGGACACCAGCGTCATCGTCACCGCCACGGTCGCTGCCATCCTTGGTCTGGGCCTGAACGAGTCCGCGTACCTCGCGGAAATTTTCCGGGCAGGCCTGAAGTCCGTGGACCGCGGCCAGATGGAAGCTGCCGAGGCACTGGGCATGGGTAAGACCAAGATCATGTGGCGGATCATCCTGCCACAGGCCATGCGTGTCATTGTCCCGCCGACCGGCAACGAGACCATCGGCATGCTGAAGACCACCTCGCTGGTGCTGGCAGTGCCGTTCACTTTGGACCTGACCTTCGCCACCAACACGCTGGCCAACCGGACGTACCTGCCGGTACCGCTGCTCATCGTGGCCGCCATCTGGTACCTGGTCATCACGAGCATCCTGATGGTCGGCCAGCACTTCATTGAGGCCTACTACGGCAAGGGCGTGGACAACCTGGCTCCGGCGGCGGTGAACCCCGGTGCCGCCAAGGCCGCCGGTGGAGGCGCTGACGTCAAGCGCTCGATTGAGACGGACTTCCCCGAGGAGAGTGCACGATGACGATCACCGCAGAAAAGCCGCTGGTCAAGATCGAAGGCCTGCACAAGTTCTATGGCCAGCACCATGTGCTGCGCGGCATCGACATGACCGTCAACCAAGGCGAAGTCTCGGTGGTCATCGGGCCCTCCGGTTCCGGCAAGTCCACCATGCTCCGCTGCGTGAACCTGCTCGAAACCATCAGCGCCGGGCGGATCTCGGTGGGCGGCGACCTGATCGGCTACCGTGAGGTCAACGGCCGCCTGCATGACCTTAAGACCAAGGAGATCGCGGCCCAGCGCCGCGAAATCGGCATGGTGTTTCAGCGCTTCAACCTGTTCCCGCACAAGACCGCGCTGCAGAACATCATGGAAGCCCCGGTCCAGGTCAAGGGCCAGTCAAAGGAAACGGCCCGGAAACGGGCCCTTGAGCTGCTGGACCGGGTAGGTCTGGCGGACCGCGCCGGGCACTACCCCTCACAGCTGTCCGGCGGGCAGCAGCAGCGCGTCGCCATCGCCCGGGCCCTGGCCATGGATCCGGAGCTGATGCTCTTCGATGAGCCGACCTCGGCCCTCGACCCGGAGCTGGTGGGCGACGTCCTGAACGTCATGAAGGACCTCGCGAAGTCCGGCATGACGATGATCGTGGTGACCCACGAAATCGGTTTTGCCCGCGAGGTCGGGGACCGGCTGACGTTCATGGACGGCGGCGTCGTCGTCGAGTCCGGCGACCCGCGCGAGGTGCTGTCCAACCCGCAGCACGCCCGCACCAAGGAGTTCCTGAGCCGGGTGCTCTAGAGTCGGGACTGCACCGACTTCAGACAGCCGCTACGTGGATCCACGTAGCGGCTGTCTTTTTGCGCCCCAGATTCCAGGTGCGGCGCGGAGACCAGGTGCGGCGCGGAGACGGCCAGGCGTGGAAAGCGGCGCCGGCAGGACGGACTGGGAGCGGAGACGGCCGGGCGGGACGCTCCCGCCCAGTTCCTCCGGCCGAGGGTGGACCGACACGCGGGAAAGCCCGGTGTGCCGGGCGGCCGGGCGGCGGTTCCGGCGAGGTAACTGGGCAGGAGCGTCGGACCTATCCCGCGACGAAGCGCTGAGCCAGTCGACCGGGCGGCGACGCTGGGTTTAGCCGCCGGGGGCCCCGGTGACGGCGGCCGCCACGGCGGCGCGGATCCGTCCGTGCAGCTCCCGCAGGCCCTGCCGCTCCGTGCGGACCTCGATGATGCTGCGCCCCTGCACCGGTTCGGCCAGTGCTGCAGCGAGTTCCGCCGTCCTGTTGACCGCGCGGTGCCCGACGCCGTACGCGGCGGCCAGCGCGGAGAGGTCCACGGTGTGCGGAGTGCCGAAGAGGCGTTCGACGGCGGTGCCGTAACGGCCCGACTGTTCGACGGCGCCGTGCTCCAGGAGCCCGAAGATCGCACCGCCCGCGTCGTTGAGGACCACGATCCGCAACGGAGGATCCGCTTCCCCCGCGCCCAGCAGCAGGCCGCCGGCGTCGTGCAGGAAGGTGACGTCGCCCAGCAGCACGGTGGTTTCCTGCCGGCCGCCGACGGCGATGCCGGTGGCCGTGGCCAGGGTGCCGTCGATTCCGGCCAGTCCCCGGTTGGCGAAGACGGTGGCTTGCGGTTCCTGCGGCGGCGCTCCGGCCAAGTCGACGTCACGGATTCCGTTGGACGAGCCCAGGACGAGCTGCCCGCGCGCGTGCTGCCAGACCAACGCACCTACCGCGGGCCCGGAAGCGGCGGGTCCTGAAGCCGAGGCCCCTGCGGACGCCTGCGCCTCCGGGCTGGAGGCGGCCGGCCCCGAGGTCTCCGGCCCCGAGGTCTCCGGCCCTGAAGCCGTCCCGGACAGCACCTGGTCCAGGGCGTGCTGGGCCGCAGCGCCGGCCAGCAACCAGGCATCGAGCCACGCCGCAGGGCCCCGGCCGGCGAAGTCAGCCAAGTCCGCCAGGGTTTCCAGTGGCAGTTCGGTGCGCCGGCCCGGCTCATACCAGGCCACCGGGACCGGCTGGTAGAGGGCGGACGGGATGTCGGCGCGGGCCAGCAGGGCGGACACCGGGCGGGAAAGGGTGGGCCGGCCGAACAGCACCACCCGTTCGATCGGCTGGCCGGATTCGGGGCCGAAGTGCTCGAGCAGCAGCCGGTACGGGCCCACCGCGTTGGGGCCAAAGCGGGCGTTGGAGGAGGGCTCCGCGAGCAGCGGCAGGCCGTGCGCGCGCGCGAAGGCCTCGGCGACAGGCCCGGCGTCGTGCCCGGCGAGGACCACGGTGCGCCGTTCGGGCAGCGCGGCGGACGCTGCGGGAAAGTCCAGCACGAGCGGCTGCCGCGGCGCGTGGTGGACCCGGCGGCCGGCAGCGTCGTTCAGGCCTTCAGCGGCTGCGGGAACCAGCGGGTCGCGGAAGGCGAGGTTCAGCTGCACCGGTCCTGGCGGGATGTCCTCGAAGGCACCCGTGGCGGCGCTCAGCGCGGTCTCGACGGCCCGCACCGGGTTCTCGCCGGCCGGGACGTCGACGGCGAAGCGGACGTGTTCGCCGAAAAGGTCCGGCTGGATGGTGGTCTGGTTGGCGCCGGTACCGCGCAGTTCCTCGGGCCGGTCCGCGGACAGGACCACCAGCGGCACGGCGGCGTGGTTGGCCTCCATCACGGCCGGCAGCAGGTTCCCGACGGCGGTACCCGACGTCGTCAGCACAGCCGCGGGGCCACCGGTGGCCAAGGCCAGACCCAGCGCGGTGAAACCGGCGTCGCGTTCATCGATCCGGACCAGCAGTTCAACGCGGCCGGAGGCGTCGGCTTCGGCGAGGGCGTAGGCCATCGGCGCCGACCGGGATCCCGGGGCCACCACCACGTAGCGGACCCCCGCGCCGATCAGCGCCGCGACGGCCATCCGGGCGGCCTCGACGGCGCCGAGCCCCCCGTCCCGGGTCCGGGCTGCGGACGGCTCGTCGGAGCTCACATGTTCTCCGGCGTCTCGATGCCCAGCAGGTCGAGGCCGCTGGAGAGCCTGCGCAGGACCAGCCCGCACAGCGCGAGCCGGGACTCCCGCACCGTCTCCTCGGCCTTGAGCACGGGGCACTGGTCATAGAAGGAGGTGAACAGCTGCGCGAGTTCGAACAGGTAGGCGCAGAGCCGGTGCGGTTCGAGCAGTTCACCGACTTTCCGCAGCGTGGCGTCATACTCGAGCAGGTGCAACGCCAGCGCGCGTTCGGCGGGTTCAACGACGGCGATCACCGCGGCGGGCACCGCGCCGGCGGCGGGGGCCGCGGCGGTACTGCCCGGGGCCGCCGCGAGATGCTGTTCCAGCGTCCCTGCCTTACGCAGGATGGAACGGATCCGCGCAGCCGCGTATTGAACGTATGGACCGGTGTTGCCGGTCAGCGCAAGCATCCGGTCGAAGTCAAAAACGTATTCGGTGTCGTGGCCGGTTGAGAGATCCGCGTATTTGACGGCACCGATGCCGACCTGCCGGGCCGTGACCGCCCGTTCCTCCTCGCTGAGCTCGGGCCGGCTGGCGTCGATGACGGACCGCGCCCGGTCAACGGCCTCCTGGAGCAGCGCCATCAGCTTGACCGGGTTCCCGGCCCGCGACTTGAGGATCTTGCCGTCTTCGCCGAGCACGTTGCCGATCTGCACGTGCGTGGCTTCCACCGTCTCCGGCAGCCACCCGGCGTCGCGGGCGGTGGCCATCACCATCCGCAGGTGTACGTTCTGCGGCGCGCCCACCACGTAGAGCACCCGGTCGGCCCGCAGGTCGCGAACCCGGTAGCGGATGGTGGCCAGGTCGGTGGTGCCGTAGCCGTAGCCGCCGTCGGACTTGCGGATGATCAGCGGCAGCGGGTCACCGTCGCGTCCGGTGAAACCGGCCGGGAAGGTGCAGAGCGCGCCTTCGCTGATCCGGGCGATGCCGCGTTCCTCCAGCTCCTGGCACAGCTGTGCCAGATGCGCGTCGTAGGAGCTTTCGCCGGCGATGTGGTCGTCGGTGAGGCTGATCCCGAGCATGGTGTAGATCGCGTTGAAGTAACGTTTGGACTGGGCCACGAGCCGCTCCCATACGGCGAAGGTTTCCGGGTCCCCGCCCTGCAGCGCCACCACGCGCAGCCTGGCCCGGGTGGCGAAACCGTCCGGGTCCTCGGCGGAGGCATCGAACTTGGCGCGCGCTGCCTGGTAGAACGCGCTGGGGTCATCGACCAGCAGGGCTGCCTCGGGCGAGTCCTCCCCCACCTCAAGCCAGTGCTCGATCAGCATGCCGAACGGGGTGCCCCAGTCGCCGATGTGGTTTTGCCGGATGACGGTGTGGCCGGTCGCCTCGAGGACCCGCACGATGCTGTCGCCGACAACAGTGGTGCGCAGGTGCCCGACGTGCATTTCCTTGGCCACGTTCGGGGAGGAATAGTCGACGACGACGCGGTGCAGCGGCCCCGGCTGGGCACCGGCAGCCTCGGGCGCATTCAGCAGTTCCTCGATCCAAGTGCCGTCGAACGTCAGGTTGATGAAGCCGGGGCCGGAGATCTCCACGAGGCTGCAGACGCCGTCGAGGTCCAGGGCCTCCACAATCTTGGCTGCGGCGTCGCGAGGCGGCAGCCCGACCTTCCGGGCGAGCGCCATGGCCGCGTTGATCTGGATGTCCGCGAACTGCGAGGGCCTGATCACCGGATCCGTGTGGCGGTACTCCTCGCCGAACGCGGACGCGATAGCTTCCTGGACTCTGGGGACAACCATTTCAGCCGGATTATTCACACTGTTCAAATTATCAGTTCCGCCCACCCCCGACGCTCCCTCAGCTCCTGCCGCCACAACGGAAACGCTCCGCACCTCTCACCGTCCGGCGGCGAGATGTGCGGGAGCGTCGATCCGGAAGCCGCCAAATCTGCGAGAGCGTCAGGAAAGGAGACGGGTTAGTCGCCGGCGCGGAAGACCTGGACTACGGACGGGCGCGGGATGCGGGCCTGCCCCGGCTTCGGCGTCGCCCCGGCGCGCACGTAGTCAGGGAAGGCCGAGTGCGGGGCCTCGAAGGAGCCCTCCTCGCCCGGGTGCTGGACCGCGACGAAGACGTGCCGGTCCTCATCGTGGATGACCGGCCCGCAGGTTTCGGCGTCGCGCGGCACGGCGAGGAACTGCTCCACGCGGCCCCGCTCCGGCCCGTCCAGCGTGACTTTGAACAGCCCGTCCGCGTAGCCGGTGCTCGAGGGGGCTCCGTCCGTGGAGATCCACAGGTTGCCCACCGAGTCGAACGCCACGTTGTCCGGGCAGGAGATCGGCGAGACCTTGTCGGCCGGGAAGCCTGCGAAGTAGGTCGAGGCGTTCCTGGCCGGATCACCGCAAACCATCAGCAGGTTCCAGTTGAACCTGGTGGAGGTCTGGTCGCCGGCCTCGGTGATTTCCACGATGTGGCCGTCGCGGTTCAGGGTGCGCGGGTTGACCTCGGTGGCGCCTTCCTTGCCGGTCTTGCCGCGGTCCGTGTTGTTGGTGCAGGCCACGTAGACCTTGCCGGTGTGCAGGCTGGGCTGGACGTCCTCGCAGCGGTCCATTTTGGTGGGGCCGACCTTGTCCGCGGCGAGCCGCGTGTAGACCAGGACCTCCTCGACCGACATGCCGGGAACCATGGACCGGCCGCCCGCCGTCAGCGCGAGCCATTCCCCGGCGCCGTCGAACGCGCCGTCGGCGGGCAGCTTGCCGGAACCGTCGATGTCCGCCGCGGGCGAGTCGCCGGTGAACTTGGCGACGTACAGGTCACCCTCGGAGAGCAGCGTCATGTTGTGCTTCCGGTCGCCCTCACGGTACTTGCCGGCGGAGACGAACTTGTAAAGGTAGTCGAAGCGCTCATCGTCGCCCATGTAGGCGACGACGTGTCCGGACGCTGCCACGATGACGTTGGCACCCTCGTGCTTGAAGCGCCCCATCGCGGAGTGCTTCAGCGGCGTCGAGGTCGGGTCGAACGGATCCACCTCCACGATCCAGCCGAAGCGATTGCTTTCGTTGGCGTAGCCGGGGTTGCGGGTATCGAAGCGGGGGTCATCAAGCTCCCACTGCCGGGCGGTGGGCTTGCTCGTCAGGCCGTAGCGCCTGTCCGCGGCGGAGGTTCCGGCCGAGACGAAGTAGCCGTTGAAGTTTTCCTCACCGGAGAGGATGGTGCCCCAAGGGGTGGTGCCGCCGGAGCAGTTGCCCAGCGTGCCCTTGATCGTCCGGCCGGACGGATCGGCGACGGTGCTGACCAGGGCGGATCCTGCGGCCGGGCCGGTCAGTTCGTAGCTGGTGTCGGTCAGGAAGCGGCGGTTCAGCGCCGCGCCCTGGACGTAATTCCACGGCTTGTTCTTGTTCTTGCGTTCCAGTTCGACGACGGTGAGGCCGTGCGCGGCGCGGCCGATGGCCCGGGTTTCCGCGGGGTCGAAGCCGGCCGGAAACATGATGTCTTCGTTCGTGTATTCGTGGTTCGTGAAGAGCACGGCCCGGCGGTCCTTGCCGTCCAGCGGCAGGATGTCGGTGTAGTCGTTGTTGTAGCCGAACTGGCGGGCCTGCGCGGCGGCGCTCTGCCGGTCCACGTCGAAGGCAGGCGAGTCACTGAAGAGCGGGTCGCCCCAGCGGATAACCGGATGCCAGGCAAAGCCTGCCGGGACGCTGAATGCGTCGACGGCGGCATCGACCGGGGCGATCGCGGTGAACTTCAGCTTGGACTTGCCAAAGCCGGTCTTCGCTGCGGCGGACAGGCCCGCGCCGCCCGCGGCTGCCGGTTCCGCTGAGGTCACGGCGTTGCCGAAGACGACGGCGAGCGCACCGGCGGCGCCGAACCCGAGGGCGGTGCGGCGGGACATGGTGGCGGAGGCGATGTCACGGAAGTAGCCGTTGGAGCTGCTGTTGCAGACCTCACCTGAGCAGGCGTTGTCGCACTTGAGGGCGCAGGTCACAGGGCTGCGCTTGCCCTTGGTGTGGCCCAACATGGGCAACAGGGAGAACTTGCGTCCGGAGGAGACAGACATGGGTGAGACCTTCCAAGGCAGAGGGATGCTTCCCCGCCACCCTGACAGCGCCGGACGACGCACAGCGGTCCCCCAGATGAAGACCGGGTGAACGCCAGGAATGCCGCTCAAACCCATCCATTGCTCCGTAAACACCGTTCTCGGCGTCCAGAGGGGCCGTTACGGAGCAGTCGATGCGGCGAGGACGGCGTGGACCCGCCGCAGCCGGTCCAGCCACCAGTCGCGGCGTTCGCCAGGGGCGGCGTGCTCGGCGAGCAGCTCCGGGTCGGCGGTCAGGGAGCGGAGCCGGATCGCGCCGTCGTCGGGCACCAGGGAGTCGCGGGTGACGTCGGCGGCCAACAGGGACACGGTGCCCAGCCCGCAGGCGTAGGGCAGGTCCGGCAGGGCCGCGGCGAGCGCCAGCCCGGCGCGGATGCCCACGGAGGTGTCCAGCGCGGAGCTGACGACGGCGGGCAGGCCGGCTTGCGCCACGATGTCCAGGGCGCGGCGCACTCCGCCCAGCGGCGCCACCTTCACGACGATGAGGTCGGCGGCGCCGGCCCGGGCCACCTTGAGCGGGTCGTCCTCCTTGCGGACGCTTTCGTCCGCGGCAATCAGCACCGGCACGCGGGCGGCGCGCAGCAGGCGCCGGACTTCGGCCAGACCGGTAATGTCCGGCACGGGCTGTTCGGCATACTCGAGTCCGACGGCGGCGAGCCGGGTCAGCGCCTCCACGGCCGCCGGAACGTCCCAGCCGCCGTTGGCGTCGACCCTGATCGCAGCGTCCGGCAGGGCTCGGCGCACCGCGGCGACGCGGGCGGCGTCGTCGTCGAGCGTCTGTCCGGCCTCGGCAACCTTGACCTTGACGGCATCCACCCGGCCGAAACGTGCCAGTACCTCCGGGACCCGGTCCGCGGCGACAGCGGGAACGGTGGCGTTGACCGGGATCACCGAGCGCCGGGGCTCGGGGAAGCCTTGCCAGCCGGCCTCGACGGCGGCGGCCAGCCAGCGGGAAGCCTCAGCGTCGCCGTACTCGGGAAACGGGCAGAACTCGCCCCAGCCCAGCGGGCCCTCCAGCAGCAGGGCCTCGCGCCGGGTGATGCCGCGGAACTTTACCCGCATCGGCAGGCTGACCACGCGGGCTGTGTCCAGGATTTCCTGAATGCCAGGAAGCGCCCCGGTCGGGAGCATCGGGAGCAAAGGACGGACACTGGGTGGCATGGATTCACTCTACCTGCGGCGCACAGGCGGTATCGGATGACCAGTGGCAGACGGACCGAAGCCGCGGGCCCTTCAGCAGGCTCGCAGTGTTCTGTGGGACCCTGTATGACGATGAATTCTCGGCAAGAAGAACGCAGCACCCGACAGGCGCCACCGGACCGGAACCCCCGGGGCCGCGCCGCAGCGAGCCCGGTTTCGGGCCCTCGCGGACCGGGCTGGGCCTCCGGTCTGCTTTTCCTGCTGGGCACCCTCGGCTGCATTGTGGGCGTCGCTGCCACCTATTACTTCTTCGTGCGCACCACCACGGGCCAGTTCATTGATGAATCGGCGCTGGTGGAGGCCGTTGGGATGTATGGCACCGCGGGCAAGGCCGCTACCGAGCTCCTCGACGGGCTGCCAGCGCTGTCCCTGCTGATCGGCACACTGGTGGTCGCCGTTGTCACCGTGGTTAAGCGCCGCTGGGCTGCGGCCGGGATCGCCGTCGCGGCCGCTGCCGGGGCGAACATTGCCACCCAGCTCCTGAAGAACCTCGTCCCGGACCGGCCGTTCCGCGGAATTGAAACCCTGGAACTCAACTCCCTTCCCTCCGGCCACACCACCCTGGCTGCGTCTGCCGCGGCGGCGGTCTTCCTGATGGTCTCACCGCGCTGGCGTCCGCTGGCCGGCTTCCTGGGTGGCAGCTTCGCCGTCGCCACTGGGGTGTCAACGCTCATCAATCAGTGGCACCGTCCCGCCGACGTCGTGGCCGCCTTCCTTATGGTGGGAGCATTCACTCTCCCCGCGGGCTGGCTGATTATGCGCTCCGGCCAGCGCTGGAATGTCTGGGAGGGCTACAACCGGCACTGGGCGTCCGCCCGGCTGTGGGTTGCCCTCCCGGTGCTGGCGGGCCTTGCCTCCGCTGCTGTGGCCGCGTACTCGCTGCTGAAGATTGCGCCGGGACCCTGGCAGGAGGGCAGCACGACGAACTACTTCTGGGCCGGCACCTCGCTCATCGTCATTACCGGCTACCTGGCCACCGTTGCCGGCGTGTGGTTGTTCGGCCACGCCGCCCGACGGCGCCGGTAGCTCCCGGTAGCGCTTCCCTGGGAGAGGCGCCTGAGGCCGGTGCCGTTAGGCAAGGACGGCGGCAAGGGCTGCGGCCATCCAGTCACGGTAGGCCGGCACCGGCCAGCCGGTGTCCTGCACCATGGCACGGTAGACCTGCGGGTGCCCGAGCGACCAGATGGCGGCAGCCCCCTCGGCGTCGGTCATTCCGGAACTGAGCCCGCCGCGCGCCCTTGCTGCCGCTGCGGCCTCCTCGTAGCGCCGCAACCGCTGTTGCCCGCGTTCCTTCTCCAGACGCGCGGCGGCGTCGTCGAGAGCCGCTGCCCGGGCAATGACCGCGTTAATACCGGCGGTACGCGGGTGCACTTCGACGAACCAGTCTGCGAGCACGGCGATCAGGGCGGGAAGGTCGGCGGCGTTCCGAGTTCGCTCTCGCATGAGTTCCAGCACGCTGGCCCGCGCGCCCGGCCCTGCCGCGGCTTCGTCGAGCACTGCGGAGAGGAGCGCCGCCTTGTTTCCCACCGAGTTGTAGATGGTCTGGACGGCGACGCCGCTTTCGGCGGCGACCGCGTCCACCGTCGTGCGGACGTACCCATCAGCGGCGAACAGTCGTCCCGCTGCTTGGACGACGGCGGCCCGGGTGGCGGCCGCCTGAACCGCCCGCCTCGTGGTCCTTTCCATAAAGGTAGACTACCGCTCCAGTCATTAGAACGGTATTCTAATTACTGGGGGGCAGACTACTAGGAGCCCACGATGAACCAGTCCAGCGAAAGTCTCGATGCCGTGGTTGTCGGCGCAGGTGCGGCCGGCCTTGCCGCCGGTTACCAGCTCAACAGGACTGGTCAGCGCTTTGAGATCCTCGAGGCCGGCCCGCGGGTCGGCGAGTCCTGGCGCCACCGCTGGGAATCCCTGCGCCTGTTTACCCCTGCGCAGCACGACGCACTCCCTGGGCTCACCTACCCGGCGGCGCGTAATACGTACCCGGGCAAGAACGACTTCGCGGACTACCTCGAGAGCTACGTCGCGCATTTCGGCCTGCCGGTTCGGACCGGCATCCGGGTGGAGGCAGTCGCCTCGGCGGGGGACGAATTTGCCCTGAGCACCTCGAAAGGCAGTGTGCGGGCGGCCAACGTGATCGTGGCCACCGGCGCCAACGCACTCCCCCGGATTCCTGCGACTGCGGTCGGGCTGGAGCCCGCCATTCGACAGCTTCACAGCTCCAATTACCGCGGCCCGGACGACGTGCCAGACGGTGAGGTGCTTGTGGTGGGAGCGGGAACCTCAGGATCCGAGATCGCCCTGGAGCTCTCCGCGACGCACCGGGTGCTGCTTTCAGGCCGGCCCACCCCGCACATTCCGGACCTGCTGCTCCGCTATGCCGGCGGGGTGTATTGGAGCTTCCTCCACTCAGTCCTGACGCTTCGCACGCCCGTTGGGCGCAAGGTGGCATCGGAGTTCCACAAGCGTGGAGCGCCCCTTATCCGGATTTCTCCGAAGGACCTCGACGCGGCCGGCGTGGTTCGCGTTCCGCGGTTGTCTGGCACAACTGGGGGTCGGCCCATGGTCGATGGCGGCGGGCCCGCGTCCGTGCGGACCGTTATCTGGGCCACTGGGTACCGCCCGGACCTGGATTGGATCGAAGGGCTGGAGTTGACGCCATGGGGCTGGCCAGAGACCAAAAGAGGCGTTGTCCCCCGGATACCGGGGTTGTACTTCGTCGGCATGCCCTTCCAGTACGCCCTCACTTCAGGCCTCATCGGCGGGGTGGGCCGGGACGCGGCTTACGTGGTCCGGCATCTCGCAGGACGTACCGGCGCCGGCTCAGTAGTTGCGGCGGTGCCTAAGGCGGGGAATGGTGACCGCGAAGACGACGGCGGCGGCAAACCCCAGCACCCCGGTGGCGGCTACCCCGGCACCTAGCGAGGCGGCGGCAGTGACGCCGGAGAGCAGCACCGGGCCGCCGGTGGCCCCGGCGTCGGCCAGGAACCGCCAGAGCCCTAAGAACTGGCTGCGGCCGTTGTCTGGCGAGAAGTCCGCACCCAGGGTCATGTTCAACCCGGAGCTGATGCCGTTGCCGAACCCGATCAGGAGGGCGGCGAGCAACAAGCCGACAAAGCCGGTGCTGAGCGGGATCAGCAGCATGGCCGCGCCCATGATGAGGTTTGACGGGATGGCCACCCACTGCCTGCCCCTGCGGTCCATCAGCCTGCCGGCCGGGTAGAACACGAGCATGTCGATGGCGCCGGAGAGCCCGTAAATCAGGGACGCCTGCGTCGCGTCCATCCCGAGGTGATCCGCCCAGAGCGGGATCACCACCTGCCGGGAAGCCCGCAGCGCGCTCAGCAGCAGCACCCCCATGCCCAGACTCAGGAACACCCCGGCGTGGGAGACGGCGACGCTGCGCAACGTGGCCTGCTGGACGGGCACGCCGCCGTCTGCCGTCGGCCTGGCCACGAGGTCAGGGATGCGGATGGAGACGACGGCGGCCGCAGCCATGCCGACAACGCCCACCCAGTACGCGCCGGACAGCCCGGCGAAATGCATCGCGGCCGCACCGATGAAGGGACCGATGAAGATGCCGATCCGGTTCACTCCGCCCAGCGTGGACAGTGCCCGCGCTCGGAGGGCGACCGGCACGGCTTCGGTCAAGTACTTCTGCCGGGCCAGGCTGAAGACGCTCGCGGCCATGCCGACGACGACCATCGCCGCGGCCAGCAGCCAGATCCCCCCCGGTATCAGCGGAGCCACTGCCGCGGCGGCCAGGGCGACGGCGCTCGCGGCTGCCGCGCCTACGATCGCCCAGCGTTCGCCGAACTTCAGGGTGATGACCGAGGCAGGGAGGTTGAAGAACCACGAGCCCAGGCCGATCAGGGTGACGATCAGCGCGGCGACGGCCACGGAGGCACCGAGGTCGCGGGCGGACAGGGCCACCACAGGAAGGATGGCGCCCTCGCCGATGCTGAACAGCAGCGCCGGGCCGAAGGCGGGGACGGCGATACTGCGGAGGCTGAAGGCAGCCGTGTCTGTGGTGGTCATCCCCTTTATCCTAGGGCCGGGCGGGGAGCGCCGGAGCAGGCCGGGCCGGGAACGTCGGGCCGGGAAAGCCGGCGCCAGCAGCAGCCGCCGGAAGGATCAGGCGTCGAAGTGGGTGCGGACTTCCCCGGCGGTGAGGTTGGCGAGGATATCCCCGGCCACCACCCGGAGCTTCTGGTTCCGGTTGCTGGAAACCCTGGTAAGGATGCGCATGGCTTCGTCCTGCGAGCACCGGTTCTGCGCCATCACGACTCCGCAGGCCAGGTCGATGGTGGTGCGGTGTTCCATGGCCGCCTGCAGGTCTTCGGCGCGTGTCTGGGCGGTGCCGATCCGCACCGCCAGGCGTAGGGCCCGCCCGGCGAGATCGGCGAACCCAGCGGCTTCGGCCACGACGTCGGGGGTGAACACCCCGGGTGCGAAGGCAAAGAAGTTCAGCGCCGCGGCGGAGCCGTCGCCGATGACCAGCGGAACGCCCAGGGTGGTACGGCAGCCGTGGGTGGCGAGTTCGGCCTGGTATTTCGGCCAGCGCGGGTCTGTGCCGACATCGGCAAGGAGCACGACCGCCTGGGTTCGGAGGGCCTCGATGCAGGGCCCGTCACCCATGAGGTGTTCGATCCGGTCCAGCATCACGGCGTCATCGCTGCTGCCGGCCACGGTGGTGGATTTCTTCCGGCGCTGGAGCGTCACACCGCATTCGATGTCCTGCCCGATGGAGTGGCTCAGGGTCGCTGCAGAGAATTTCGCCAGGCGGGCAAGGAAGTCTTCGACGCTGTCTGTGCCCATAATGAGGTCTTGCAGCTGAAGGGCAGCGTCGTCCGCGGTGTAATTGCTCATCCCTAAAGGTAGCGCCTAAACGTAGCCATCGACGATTGCGGCGGCAATTTCGCGGTACGCCCGCCGGGTCTCCGGCCGCAACGCGTCGAGCGTGACGAGGTCGCCGTCGGCCACCCCGCGGTCGTGCGGGACGGCGATCAGCTGGCGGCAGATGCCGGCGAGGTGGTCCTCGATGGCGTCCTTGTCCACCCGGGAGGAGACTTCATCTTTGTCGGTGATGACGACGACGGCGTTGCGCGCCAGGTCCTCGTAACCATGGCTTGCGAGCCAGTGCAGGGTGCTGCGGGCCCGTTTGGCCCCGCTGACGGCATAGCCTGCGGCGATAATGAGGTTGTCCGCGGATTGCAGAATTCCACTCATGGCGTTGTGCGTGACGCCGGTGCCGCAGTCGGTGAGGGCCACGGAGTAGTAGCCCGAAATTAGCTTGCGGATGCGCAGGTACTCTTCCGCGGTGAGCGAATCGGACACCTCCGGATCCTGTTCTCCGGCGATCAGGTGCAGCCGGCCCGCGTGGTGCATGTAGCGGGCCAGCGCGGTCAGCGAGTCGATGGAGTCAACGTTCTTCAGCAGGTCGCTGATGGTCCTCGGAGCCTGCTGCTGGTAAATCCCCTCCCCGAGGGCGCGCTCCACCAGGTCCCCGGAATCCGGGTTCGCGTCGATGGCGCACGGCGGATCGCCCCGGTATTCGGCCAGCGTCAGGCCGACGCCGACGGTGGTGGAAGTCTTACCGATGCCGCCCTTGAGACTCAACACGGCGGTGTTGTAGCTGCCCTGGAGCTGCCGGGAGATCCGGCGGGCCAGCTCGTCCTCTTCGCGCTGCCGGGCGCTGGGGCCGAGGTTCAGGCTGCCGCCCGTCATTTTGTAGAGCGCGCCCCGAAGGCCGCCGACCGGGCGCGGCTTTTGCTCCCGGACGAACAGCCCCGGTGAGCTGATGAAATCCGGTGCCGGCGCGCTGAGGGCCGCGGCCCGGGTCGCCGACCGGGCGGACCGGGTAGGCAGGGCCGGGACCGAGGGCGCCGATCCGGGGGCAGCCGGGCGGTCCGGGCGGGCGGGCTGCTCCGAGGCCGGCGCAGCGGCGGGCTGCGGGGGCGCGGCCGGCACCTGGCTGATCACCGGCGTGGTGCCGGTGGCGGGGTTGCCGAACCGCTCGTCGGCGGCTTCGGCGGCCTGCGCCCAGGAACTGCTGCGTTGTGTGGGGCGGGCGGGCGGTTCGGCAGCGTCCGCCGGGACGCTGCGCGGGTTGATGACCGGCATGGTTCCTGTCCGGGCAGCCGGGTCCTCGCCGTCGACGCGACGCAAGTCGCGGCGGCGGCGGAGTTCAGGCTGTCCTGAGTGTTCAGCAGTGGCAGCTGCGTTGTCTTCCACCGGTTCGGGCATGTGTTGGTTCTCCCCCAGGACTCACAGCGGAGCACGCTGCGGCGCTTGATGGAACTTCTTTCAAGGACCAAGTCTAGGCGCAGTAGGGAGCACCCTTATCTTTGGCCACTTCTGCACTGCGTCCGCGCGGGAGTGGGCCGCGGTTCCGCCGCCAGTCCTGACCATGCTTACTGATGCGCGCGGGTCTCCTGCAGGCGCCGGATAAACCACCGGGACTGCTCCGGCCCATAGGGCAGGATCGGGATGGCCTTGGTGGCGTCGTCCGGGGTTTCCCGGGTTGCCTGGGTGGCCTGCCGGACCGCAGTGTTCATGGTGCTGGCCATGGTCTTGACGAACTGGTCGCTGCAGGGTTCCCCGTGGCCGGGGATCAGAAATTCGTAGCGGTGCCGCAGTGCGGAAATATGCCGCAGGGCACCGGCCCATTCCTCCGGGAAGGAGTCCTCGAAGGACGGGTGCGCCCCCTGTTCCACCAGGTCGCCGGCGTACAAGGTGGTGCCGGTTCCCACCAGCAGATCACCGTCAGTGTGGCCGCGTCCGAGATAGAACAAGGTGGCGCTCTGGCCGCCCAGATCCACCAGGACGGGTTGGTCCCTGACGATGGCGTTGGGTACCACGAGGTCCACCCCGTCGCCTTCACCGGCGGCCATCTCGGGCTCGTCCGCCGTCACGAGCCGCCGCTGGCCGTCCCCGTTCTCCTCGATCTCCGCCGCGCAGTTTTCATGCCCCCAGAATTCCGTCACGCCGTCGTCGGCGAACACGGCGTTGCCGAAGAAGTGGTCATAGTGGGCGTGCGTGTTGACGACCACGAGCGGCAGCTGCGTCTTTTCCCGCACGGCGGCGAGGATCTCCCGGCCCTGTCGAGGCCCGCCGCCGGTGTCGATCACCATGGCCCGCTCGGTGCCCACAATCAGCCCGGTATTGAGCAGGGAGCCTTGGGTGGTCAGCACATAGTTGCCCTGGCCGACTTCGAGCCATCGTGACATGAAATCTCCGTATTCCGGCGCGCTTGGCCGCCGTCCTTGGTGCGATGTTCAGGCCTCGATTCTACCTACCGGGACCAGTGAATCCCCGGTAACGGCACCGGTACGGCGTCGCGGTCACCCATTGGTCCCCTGTTATGCCGGCAGGATTCCCGAGCGGCTCAGCAGCGCCCGCGTTTTCGGGTGCTGCGGAGTGGTGAAGATTTGGCTGGGTGGACCTTCTTCCACGATGACGCCCTGGTCCATGACGACGATGCGGTCGGCGATGTCCCGCGCGAACTGCATCTCGTGCGTGACGATCACCATGGTGGTTCCCTGCTGGGCTATCTTCTTGATGACGGACAGGACCTCACCCACCAGCTCCGGGTCCAGGGCCGAGGTTGGCTCGTCAAAGAGCATGACGCTGGGCTCCATCGCGAGCGCACGGGCGATGGCGACGCGTTGTTTCTGGCCTCCGGAAAGCTTGCTGGGAAAGTTATCCATCTTGTCCCCGAGGCCCACCATTTCGAGGTTGGGAACGGCGACCTTCCTGGCGTCCGCCGCAGAGAGTTTCTTTACGTCCCGCAACGGCGCCATGACATTGCCCAGTGCCGTTTTGTTCAGGAACAGGTTGAAGTGCTGGAAGACAAACCCGATGTCGGTTCGTTTCTGGGCCGTGATGGACGCTTTCTCGTCGAACAGTTCACCGCCACGCTCCTCGTAGCCGATCAGGTGGCCGTTGACGTAGATGCGGCCGGCATCGATGGTTTCAAGCTTGTTGATGCAGCGCAGCAGGGTGCTTTTGCCGGACCCGCTGGACCCCAGAATCGCGATCGTCTCGCCACGGTGGACTACGAGGTCTACGCCCTTGAGGACCTCCACCCGTTTTTGCACGTGGGGCTTGCCGAGAAGCCTCCGCCACAGGCCCGGCTTTGTCTGGGAGACAAACGTTTTGTGGACGTCCCGGACGTCGATAATTGTTTCCTCAGCCACTGGCCCGTGCCTTTCGTTCCAGCACAACCACAACGCGCGAGAGTGGAAGGCTGATGATGAGATAAAGAACCGCTGCCGCCGTATAGATGGCGGTGGTTTGGAAGGTCTGGCTGTTGAGGATGTTGGCGGTCTTCAGGATCTCGGTTACGGCGATCACCGATGTCAGTGCGGTGTCCTTGATCATGGCGATGAAGTAGTTGCCGATGGGCCCCATGGAGACCACGAAGGACTGCGGAATTACCACCTTCCACAGGGTTCTGCTCGGTGTATAGCCGAGGGACAAGGCCGCTTCGGTCTGGCCATGTTCCACGGAGAGGATCGCCGACCGGAAAACTTCCGAGAGGTATGCGGCGTAGTTGAGGCCCAGGCCCAGGATGCCGGCCGGCACGGGTTCGATACTCACGCCGATGCTGGGAAGGACAAAGAAGATATAGACGAGCTGCACCAGCAGCGGAGTACCGCGAATCACCTCAAGGTAGAACGTGGCAATGCCGCGGAGGATTTTGCTCGAGGAGATACGGGCCAGGGCCACCAGGAGACCCAGCACGAGGGCCATCGCCATGGCCCCGAGCGCGAGTTGGACGACGACGGGAACGGCCTGCAGGAGGGCCGGGAACACCGCCAGGGTGTTAGTAATGAAGTCCACTGGATATCCCTACGCTCGGGTCGGGCACGGACCGGCCGGCATGGCGGCTGCGAGCCTCATGCCCGCCGGTCCCTGAAGAGTCCGGTACTCACTTGATGGCGTTGTCTTCCGTCAACCCGTACTTCTTGAGGATCTCGACGTATTTGGGCGTCTTCTTCAGGTCCGCAAGACCGGAATTCAGATCCTGAAGCAGTTGCGTGTCGTCTTTACGCACACCGGCGCCGATGATGCCCGGGTAGAAGGGCTTGTAAGGAGTGACGACTTTCAGCTTCGGGTTCGGCTTCTGGACCAGGCTGTAACCGATAACAGCACTGTCGGTGAACACCGCGTCGACTTGCTTGTTTTCGACGGCGGCGAGCAGGGCAGCCTGGGAGTCGAACAGCTTCACCTGGCTGCCGCCGAGGCTGTCAACCAGGTCCTTGAACACGGTGCCGGTCTGAGCGCCGAGAACCTTCCCTTTCACGTCGTCACGGGACGCCAGCGTTGAATCGGCCGGGACCACCATGGCTTCCCCCTCGGTGTACCAAGGGTCCGTGAAGTTGATCTGTTTCTTCCGTTCGTCGGTGATGTACATGGCGTCGACGATCGCATCGGCCTTCTTTGCGTTGAGTGCGGCGATCAACGTCGCATACTCCGAGGTGAAGACCTTGATCTTCCAGCCCTTGGCCTGCGCGATGGCGTTGATCATCTCCCCGTCAATGCCTTTGAGTTCGCCGGAGCCCTGCTCGGTAAAGGAGAAGGGCGCGTCGTTGGAAGTGGCGATTGTGATGGTCTTCTGGTCGCCGCCGCTGGCCCCGCCACCGCCTGAACTACCACCCCCTGAACCACAGGCTGTCATGGCGAGGGCCACGGCGACGCCCATGGGCACCAGTGCAGCGAAACGCTTGCGGAGGAACTTTCTAGTCATCATGAGGTGCCTTTGCTAGAGATGGATTTCTACCTGTTAAAGCGCTCAAGGCGGAGGACGGCGGTCGCTTTGTGGGCCGCCATTCCTTCCGTGTCCGAGATCGTGGTGACGTAGTTGGCCAGGCGCGGGGTGGCATTTTTTTCGACGCGCTGAAAAGTTAAGGGCTTGAGGAACCGGGACACGGACAGCCCCGCCGAGGACCGGGCACCCCCTCCGGTTGGAAGCACGTGGTTCGTCCCGGAGGATCCTTTGTCCGAGTAGGCCACCGTGGACCAGGGACCTAAGAAGATGGACCCGTAGTTCTGCAAGTTTTCGTGGTAGTAGCTGTCGTCGGAAGTCTGGATCTCCAGATGTTCCGGCGCGAGCAGGTCCATGATGCGAACGGCAGTTTCCCGGCTGTCGGCGACATAGACGGTGCCGTAATCGCGCCACGCCGCTCCGGCAATCTCCCTGGTGGCCAGCGCCCGCAGTTGCCTGTTGATGTGGCGGATGACTTCTTCTCCCAGTTGGCGCGAAGTGGTCACCAGCGACGCCGGCGACTGCGGGCCGTGCTCGGCCTGGCCGAGGAGGTCAGCAGCGACGAGCTCAGCATCAGCGGATTCGTCGGCGATCACCGCAACCTCGGACGGTCCCGCCAACAGGTCAATGCCGACGCGTCCGAACAGCTGCCGCTTGGCCTCGGTGACATAGGCGTTTCCAGCGCCGACAAGGATGTCCGCGGGTTGTTCGTCCAGCAGCCCGAAAGCCATGGCGGCGACCGCCTGCACACCGCCGAGCGCAAACGCCCGGTCCACCCCTGCGAGGTAGGCGGCGTACAGCACGCCGTCGTCCGGCCGTCCCTGAGCGGTGGGCGGGCTGCAGGCCAGGACATTCTGGACGCCCGCAGCCTTCGCGACCCCCACTGTCATGAACGCGCTGGCCAGGATCGGGAACCGGCCCGCCGGAAGGTAGGCTCCCACCTGCGACACCGGAACATACTTTTGTCCGGTGAAGACCCCTGGGATGAGCTCCACCTCGAAATCGGTCAGGTGCTCGCGCTGCTCGATAGCGAAAAGCCGGGTCCGCTCGGCGCTTGCCATCAGCGCCTCCCGCAGCTCGCCGGAGAGCGAGTCACCGGTTTTGGCCAGCTGCTCCTGGCTGATTTCGACCGGCCCTCCCTGCCACCGGTCCAGCTCTTTGGCGTACTTAAGAACCGCGTCCATGCCGTTGGTTTCGATCTCGGCGAGCATGGCGGAAACGGTCGCGACGACCTCTGGAAGTCGCTGGGCCGGGACTTCGTCCACTTCAGGTCCTTTAAGCGTCACAAAACTGCCCCGGAGGCGAGATGCGTCATGTTCACTGAGGTGCATGGACTAAAAGCTACTGACGGCCTTAACATCGCACAACGGGGGCCAGACCGGTGTCAGGCACAGGTTTGCCCTATGCTTCCGCTGGCCGAAACCGCTTTCGGGACTTCGGCCGAGCCTCTTCTGAGAGCCAGGGTGGACCATGACACTCGCGCAACTTCGGGCCTTCTTAGCCGCCTATGAACTCGGTTCCTTCACGGCCGCGGCCGGAAAGCTGAAGACAAGCCAAGCCGCCGTGTCCGAGCTGATCATCCGGCTGGAGCACGAACTCGACCACAACCTCTTCATCCGCGGGGGCCGGCGGCTCATCCCCACCGCTGCGGCTGTGGAATTGCAGGTGCACGCGTTGCAGTCCGTCACCTCCTTCGATAACGGCACGGAGGCCCTACGGTCGATGTCAGCCTTGGAAGGAGGCGTCTGCACGTTCGGTGTGCTGCGCTACGGCGCGTACTACGACCTGGCCGACCTGGTGCAGCGCTTCCACCGCCGGTATCCCAAGGTCAGAGTGCGGCTAGTGGGACTGAACTCGGTGGCCGTAGCGGAATCCGTCGCGTCGGGGGAAATCGAGGCAGGCCTGATCGTTCTGCCGGTGTCTGAGACCGGGCTGGCGGTCAAGCCGCTGTTCCGGGACCAGGTCTTTTTCGTATCGGCCACCCGCGATGCCGCCCGGGGTCCCATGACGATCGAGGAGCTTGTGGAGTCCAAGCTGGTGCTCTACGACGCCTTCGCCGGGTGGCGCGACCCCACCCGGCGTCAGATTCTGGAGCGGGCACACCTCAGAGGATTGAAGGTCGACCCGGCGATCGAGGTTGAGCACGTGGACACCGCCCTGGGGCTGGTGGCAGCGGGGGCTGCCGACACGTTCGTTTCTGAGGCCATTGTGAAGGGGCAGGGTTTTCCCAGAAACGTCCACACCGTTCCCTTTGCGGAGCCGTTGTTCGACACGATCGCACTGATTCAACGCGAGGGCGCCTACCTGTCGCCGGCGACGCGGAAGATGGCCCAGATGGCGGCCCGGACCCTGCTGGCCAAGGCCCGCGCCGGGCAGGACGCCTCGACTGCGGGCCAGCATTAGGGCCCACGGCCGACGTGGCCGTGGGCCCGGGCGCGGTCTGGCGGCCTTTCCTGGGCCTACATGTCGGCCAGCGCGGATCCCGGGTTCTCGATCGCGTCGGCCACGTATCGCAGGAATCCTCCGGCGGTTCCGCCGTCGCACACCCGGTGGTCGAAGGTGAGCGTCAGTTCGGTGACCTTGCGGACGGCGAGTTCGCCGTCGACCACCCAGGGCTTGTCGATGATCCGGCCGACACCGAGGATTCCCACCTCGGGGTGGTTAATGATGGCGGCGGAGCCGTCGACGCCGAAGACGCCGTAGTTGTTCAGCGTAAAGGTGCCGCTGCCCAGTTCCGCGGGCGTCGCTTTGCCGTCGCGGACGACGGCGGTCAGGCGCCGGATCTCCGCGTCCAGTTCCCGGGCGGTGAGCCTGTCAGCGTTGCGTATTGAGGGAACCATCAGCCCGCGGTCCGTCTGCGCCGCGAAACCGAGATTGACGCCGTCGAAGGCCACGATTTCCTGGCTGGCCCCGGCGGCGGTGTCCTCGGTGGTGACGATCCGGGTGTTGAGTTCCGGGAACTTCTTTAGCCCGGCGGTGACAAAGCGGGCGATGAACGCCAGCAGCCCGGGGGTGGAGCGCGGGTCGGCCTTCTTCAGGGCGGCCCGCAGCTCCACCAGTGCCGTGGCATCCACATCCACCCACACGGTGGCTTCGGGAATCTCGGACCGGCTGCGGCTCATGTTGGCGGCCACAGCCTTCCGGACGCCCCGGACCGGGGTGCGGCCCGTAACGCCCAGGCCGGTGCGGGCGTCGGTGTCCCCGGCAGCCGGACCCGGCTGGACCGGCGCTTCGACCGGGGAGGAAACCGTGGCCTCAACAACCCCGGCAGGCTTGATCGCCGCCTCGACGTCGCGGCGCATAATCAGCCCGCTGGTACCCGAGCCCTGCAGCTCCCCCAGATCGACGCCGTGGTCCTTCGCCATCCGGCGAACCAGCGGCGAAATGACAGCTCCCAGCTTCCCCGGCACCCGGGTCCGCATCAGCAGCAGCTCATCGGCAGCCTTCTCAGCGTCGGACACCTGAGCCACAGGCTCAGCCGACACGGCACGCTTGGGTGCCCGGGACCGCCGGGCAACCCCATGCCCACCCGGAGTCCCGTACCCGATCAAAACATTCCCGGATCCAGCCTTCTCCTCCTCGCGGTAAACCTCAGCGGCAACAGCGTCGGACGACTCAGCAACAGCAGTTGACGGCTCAGGCGACGGATCAGCAGCAGGCAAGGTGGCACCCCCAGCCGGAGTCACCGAGATCAGCGGCTTGCCGACGTCGAGGGTCTGGCCCGGTTCTCCGTGCAGCACGGCGACGGTGCCGGCGTACGGGGACGGGACCTCGACCATGGACTTAGCCGTCTCCACCTCGGCGATCGGTTGGTCGACCCGGATTTCGTCGCCGACGGCGACCAGCCAGTTCACAAGTTCGGCTTCAGTGAGGCCCTCGCCGAGGTCGGGCAGGAGGAATACTTTGGGTTCGCTCATGGTCAGTCTTCCCACTGGAGGTCGTCGACGGCGTCGAGGATGCGGTCCACGCCGGGCAGGTAGTAGTGCTCGAGTTTGGGCGCCGGATACGGCACGTCGAAGCCGGTGACGCGGCGGATCGGGGCCGCGAGGTGGTGGAAGCAGCGTTCCTGGACCCGGGCCACGATTTCGGAGGCCACGGAGGCGAAGCCGTGGGCTTCGGCGATGACGACGGCGCGGCCGGTTTTGCGGACGGAGGCGCAGACCGTCTCGTCGTCGAACGGCACGATCGAGCGGACGTCGATCACTTCCAGCGAGCGGCCTTCCTCCGCGGCAGCGGCTGCGGCGGCCAGCGCCGTCGGGACGGAAGGCCCGTAGGCGATCAGGGTGGCGTCGGTGCCGGGGCGGGCGACGGCGGCACGGCCTTCGGAGGACGTGCCGCGTTCGGTGTTCGCTGCGTGCTCTGCGCGGAGCGCCTCCAGGTCCACCTGGTCCTTGGACCAGTAGAGCTTCTTGGGTTCCATGAACATCACCGGGTCATCAGAGTCGATGGCCTCGCGGAGCATCCGGTAGCCGTCGGCCACGGTTGCCGGGGTAAAGACCTTAAGCCCTGCCGTGTGGGCGTAATAGGCCTCCGAGGAGTCGCAGTGGTGTTCCACCCCGCCGATGCCGCCGGCGTACGGGACCCGGATGACGATGGGCAGCTTCACGGTGCCCTTGGTGCGGTTGTGCATCTTGGCGACGTGGCTGACGATCTGTTCGAAGGCCGGGTAGGCGAAGGCGTCGAACTGCATCTCGATGACCGGGCGCATGCCGTTCATCGCCATGCCCACGGCCATGCCCACGATGCCGGATTCGGCCAACGGGGTGTCGAAGCAGCGGCTCTTGCCGAAGGTCTTGGTGAGCCCGTCGGTGATCCGGAAGACACCGCCGAGCATGCCGACGTCCTCGCCGAAGACCAGGACCGATTCATCGGCGTGCATGGCGTCGGCCATGGCGGTGTTGAGCGCCTTGGCCAGAGTGACGGGCTGCGGGCCGGTCTTCTCGGCTTCCGCAGCCGCCTTGGCCGCTGCGCGCGCCGTGGCGGCACTGACATTGCCGTTCGCCTCGGAGGAGGTGGTGACGGTGGGGCTCATTTCGCGGCCTCTTCCCGGGAGAGCTCATCGGCGAGCAGGGCGGATTGTTCCTTCAGTTGCGGCGTCGGTGTTGAGAAGACGTATTTGAACAGCTCCTGCGGATCCACCGGGACGTCTTCGCCGAGGCCCTCGCGCAGCTGGGTGGCGACCGTTTCCGCCTTGCCCGCGATCCGGGCCGCGCCGTCGTCGTCGAGCAGCCCGCGGTCGGTGAGGTAGGTCTTCATGCGGCTGAGCGGATCCTTGGCCACCCATTCGGCCACTTCGCTGTCCTGCCGGTAGCGGGTGGCGTCGTCGGCGTTGGTGTGGGCCTGCATGCGGTAAGTGTGCGCCTCCACCAGCAGCGGCCCGGACCCCTCGCGGGCCAGCTTCACTGCCCGGCCAAGCACCGCGAGGAGCGCGACGACGTCGTTGCCGTCCACGCGTTCACCGGCCATGCCGTAGCCGACCGCTTTGTGCGCCAGCGACGGTGCAACGGATTGGTGGGCCAGTGGCACCGAGATGGCGTACTGGTTGTTCTGGACAAAGAAGACGACGGGCAGGTGGAACACCGCGGCGAAGTTCAGCGCCTCGTGGAAGTCGCCCTCGCTGGTGGCGCCGTCGCCGCACATGGCCAGGACAACGGTGTCCTCGCCGCGCAGCTTGGCTGCGTGGGCCACGCCGACGGCGTGGAGCAGCTGGGTGGTCAGCGGTGTGCACTGGATGCCGACGTGGTGCTTGGCCGGGTCGTAGCCGCCGTGCCAGTCGCCGCGGAACAGCGTCATGGTCTGCACCGGGTCCACGCCGCGGGCCATCACGGCCACCGAGTCACGGTAGGTGGGGAACAGCCAGTCGCCGTCGGACAGGCAGAGTGCCGCCGCCACCTGGCAGGCCTCCTGGCCGTGGCTGGAGGGGTAGACGGCCATCCGTCCCTGCCGGACCAGGGCAGAGTTTTGGTCGTTAACTCGGCGCCCGACGACGAGCTGTTCGTAGGCAGCCATCAGTTCCGGGTCTCCGGGGAGGCTGTACTCGTGCCCGGGCTGGGCACCCTGCTCTGTGTGCGCATTGGGGGTGCCGTCCGGGCCGACGATCTGGATCGGGTGCCGCGCGGGCAGCATGTAGTCCTCAACCGTGATGCCAAACTTACGCACCGCCTCGCTGGCAGCATCTGCTGTGCCATTGGGAGCCGTCTGCCCTGCGGCGGGCTCCTGAACGGCGTCGCCCGGCTGTTGCGCAGTGGAGTCTGCGGAGATCGTCATTGGTCCGTCCTTCGGTAGCCACTATTCGTTCCCAGTATGGTCCCGGGCGCCGTTTCGTATCCACCCTCGCGCCAAATCGTGGAGAGGTCCCGATTTTTGCCCTAATCTTGAAGACGGAATGTAAGTGTGAGCTAGCTTACCGGCGGGAGTCGTAGACAAATGGCAGAGACCGAGCCTGGGCAACCGGTACCGCTGGACAGCGTGGACCGGAGCATCATTGCGGAACTGACCCGGGACGGGCGGATGTCCGTGACCCAGGTGGCCGAGAACGTTCACATCTCCCGCGCCCACGCCTACACCCGGATCGCCAGGCTAACCGGAGAAGGCGTCCTGACGAAGTTCACCGCGCTGGTGGATCCGATCAAGGCCGGCCTGAAGTCCTCCGCCTACGTGACCCTCAAGGTGCGCCAGCATTCCTGGCGGGAGCTGCGGGAGCTGCTGCGGGCGATCCCGGAGGTGCACCACATTGCCCTGGTCGGCGGTGACTTCGATGTCATCCTGCTGGTCCGGGCCGTGGACAACGTCGATCTGCGTAGAGTGATTTTCGACCAGCTCCAGTCAATGCCGGGCGTCCTGGATACGCAGACGTTCCTGGTGTTCGAGGACCTCGACACCCGGTAAAAACCCACCTCAGTTGATGAAGGCTTTCAACCAGCTTTTCAGTTCTTCACCGAACTCGACGCGCTCCGACGCGAGGGAAATGACGGCCTTCAGATAGCTGAGCTTGTCCCCAGTGTCATAGCGGCGGCCTTCGAAGACGACGCCGTAGACGCCACCGCCCTCGCCGTCCGACATTGCGAGTGTCTGCAGCGCATCGGTGAGCTGGATTTCGCCGCCGCGGCCCGGTTGCGTGCGCTCCAGGATGTCGAAGACCGCGGGGTGGAGCACATACCGGCCGATGACGGCCAGGTTCGACGGCGCGTCCGCGACTGAGGGCTTCTCCACCAGCCCGTTGACCCGAACGTAGTTTTCGCCGTCGATAGCGGTGACGTCCGCGCAGCCGTAAGCACTGATCTGCGCCGGTTCCACTTCGATCAGCGCGACGACGGAGCCTCCGGTGCGGGACTGGACCTCGATCATGGTGCTCAGGAGTTCGTCGCGCTCGTCGATGAGGTCATCGCCGAGCAGGACGGCGAACGGCTCGTCGCCTACATGCTGGCGGGCGCACAGCACGGCGTGTCCCAGGCCCTTGGGCTCGCCTTGGCGGACGAAGTGCAGCGGTCCCAGGTCAGAGGCGTGCTGGACGGCCTCGAGGTGGTCAAGATCGCCCTTGTCCTCCAGCGTCCGCTCGAGGTTCGGTTCCCGGTCGAAGTGGTCCTCCAGCGCACGCTTCTGCCGGCCGGTGATCATCAGGAGGTCAGTGAGGCCCGCCCTGACGGCTTCCTCCACCACGTACTGGATGGCCGGCTGGTCCACGACCGGCAGCATCTCCTTGGGCATCGCCTTCGTGGCGGGCAGGAACCGTGTGCCCAGCCCGGCAGCCGGTATGACTGCTTTGGTCACAAGTTTCCCCGGTTTCATAACCGAACCTTACAAGCACCCGGGGAAATTGAGAATGCTCCGGTCAGGACGTGACCCGCAGGCTACCGGAGCCTTCGGCCGCTTTCAGCCTTTGAAAACGGGCGTCCGCTTTTCCTGGAACGCGAGGAAGCCCTCGGCATAGTCCTCGGTTTTGCAGAGCCGCGCCTGCTCGGTGTTTTCCTCTTCCATGGATGCCCAGAGGCCGAGGCGCTGGTCGCGGATGTGCGCCACCAGTTCCTTGCTGGCGTTGAATGCCCCGGTGGCGCCGGTAGCGACCCGTGCGACGATGCCGCGGGTGGTTTCCAGCAGCTCCCCCGCCGGCATGGCACGGCTGAACAGGCCCTGCGCCACGGCCTCGGCGCCGCTCATCAGGTCGGCGGTGTAGATCAGGTCCAGGGTCCGGTGCATGCCCAGCCGCTCGGTGAAGTACCAGTGCCCGCCGGAGTCCAGGGTGGCCCCCAGCTTGGCGAACGGGGAACCGAACTTCGCGTTCTCCGCGACGTACACCACGTCGGTGGCCAGCAGCAGACCCAGCCCCACGCCCAGGCAGGCGCCCTGCGCGGCCGCGAAGGTGGGCGCGGGGAAGGCACTCATCTTCTGCAGCAGCGGCTGGACCAGCCCGCCGAGGTAGGCCTGGGCGTCGTCGCTTTCCGGGGTCACCCCGGCGATGTCCCGGCCGGCGCAGAACGCCCGGCCTTCACCGCGCAGCAGCAGCGCTCGCACCTCACCGCGCGAGGCGGCGTCGGCGGCGTCGTCGTACGCCTGCCCCAGATCCCGCAGCGCCTGCTCGTCCAGCGAGTTCAGCTTCTGCGGCGCGTCCAGGACGACCTCGGCAACGCCGTCGGCAATGGTCAGGGAAATCATGCGGCTCCTAGGATTCGGCGGGGCTGAGATGGCGGGGCTGAGAAGGCGGGCGTCGGAACGGCCTAGACGTCGAAGTCGACGGAGACTTCCGGCGTGGTGGGATGGGACTGGCAGGTCAGCACGTAGCCCCTGTCCAGTTCATCCTGCTCCAGCGCATAGTTCTCATCCATCGTGACGGAACCGGAGACGACCTTGGCGCGGCAGGTGCCGCAGACGCCGCCGGCGCACGCGAACGGGACATCCGGGCGGACCCGGAGGGCTGCGTTGAGGATCGATTCGCGGGCGTGGGTGGGGCTCGCCACTTCGCCCTGCAGGCCGTCGAGCTTGAAGGTGATCTTGTAGGTGGCCTGGGAGTCGTCGGTGACCACCGGGCGGCCGATGTTGCCTTCCGGGCGGTCCGGCTTGCCGGAGGTGAACAGTTCGAAGCGGACGTGTTCGGGCTTCACGCCGCGCGCGGCGAGCGTGTCCCGGCACAGCTGGACGAGTTCGAACGGCCCGCAGAGGAACCATTCGTCGACGTCGTCGCTGTGGATTGCGGTCCCCAGCAGCGCCTGCAGCTTGTCGGCGTCGATCCGGCCGCTGAGCAGCGGGGCGATCCGCTGTTCGCGGGAGAGCACGTGGTGCAGGGCGAGGCGGGACGGGTACTTGTCTTTGAGGTCGGCGAGTTCCTCCAGGAACATCACGTCCATGGCGGCCTTGTTGGCGTACACCAGGTCGAAGCGGGTCTCCGGGTGCGCCGCGAGCAGCGTCCGGGCGATCGCGATCACCGGGGTGATGCCGGACCCGGCGGCGATGGCGACAAAACTGCCCGGCTCCCCCGCCAGTTCTTCCGGGTGGTTCATGGAGTTCATCAGGTTCTGCTCTTTGCCGTCGCGGCCGTGCTTGGACACGAAGGCGCCCATCGGGCTCATGACGTCCAGCACGTCGCCGGCTTTGAGTTCGGCGTTGGCCCAAGTGGAAAAGAGCCCGCCGAGGTCCTTCTTGATTGCGACCCGGATTTCGCTGCTGCCGTCCGCGAAGCTTCGCGGCTCTGCGCAGATGGAGTAGCTGCGGCGCACCTCGTGCGGTTCACCGTTTTCGTCCGGCAGGGTGGTGCGAAGGGCGACGTACTGGCCCGGGAGGTAGTCGAATTGCCCGGCCAGTTCGGGCGGAACGCCGAAGGTGACCTCGATCGCGTCGTCGGTAAGGCGGCGGACCTCGTCCACAACCAGGGGGTGGAAGGACGCACGACGGCGGCCGGTCGCGGCGGCCGTCTCAGCGGCGGTCTGGCGGACAACAGTCATGGGGGCACCTGTTCCTTACAAAACTTTGAAATAGTCGAACGGTTCCTTGCAGTCCTGGCAGACGTAGAGGGCCTTGCAGGAGGTGGAACCGAAGCGGGTGAGTTCCTTGGTGTTCAACGATGAACACTGCGGGCATTTGACGGCGAGGCTCAGGCGGATCGGACCGGCATGCCGGGCGGCCGCGGAATGACCCGACGGCGGCGCGATGCCGTACTGCTGCAGCTTGGCCTTGCCGGACTCGCTCATCCAGTCCGTGGTCCAGGCCGGCGACAGTACCAGCTCGACGTCGACGCGCGGGTAGCCTGCGTTGTTGAACGCCGTGGTGAGGTCGTCACGGATGGCATCCATCGCCGGGCACCCGGAGTATGTGGGCGTGATGGTAACCTGCACGGCCGGGACCATGCCGCCGTCGGCCGTGTCGGGTTCCTTCGTCACCTTGACGCCGCGCAGGATGCCCAGGTCTTCGATGGTGAGGACGGGAATTTCCGGGTCGCAGACCGTGGCGGCGAGGTCCCAGGCCTTCTGTTCCGCGGTCTTCTGTTCCCGGGGCGGGTTCTCGCCGGCGACCGCGGCGGCGGTGGGATGGCTGACGTACATCTCCGGCATGGTTACCAGCTCGCTCCGGGGAACTCGCGGGCCAGGACCTGCATCTCGGCGAGCAGGTAGCCCAGATGCTCGGAGTGGAACCCGCGGCGGCCACCGCCGGGGGCAGCGGGGACCTGCGGGACGTCGAGTTCCGCTTCGGCGAGCACCTCGCCGGTGAGCCGGTCGAAGTCGGCGCGCAGGCTGGAGGGCTGGACGGCGACGCCGGACTCGCTGAGCCGGGCGGTGAGCTCATCGTCGCGGAACAGTTCGTCGACGTAGGGCCAGATGACTTTGAAGCCGTGGATCATTCTGGTGCGGGACTCCTCCGTGCCATGGGCCAGGCGGAGCACCCACTGCGCACTGTGGTCGCGGTGGTAATCCACTTCCTTGACCGCTTTCGCCGCGATCCCGGCGAGCGTGGCGTCGGTGGACTGCGCCAGCCGCCGGTAAAGCTCGAACTGGTAGTAGCTCACCACGAACTGCCGGGCGATGGTGACAGCGAAGTCGCCGTTGGGCTGCTCGAACAGCTCCACCGACCGGAACTCGTGCTCGCGGCGGAAGTAGGCCAGGTCATCCTCGCTCCGGCCGTCCAGTCCCCCGGCGTAGCTGAGGAAGGACCGGGCATGGCCCAGCTGGTCCAGGGCGATGTTGCCCAGGGCGATGTCTTCTTCGAGCTCGGGTGCACGGGAGATCCAGTGGCCCAGCCGCTGGGCCAGGATCAGGGCGTCATCGCCCAGGCGCAGGGCAAGCTCGGCGGCGTCTTCGCTGGGCTTGGCGGTGCCGCGGCTCACTGCCAGGGCGATGTCCTCCGGACGCAGTGCGTTGCCCGGGGTGATGCGGGTGGCGCTGGCCGTTGCTTCGCCGCTGTTGCTGCTCCCGGCGACACCGACGGAGATGTCGCCGTGGCCGGCGGTTTCTTCCGCGAGGGCGGCCGTTTCTGTCGTTTCGGGGGTGCTCACAGGTGCTTCACGCCCTCGCTCTTGGTGTAGTAAGTCGCGTGCCGGTAGTCCTTGCCTTGCGGCGACTCGAAGAAGGCACCCTTGGCGTCGGGGTCCGATGAGGCGATCGCATCGGCGGGAACCACCCAGATGGAGACACCCTCGTTGCGGCGGGTGTAGAGGTCCCGGGCGTTGCGCAGGGCCATCGCGGCGTCGGGCGCGTGCAGGGACCCGGCGTGGACGTGCGAGAGTCCCCGGCTGGAGCGGACGAAGACTTCCCAGATGGGCCAGACGTTGCCGGAGTGCGGTTCGGGGGTGGTCATGCTGCGGACACCTTCTCTGCTGATTTCTTGGCCTGCTTTTCGGCGTAGGCCGCGGCGGCTTCGCGCACCCAGGCGCCGTTCTCGTGGGCTTCGCGGCGGCGTTCGAGGCGCTGGGCGTTGCACTGGCCGCGGCCGGCGATGACTTCGTGGAATTCTTCCCAGTCCAGCGGACCGTGCTCCCACTTCTTGGTGTCCTCGTTGAAGCGGATGTCCTTGTCAGGCAGCGTGAGGCCCAGGACTTTGACCTGTTCCATCATCATGCCGACGAAGCGGTTGCGGAGCTCGTCGTTGCTGAAGCGTTTGATGTTCCAGGCCATTGACTGCTTGGAGTTGGGCGAATCATCATCCGGCGGGCCGAACATCATCAGGGCCGGGGCGTACCAGCGGTTCACGGCGTCCTGCGCCATCTGCTTCTGTTCGGGGGTGCCGTTGGAGAGCTCGAGCAGGATTTCGAAACCCTGGCGCTGGTGGAACGACTCTTCCTTGCAGACCCGGACCATGGCACGGCCATAGGGGCCGAACGAGGCACGGCAGAGCGGCACCTGGTTGGCGATAGCGGCGCCGTCGACCATCCAGCCGATGGCACCCATGTCCGCCCAGGTCCGAGCCGGGTAGTTGAAGATGGACGAGTACTTGGCCTTGCCAGCCATCAGGTCCTGCATCATCTGATCACGCGGCTGGCCGAGCGTCTCGGCCGCGGAATAAAGGTAAAGGCCGTGGCCGGCCTCGTCCTGGACCTTGGCCATCAGGATGGACTTGCGTTTGAGGCTCGGGGCGCGGGAGATCCAGTTGGCTTCCGGCTGCATGCCGATGATTTCCGAGTGGGCGTGCTGCGAAATCTGGCGCAGCAGCGTCTTACGGTAGGCCGGGGGCATCCAGTCACGGGGTTCGATGCGCGAATCCTCGGCCATGACCTTGTCGAAATATGCCTGTCCCTCGGCGTCACGGCGGGCCGCGTCCTCGGGGCTCATTTCGTGCCGTGTTTCATGCCGTGCCGGCGATGGCTCGGCGGGCACTGACTGCAGGGTCTGCGATGCCATGGTTGCTCCTATGCATTTTCGATAAATAATTACCGACCGTTCGTTCAGGATATGCGGAAGCGTCGGAGGGAGTCAAGCACCCGAAGCCGCCGCGGCCCGATCTGCTCTGCCGTCTCTGAGCCCGGGTGATATTCTCTGGTTCACGCAATCGTCCGCCGCAACTCCCCCGGTCAGGTGCCAGAAGCTGCACGGACCATGAGGGAACGACATGGCACACCAACCGCCGGAGCGCGGCCCAGATCGGCCGTCCGCGCCAGGGGGTGCGGGCTGGAGCCGCAGGCGCAAGCTCGTTATTGCCGCCGTAGCCGGCCTGGTGGTCATCGCCGTCGCCGCTGCGGCCTTCCTCTTGAACCGGCCGCGCACCGAGACTTCGACCCCGGCGCCCTCCCCCTCCGCACCCACGCCGACCCCAACTCCGACCCCGAGCGCCACGCCCACCCCGACGCCGGAACCGGCGCCGACGGACTTGAACATCCTGCTGATCGGCAGCGACAGCCGGGTGGACGCCCGGGGCCCGGCAGCCGCCGGAGCCGGATCGGACCAGCGTGGCGATGTCCTGGTCTTTCTCCACCTGCCGGCAGACCGGAAGAGCATCTACGGCATCTCTGTGATGCGGGACCTGTGGGTGGACATCCCCGGCCATGGCCCCGGGAAAGTCAACTCCGCCCTGGAACTGGGCGGCATCCCCCTGATGACCACCACGGTCGGCACCCTCCTCGGTCAGCCAATCCAACACACCGTGCTGCTGGACTTCCCGGGGTTCGTGGGGCTGACCGACGCCCTGAACGGCATCGACGTGGACGTCAAAACGCCATTCACCTCGACCCTTGAATCGGGACATTACTTCCCGCCGGGGATCAACCACCTCAACGGAGAACTAGCGCTTGACTTCGTCCGCGAGCGCAAGGCCTTCGCCGACGGCGACTACCAGCGGGTGAGGAACCAGCAGACATTCCTCAAGGCCGTGCTGGGCAAGGCGCTGGGCGGCGGGTACCTGACGGACCCGGCGGCGGCGCGCGCCCTGGCCGCCGGGGTGCTGCCGCATGTTTCGGTGACGCCAGGACTGACCCCGGAAACCCTGCAGCGGCTGGCCTTCAGCCTTCGCTCCGTGCCGCCCGGGAACGGTTCGTTCTTCTCACTTCCGACGGCGGGCATCGGCACCAGCCCGGACGGACAGTCGATCGTCGTGCAGAACCAGGCGGCGACCGCCGAGGTGGCGGCCGCGCTGGCCTCCGGGACCCTGGTGGAATATGTCACCTCCCACAACGTCGGCGGCAACTAGGGCTTGCGCTGTTTGGCTCCTGTGTCGCTGCACCCTCCGGTGACGGCGGTGCCCGGTAGATTGGGGACATGACGCAGACCAACGCCACTGGTTCTTCCACCGGACCGTCCACTGCCGGCCCCTCCACCGGCCCCTCCGCTGCCGGGCAGCTCTCCCCGCGGCCCCCCGTCGCCAGGAAGGTCCCGCTCCTTCGCACGCACCACGGTGATGTCTTCGAGGACAGCTACGAGTGGCTGCGGGATAAGGAATCCGCCGAGGTCGTGGACCTGCTGAAGGCCGAAAACGCCTACCAGGAGGTCGTCACCGCAGGCCAGGAGCCGCTGCGCCAGGCGATCTTCGAGGAGATCAAGGGCCGCACCCAGGAGACGGACCTTTCCGTACCCAACCGCAAGGACGGCTGGTGGTACTACACCCGCTCGGTCGAAGGCAAGGAGTACGGCATACAGTGCCGCGTCCGCGCCCAGGACAGCGCTGACCGGGTCGCCGACTGGACGCCCCCCGCCGTCGAGGTTGGCGTCCCGATCCCCGGCGAGGAAGTGCTCCTGGACGGCAACATAGAAGCCGAGGGCAAGCCGTTCTTCGCCGTCGGCGGCTCCGCTGTCACGGTTGACGGGAATCTTTACGCCTACGCTGTGGACAACGCCGGCGATGAACGCTTCACCCTGCGCATCAAGGACCTCCGCACCGGCGAGCTGCTCCCCGATGTGATTGAGAACGTCTTCTACGGCATCTCCTTCTCCCCGGACGGAACCCGGATCTTCTACACCGTGGTGGACGCCTCGTGGCGCCCGTACCAGGTGAAAGCGCACGTGCTGGGCACCCCGGTCACCGAGGATGAGGTGATTTACCAGGAAGACGACGTCGCCATGTGGCTGGGCTTCGAGCTATCCGCTGACCGCCGCCACCTGGTCCTTGGCATCGGATGCTCCGAGTTCAGCGAGACCCGGCTGCTGCGGTTCGACGCGCCCGACGCCGGGCTCACGACCGTCATCTCCCGCGACGAGCGCATCCTCTACGAGGCCGAACCCTTCCTGCTGGCCGACGCCTCCGGAGTTCCCACCGAAACCATCCTGCTGACCCACAACAAGGACGCCATCAACTCGATGGTTTCGCTCGTGGACCCGGCCGAGCTGGCCAAACCCGTCGCCGAGCAGCACTGGCGCACCGTCGTCGCGCACTCAGACGAGGTGCGCATCAACGGCGCCGGCGTCACCTCCACGCATCTGGTGCTCTCCATCCGCAAAGACACGATCGAACGCGTCCAGGTTCTCCCGCTGGCGGGACTGGGCACCGATAGCCAGGGCGCCGCCGTCGAGCCGGCCTTCGAGGAGGAGCTGTACACGGCGGGGGTCGCCGGCTCCGACTACGACGCTCCGGTGATCCGGATGGGCTACACCTCCTACTTCACGCCGTCGCGGGTCTACGACTTTGTCCTGCCGACGGCGGAGCTTCCGGCGGGCGAACTGCTGCTGCGCAAGGAAAGCCCGGTGCTGGGCGGCTACTCCGCCGCCGATTACGTCGCGACCCGTGAGTGGGCGGTGGCCTCCGACGGCACCCGCATTCCGCTCTCGGTGCTGCGGCACGCCTCCGTGCCGCAGGACTCGACGGCGGCCGGGCTGGTGTACGGCTACGGCTCCTACGAACTGAGCATGGATCCGGGCTTCGGGATCCCCCGGCTCTCGCTGCTGGACCGCGGCATTGTCTTCGTGATCGCGCACATCCGCGGCGGCGGTGAACTTGGCCGGCACTGGTACGACGACGGCAAGAAACTGCACAAGAAAAACACCTTCACGGACTTCATCGCGGCCACCGACTGGCTCGCCGGTTCCGGCTGGGTGGACCCGGGCCGGATCGCGGCGATGGGCGGTTCCGCCGGCGGCTTGCTGATGGGCGCCGTCGCCAACCTGGCCCCGGAGAAGTACGCCGCGATCGTCGCGGCCGTGCCCTTCGTTGATGCCCTGACCACGATTCTGGATCCGGAACTGCCGCTCTCCGCGCTGGAATGGGAGGAATGGGGCAACCCGATCACGGACCCGGACGTCTACCGGTACATGAAGTCGTACACGCCGTATGAGAACGTCCGGGCCGCGGCGTATCCCAAGATCGCCGCGGTGACCTCGTTCAATGACACGCGGGTGCTTTACGTGGAGCCGGCCAAGTGGGTGCAGCGGCTGCGTGAACTGAACACCGGCAGCGAGCCGATCGTGATGAAGATCGAAATGGACGGTGGCCACGGCGGCGCCTCGGGCCGGTACGTGCAGTGGAAGGAACGGGCCTGGGACTACGCGTTCGTCGCCGACTCCCTGGGCGCCGTCGAACTCCTCCCCGGCGCGGGCCTGAAGTAGCGCTCCCCGCCCCCATCGATTGCTCCGTTACGGTCGTTTTCGGACCTCAAAACCGGCCGTAACGGAGTACCCGATGGGCTGGTAGTGCCAAACAAAGATCATCATGCTTACTATTGACCTGCATTAGGCACATCGATGGAGGAACTGCTCATCGGGGGCAGCAGCAACCGTGCCGGAACTGGAGTCATTCGTGAGTACTGACCAAACCATGAACGGATTGTCCGACGAGGAACTGATGGTCGAGGGTGCCACCGCCCTGCCCGCCAAGGAAGTCGCCTCCGTACTGGACCTGAACGCCGACCTGAACCTGGGCATCGATGCGGCCGCGCCGATCGACCTTGCCGTCGCGGCGAACGCCAACGTGGCTGCGCCGATCGACGCTGCGGCTTCCGCCAATATCCTCTCCGCCGGCTCGGAGGCTCAGGCCCTCTCCGACCAGGGCGTCATCATCAACCAGGGCATCACGGCCGACGCGAACGCCACCTCCCTTCAGGACAGCGGCATCGATCAGGCCGCAGACTCCGGCGCTCCTGCCGCCGCAGGTGACGCCGGCACCGCCGACGGCACTCTGGCGGATGCTTCCGGGGCGACCGTCGACGCCGGCGGCACCCTGCCGGGAGGAACGCTGGACGGGGCGGTGGACGGCGTCGTCGGCGGTGCCACGGACGTTCTCCCGGACGGCACGGCGCCCGATCTCGGCGCACTGCCGACCGACGCCGCCGGGGCACTCAACGGCAACCTCCTCAACGTCGACGTCAACCTCGACGCCAACGCCGGAATTACCGCGCCGATCAACGGCGCAGTGGCGGCCAACGCCAACGTTGCCGCCCCGATCGATGCGGCGGTGGCAGCCAACATCGGGTCCATCGACAGCAACGCCTACGCCGTGTCGCAGCAGGACGCGATCATCACGCAGAACATCGAGGGCGAGGCCACGGCCTCGGCCGACCAGCAGTCGAACATCCAGCAGTAACTACTCGATGACTACCGTGCAAGGCGGGCCGTCCGCGCAGGACGGCCCGCCGGCCTCTGCTGCCCCGGGCACCTTGCCGCCCCCTGCCTTGGCCGACGGCGTCCAACTGATCGGCCAGACGAAGGGCTCCGGCTACAAGCAGGCCCCGTCCCTGGTCCGCCGCGCCGACGGACAAACGCTCCAGCTGACGCCCCTGCTTTACCAGGTGCTTGAGGCCGTGGACGGCAGCCGCAGCCTCGAAGAGATCGCGCAGCATGCCGGTAACGCTTCCGGTAAGCAGGTCAGCGCGGCGAACGTACAGACACTCATCGACACGCAGCTGCTCCCGTTGGGCGTCCTGCGGCTCGCCGACGGTTCCCAGCCGGAAGTCAAGAAATCGAATCCGCTCTTGGGGATGCGGTTCCGGTACACCGTGACGGACCCGGAACGTACGCGGAAACTGACCGCACCGTTCGTTGCACTGTTCAATCCGCTGCTCGTCGTCGCCGTGACGGCCGCTTTCCTCGCCGCCTGCTGGTGGGTGCTGATGGTCAAGGGGCTGGCTTCGGCCACGCACGACGCCTTCGCCAACCCCGGCCTGGTGCTGCTGATCCTGTTGGTCACGGTGCTGTCGGCAGGCTTCCACGAATTCGGGCATGCCGCCGCCGCCCGTCGCGGCGGGGCAACCCCCGGCGCCATGGGCACGGGGCTGTACCTGATGTGGCCGGCGTTCTACACCGACGTCACCGACTCCTACCGGCTGGGCCGGGCCGGCCGCATCCGCACCGACCTGGGCGGGCTGTACTTCAACGCGATCGTCGCCGTCGCCATCATGGGCATCTGGTGGGCCACCGGCTTTGACGCGTTGCTGCTGGTGGTGGTCACCCAGATTCTTCAGATGGTCCGGCAACTGCTGCCCATGGTCCGCTTCGACGGGTACCACATCCTGGCCGACGCAACCGGCGTCCCTGACCTGTTCCAGCGGATCAAACCGACCTTGCTCGCCCTGATCCCCTGGCGCCGTACCGATCCCGAGGCGCAGCTGCTGAAGCCCTGGGCACGCGCCGTCGTTACTGCGTGGGTGCTGATCACGGTGCCGTTGCTGGCCTTCAGCATCGTCAGCATGGTGCTGGCGCTGCCGCGGATCCTCGGCACAGCCTGGGCCAGCGGCTGGAAGCAGCAAGCCATGCTCTCCCACAGCGTGGGCGCGGGGGACTTTGCCGACGCTGCCGTGCGCGTGCTGGCCGTCCTCTGCATAGCGCTGCCGGTCCTCGGCATCTTGTACATCCTGCTGCGCACCGGCCGTCAGCTCATCACCAACTTGTGGCAAAAGACCCGGGGCAAGACGATACAGCGCGCTGTCGCGATGGCTGCGGTCGGAGCCGTCATCGCGGGCCTTGCCTGGGCGTGGTGGCCCGGCGCGGAGAGCTACCGGCCCGTGCAACCCTACGAGCGCGGCACGCTCAGCGACGTCACCACGGCGGTTTTCCCGGCTGTTTCCGGGCGCCATCTCAAGCAGGGTCAGGCCGGCCGGACCACGGCGCTGTGGCCCGCCGGTTCGAAGAAACCCACCCGCGAGGCGCCGCAGCTGAGCATGGTGCTGGTCCCCCGCGACGCAGCTGGTCAGACGTCCGGTTCTGGCGGGTCCGGCGGGTCGGGGACCTCCGACGGTTCGGGCGGGTCCGGCGGCTCGGGCACCACGACGGCGGCGCCGTCCTGGGTGTTCCCTTTCGATATGCCGCCGGCACCTGAGGAGGGCGGCAACCAGTCGCTTGCGGTCAACACCACCGACGGCTCCGTGGTCTACGACGTGGCGTTCGCCCTTGTGTGGGCCGAGGACGGGGAAGACGTCCGCAACCGCAACGAGGCGAACGCGTTCGCAAGCTGCACGGACTGCGCCGCCATTGCGGTGGGGTTCCAGGTGGTGCTCATTGTGGGGCAGGCCGACGTCGTTGTTCCGGAGAACCTCTCGACCGCCGCCAACTACAACTGCCTTGGCTGCCTCACCTACGCACTGGCCAGCCAGTTGGTCCTCACCCTGGACGGCCCGCTCAGCGCCGACGGCATGACCCGGCTCAACGCGTTGTGGCAGCAGATCGCCGAATATGGCCGGAGCCTGCAGAACGTCCCGCTCGCCGAGATCGAGGGCAAGTTGGAGGCCTTCAAGGAACAAATCATGGAGATCGTCCGGACCGATCCCAGCGCCACTCCGGGCGGGTCGGGCGTCCCCACGCCAACGGCCTCCCCGGGCGCTACGCAGTCTCCCGCACCAGCCGCGTCCCCCGGCGCCACCCTGCCGCCTGCCTCGGAGGAAGCCGGGACGACAGCACCGCCGGTGCCAGGCGAACCCGCCGCGCCCGCGCCGGAGCCCACGTTGGCACCAACGGTTACTCCGGACGCCGGCCAGCCCACCGGTGGCGCCACCGAACCAGCGCCTGTACCGACGTCGGCCGCTCCTGCGACAACGGCCCCGCCGGCGCCGTAGGGCATCCAGGGCATCCTGCCGAGGCAAGGTCGACCGTTCGACCGTTCCGCCGGCCTGCCCGGAAGCTGCTGCGTCCCGCCACGGCAAGGTCGCCCGTTCGCCAAGAATGGCCGCTATGGAACCCCCGTAGCGGCCATTCTTGGCTAATCGACAACTCTTCGGCGGTCCAACGGCAGCAGATCCCGGGAGGGCCCGCGCGGCGGGAACCCTAGCTCGCACCTGGGTGGCATGCCCGGCGTCGGGGTGTCCGTGTAGCCACGCCCGCCGGATCATCGCGCGCTCCAGCCCAGTTACCCGGCACCGCGCCCGGACGGGTCCCGGAGATTCCGCGGAATTTCACGGATTGGCCGCCGACAGAGGCGGTGCGGACACCAGTAACTGGGCAGGAGCGTCGGGCCCCGGCTCCCACCCCGGGCCCAGTGAATACCCGCCGGGAACGGCAGCCAGCACGGCCGGACCGGTTCAGACGCTCAGTTGCCAAAGATGGCCGCTATGGAATCCCAATAGCGGCCACCTTCGTCAAACCGTTGAGTCCGTGGTCCGCCGTCGGCCTTGCCACTCCTCGGCGAGCAGCGCATAAACGACCTCAGTGGCCCACTGACCCTTGTAGTGCCACTTGTCCACCTGGGTGGATTCCAGGCGCATGCCGAGACGCTCGCACAGTGCGGCGGACGCGGTATTGAGGGCGTCGAGTTTGGCGTTGATCCGGTGGAAGCCGAGCTCCTCGAAGCCGAGCCTCAGCACCTCGGACGCCGCCTCGGCCGCGTACCCTTTCCCGCGGGCCTCCGGAGCGAGGCTCCAGCCGATTTCGGCTTGGCCGCAGCCGGGCAGCCACTTCAGCACCACTTCGCCGAGCAGCCCGGGCGCGTCCGCCGCTTCGATCGCCAGGCAGATCCAGTCGCCTTCCTTCTCGAAGACGAAGTTGGCGTATTTGCCGACGGATTCCATCGACTGGGTGTAGCTTTTGGCTTCCCTCGGCAGGAACCGGGCGGTCTCAGGCAGGGAGTGGTAGGCGTGGAAGGCGTCGAGGTCCCCGGCCTCGAAGCGGCGCAGCACCAGCCGATCCGTCCGCAGGGGCAGTCGCAGGGGAAGGTTCTGTACGGTCATAACCCCCACGCTACCCATCCCTTGCTCGGTAAAGACCGTTTTGGAGCGGGTAAACGGCCGTTATGGAGCAACGGATGCATCAGCGACGACGGCGGCGGTCGCCTCCGCGATCGCCAGCTCCTCATCGGTGGGGACCACCAGCACCGGCAGGGCCGATTCCGGCGTCGAAATGACCCGGGGTTCCTTGGATTGCTGGCGGTTCAGCACAGTGTCGAGTTCCACGCCGAGGGCGCCCAGCCGTTCGGCAACCAGGCTGCGGAACTGGTGCGAGTTTTCACCGATCCCGGCGGTGAAGACCAGGGCCTTCGCGCCGCCCACGGCCACGTGGTACCCGCCGATGTACTTCGCCAGCCGGTAGGACGCGACCGCGAGCGCCATGGCCGACCGGGCATCCCCCGCCTCGGCTGCCTCCACCACCGAGCGCATGTCATTGTTCCCCGCCAGGCCCTTGAGCCCGGACTGCCGGTTGAGCATGGAGTCAATGTCCTCGGCGGACCAACCGGCCCGGCCCAGGAACACCAGGATGGAGGGGTCCAGGTCACCGGAACGGGTGCCCATCACGAGGCCCTCGAGCGGCGTGAACCCCATGGAGGTGTCGATGGATTTGCCGCCGCGGATGGCGGTGACGGAGGCGCCGTTGCCCAGGTGGGCGATCACGGCGTCGAACTCCTCCGGCGGCAGATCCAGCAGCACCGCGGAGCGGTGCGCCACGTATTCATTCGACGTCCCGTGGAAGCCGTAGCGCCGGATGCCGTGGTTTGTGTAGAGCTCGTCCGGCACGGCGTAGCGCCAGGCGTGCTCGGGCAGGGTGCGGTGGAAGGCGGTGTCGAAGACGGCGACCTGGGGCAGCTGGGGCCACTTTTTGGTGATGGCGCGGATGCCGAGCACGTTGGCCGGGTTGTGCAGCGGCGCGAGCGGGTTCAGCCGCTCGATCGCGCGGGTGATCTCGTTGTTGATCAGCACCGGTTCGGAGAAGCGCTCGCCGCCGTGCACGACCCGGTGGCCCACCGCATCGAGCGTCCGGCTGCCCAGCGCCTCGTGGATGGCGCCATCCACCTGTTCCAGCGCCTCCGCGTGGTCGCGCGGACCCACGATCTCGCCGTCGCCGTCGCCGCCGTTGCCCATCCCGATCTTCTCCACCAGCCCCTCGGCCAGGACGCTGCCGGCCTCCACGTCACGGACCTGGTACTTCAGTGAGGACGAGCCGGAGTTGATGACGAGCACGAGCATGGGGCCTCCTAAGCCTTGGCTTCGACGGACAAAACGGGTGCGGTCTGGGCTGCGGCGGCCGGGAATGGTACCGGCGCCGCCTGTGGCGGAACTACCTGGGCCTGGATCGCGGTGATCGCTACGGTGTTCAGGATGTCGTCGACCGTGCAGCCGCGGGACAGGTCATTGACCGGTTTGCGGAGGCCCTGCAGGACCGGCCCGACGGCGACCGCGCCGGAGGACTGCTGGACCGCCTTGTAGGTGTTGTTGCCGGTGTTCAGGTCCGGGAAGATGAACACCGTCGCCTGGCCGGCCACCGACGAGCCAGGCATTTTCGACTCGGCAATGGCAGCGTCGACGGCGGCGTCGTACTGGATCGGTCCCTCCACCGCGAGGTCCGGCCGGCGTGCGCGCACCAGTTCGGTGGCCTGCCGGACGGCGTCGACTGCTTCACCCGCGCCGGAGCCGCCGGTGGAGTACGAGAGCATCGCCACGCGCGGCTCAACGCCGAACTGGGCCGCCGTTTCCGCAGAGGCCAGGGCGATGTCGGCGAGCTGTTCGACGTTGGGCTCGGGGTTCACGGCGCAGTCACCGTAGACCAGCACCCGGTCCGGCATCAGCATGAGGAACACCGAGGAGACGATTTTGACGCCCTCGCGGGTCTTCACAAACTCCAGGGCCGGCCGGATGGTGTGCGCCGTGGTGTGCGCGGCTCCGGAGACCATGCCGTCCACGACGCCGAGCTGGACCATCATGGTGCCGAAGTAGCTTTCGTCCTGCAGCACCTCAAGCGCCTTCGCCAGGTCCACACCCTTGTGCGCGCGGAGCTCCGCGTATTTCCGCGCGAAGCCTTGGCGCAGTTCCGAGGTGGCCGGGTCAACGATGTGGATGCCGGTCAGGTCAATGCCCTGGGTGGCTGCCAGCTCGCGGACTTCGGCCTCGCGCCCCAGCAGGGTGAGCTCGCAGACATCGCGGCGGTGCAGGATCTCCGCGGCGCGCAGAATCCGGATGTCCTTGCCCTCGGGCAGCACGATGTGACGGCGCTGCGACCGGGCCCGTTCGATCAGATCGTGCAGGAAGCGCAGCGGCGTCATCCGCTCCGGCCGGGGCAGGTGCAGCCGTTCCAGCAGTTCCGCCTCGTCCACCCGTTTGGACCACAGACCCAGCGCGGAGGCCACCTTGCGCCGGTGGCCGGACCAGATTTCACTGCGCACCTCGGAGACGCGTTTGGCGGTCACATAGGTGTCATCCGGAGCCGCGAAGATCGGAAAGGGCGCCTGGGCCAGCAGCGAGTAGATGGTGGGATCCGGCGCCAGGCCGCCGGTCAGGATCAGCGCCGACGGCACCGGGAACTCCGGCGAGAACGACGACGCCAGGCACGCCACCAGCACGTCGGCCCGGTCGCCCGGCACGATCACCAGCGCGCCGTCGTCGAGCACGTGCAGAAAGTTGGCAACGTTCATGGCAGCAACCTTGACCGAGTGCACGTCGCGTTCCAGGTCCGGCAGCCCTGCCACCTGGCCGATGCCCAAAGCGGCGGCGACTTCCCCCGTGGTGGGCCGGGCGATGTCCTCCAGTTCGGGGAATACGTAGACCGGACGGCCGGAGGCCCCCGGCCGAACGGCCGCGGCGATGCGCTCCAGCTCGTCGGGATCGGCGCGGTTGACCATGATGGCCAGCAGGGCGCAACGCTCGGCGAGGAGTTCCTTGCGGGCCACTTCGACGGCGTCCGCGGTTTCGGCGACGGTGCGGCCTTTCGCTCCGACGACGGCGACCACCGGCGCCGAAAGGTTGTTGGCCAGCCGGGCGTTGAGGTCGAACTCGACGGCGGCGTCCTGGCCGGTCAGGTCCGTGCCCTCGATGATCACCACGTCGCAATGCCGGGACATCTCGGCGAAGATTTCGACGCAGCGGGAGTCGATCTCCTCGCGCTTTCCCTCGGCGAGCAGTCCGCGGACCTCTTCGAAGGTCAGGCCGCTGCGGCAGCGGTCATCGTCAAGGTCAAAGCGGGACTTCATCAGCGTGACCATCGGGTCCGCGGCGGCGCTGCCGTGCACGACGGGCTTGAAAAAGCCGATGCGGTCCGCATGCCGGTGCAGGGTATCCGCGAGGCCCAAGGCTATGAGCGATTTACCGGATCCCGGGGTCGTCGCGCTGACATATATTCCTTTGGCCATGTGTCCCAGCATACTTACACCCCTTGACAGCGGGCACCTGGATGGGATTACCTAATGAACATTCGGTAAATAAAGCTGGAGGCAATGACGCATGGCTGGACTGACGATTTCCGGGGACACCCACCCCATCCTGAAAGACGACTACGCCTCCGAGTGGATGGGCATCGAGGTCTTGGCGCTCGACGACGGCCATGCCACCATCCGGATGCCGCTCCGCCAGGAAATGCTCAACGGTTTTGGCATGGCGCACGGCGGCATGATCTTCGCCTTCGGCGACACGGCCTTTGCTCTCGCCTGCAACCCGGCCAACCCGGGCCTGGCTGACGAAGGCAGCATCACCGTGGCGTCCGGCGTCGACATCAACTTCATCAAGCCCGCCTTCCAGGGCCAGGTCCTTACCGCCGTCGCCAACCGGCGCGCGAGCACCGGCCGCAGCGGCCTGTACGACATCCAGATCTACGCGGCGGACCCCGCCGCCACGGAAGCCACGGGGGCATCTCCCGCAGCCTCCCCCGCCGGCGCACCCGCCCCCACGCTCCCGGGCGGGCTCCCCGCCGATGTCCCCCCTGGCGAACTCGTCGCCGAGTTCCGCGGCCGCAGCCGCACCATCTCCAAGAAATAGAAATAGGGACCCCGATGACCACCCCCACCGCTGAATCTGCCCTCGCCCCCAGCGACGCTGTCCTGGACCGCGAAGAAACCATCTCCCGCGACGAGCTCGAGGCCCTGCAGCTCAGCCGCCTCCAGCACACCGTGGCCTACGCCTACGACCGTGTCCCGTTGTACAAGCGCAAGTTCGACGAGGCGGGGGTCCACCCCACCGACCTTCGCGAGCTCTCCGACCTGGGGAAGTTCCCCTACACCACAAAGGAAGACCTCCGGCTGGAGTACCCGTTCGGCATGTTCGCCGTGCCGCAGCAGGAAGTGGCCCGGATCCATGCCAGCTCCGGGACCACCGGCCGCGCCACCGTGGTGGGCTACACCAAGCAGGACCTCGCCGACTGGGCCAAGCTGGTGGCCCGCTCGCTGCGCGCCTCCGGTGTCCGTCCCGGCATGAAGGTCCACAACGCCTACGGCTATGGTCTGTTCACCGGCGGCATGGGGGCCCACGCCGGGGCCGAGGCGCTGGGCTGCACCGTCATCCCGATCTCCGGCGGCCAGACCGAACGCCAGATTCAGCTCATCCAGGACTTCGAACCGGACGCCATCCTGGCCACGCCGACCTATCTGCTCACCATCGCCGATGCCATGATCAAGCAGGGCATCGACCCGGCGTCCACCTCGCTGAAGTACGCAGTGCTCGGTGCAGAGCCCTGGACCGAGGAAATGCGGCACGAGCTCGAGGTCACCATGAACCTCAAGGCCTGCGACATCTATGGCCTCTCCGAGGTCATGGGCCCCGGCGTGGCCGGAGAAGCGGTCGAAACCCAGGACGGCAGCCACATCTGGGAGGACCACTTCCGCCCGGAGATCATTGACCCGTTCGACACCTCCGTCGTGTTGGGCGACGGCGAGCCCGGCGAGCTGGTCTTCACCTCGCTGACCAAGGAAGCGCTGCCGATCATCCGGTACCGCACCAAGGACCTCACCCGGCTGCTGCCCGGCACCGCCCGACCGGCGCACCGCCGGATGGGACGCATCACCGGCCGCAGCGACGACATGATCATCCTGCGCGGCGTGAACCTGTTCCCCTCCCAGATCGAGGAGATTGCGCTGCGGATTCCCGAGCTGAGCCCGCACTTCCAGTTGGAACTCACCCGCCCGGAGGGGCAGCGGATGGACCAGCTGACGGTCAAGATCGAACGCCGCGACGCCGTCACGGCGGAGGGCAGCGCGAATGCGGCGAAGTTGCTGCAGCACCAGATCAAGATCCACGTCGGCTCCTCCTGCAGCGTCGACGTCGTCGAGCCCGGCTCCCTGGAGCGCTCCAACGGCAAGCTGCGCCGCATCTACGACCTGCGCCCCAAGGCCTGATCCGTTCCGCCGCCCGCGGCGCTGGCCGGCCCGGCAGACGCGTCCTCCTGGGCGCTTCTGCCGGGCCGCTCTTGCCGGGCCGACCGACCGTTCATGAGAAACTAGCGAGTATGCCCACCACCACCACCAAGCGCGGCCGCCCCGGCTATGACCAGCAGTCGGTCCTGTTGATTGCTGTCGACGTCTTCAACCGCCACGGCTACGACGCCACGTCCATGGGCATCCTTGCCGAGAACCTCGGCATCTCCAAGTCAGCGATCTACCACCACGTGCCTTCCAAGGGCGACCTGCTCAAGCTGGCGCTGGAAGAGGCCCTCGGCGGCCTGGAAGCGGTCCTGGACCGCCCGGAAGCCAAGAACGGGTCGGCGGACGCGCGTCTGGAGTTTGTGCTCCGCGAAACGATTTCGGTCCTGGTGGAGCGGCTCCCGTTCGTCACCCTGCTGCTCCGGCTGCGCGGCAACACCGAAATCGAACGCAACGCTTTGGAACGGCGTCGCACCTTTGACCACAAGGTCGCCGCCCTGATTTCGGCGGCCCGGGATGAAGGTTCGCTGCGGCAGGACATCGACCCCCGCACCGTCACCCGGTTGCTGTTCGGAACCATCAACTCAATCGTCGAATGGTACAAACCGGGCGGATCCCTCTCGCCTGAGAAACTGGCCGACGACGTGATCACCATGGCGTTCAACGGCCTGCACGTCCCCCGCTAGGATCTTCTTCCGGCTCGTCTTCTTGAACCTATTGACCCGCTCGGTGCGCCGCGCCACGCTGGATAGATGGCCACCAAGTTGTCCCGGCTGCTGACGGGCGCGTTCCCCCAGCTGCGGTACGAGCCCACAACCAAGAGGGTCCGCGCGAGCTTCAGCGGCAACGCCGTCGTCGATACGCGCAGCGCCTACCTCCTCTGGGAGCCGCGGCGGGTCACCCCGGTTTACGCCGTGCCAGAGCAGGACCTGCTGGCCGCACTCGTCCCGCCGGCGCTGCCGGCAGCTGCCGTCGAGGAGCACGCTTTCAGGCTCCGGTCCGGAGGATCCCCCGGACTCCTGGACCCCGGAACGGCTTTCGCGGGGCATACCGCCGCCGGGGAGGAGTTCGACGTCGCAATGCCGTCCGGCGCTGTCCCCCGCGCCGCCTTCCGGCTTGAGGACCCGGACCTGGCCGGCTACGTGGTACTGGATTTCGCCGCCTTCCAATGGCTTGAGGATGATGAAGAAATCATCGGCCATCCCCGGGATCCGTTTCACCGGGTGGACGTCCGCGCGTCATCGGCGGACGTGGAGGTCGCGCTGGACGGCGTGACGCTGGCCCACACGACGGCGGCGCAGCTTCTCTACGAAACCATGCTGCCCGTCCGGTATTACCTGCCGCCGTCGGACGTCAGGCTGGACCTCCTGCAGGAGAGCCGGAAGCGGACAGTGTGCCCGTACAAGGGCATGGCCCGGTACTGGAGCTACACCGGCTCGGACCAGGGCGACAACATTGCGTGGAGCTATGACCGGCGGTTCCGCGACGCCGCCCAAATCCATGGCCTTATCAGTTTCTTCAATGAACGCGTCGACTTGACGGTCAACGGCGCCTTGCAGCCCCGCCCCGTCACACCCTGGTCCTGAATGCGGGCACCGGGCGGCCCGGGGCGGCCGGCCGGCCGGGGGCACATTGACTACCCCTCCCGGACAATCGCTGCTGGCTGTCGGCGCCTCCGTGGCAAAGTCCCCCCGGAACGGCGTCGTACTTTCCAGCCAAACCAGCCGGGCCGGTCGCCGTGCCGCGGGATGAGGGCTGCCTGAAGACGTCCAACGGCCAGCACGCGCGAGCCAGCGCCCGCCAAACGAAATAATAAGCGTGCTTGGTATTCCTGGCGCCCGGGACTACGGTGGTAGAAAGCCATCTCAGCGAGGAAGGAAGAACCATGAGCCACCCCAAGGAAGAACCTGACGCAGGATTCATCGTTCCGGATCCATCGAAGCTTCGCGAGGACATTCCCGGCGATGCCGGGGACGAAGCAAACGTGATCCGTTTCAGTGAAGAGCAGGCCCTGATCGAGGAACAGGCGCACGGCATACGCCCCGAGACGTACAGCGTTCCCGCCGGCGGCCCCACCATGGACGAGGCACGCGGCAACATGGACCTCTCCGACCGCAGTGAGTCCGGCCGCGGCACCGGCCGCGAGGATGACAGTAGCGACGACGGCTTGCACGGCGGCGCCGAGGCCTGATCGGCTGCGGAAGCCCGACGGTGCCGCGCGAGGTCCTGACGGGCCGCGCGGCTTCCGACCGCAAACTGAAACAGCGCCCCCAACAGGGGGCGCTGTTTTTGTGGCGGTCGAGGATCAGAGCTGGTAATCGGCCGCCGTGGTGAGGTTTTCGTGCACACAGAGAACGTTGTGCTCAGTGTCCATGAACCAGGCGCACTTCTCGGAGTCCGTTGTGCAGATGTGATTCTCGGTTTTGAGCTCCGGGAGATCGTAGTCCTGGAACCTGACGCCCCGGGCTTCCATCTCCCGAACCGTGCTTTCAATTTCACTGACTTCAAAACTCAGGGTGGTGTGCTCCGAATGCTTTCCATCCTTCACGGGCATCAGCTGCAGCAAAGGGCCGCCCTCTGAGCCGAACATTTCGCTTCCGTCCTCGGCCACACCACGATGCGGGAGACCCAGTGTGTCCGCATAGAAATGCCGGGCACGCGCCGCATCATCGACCGGCAGGACTGTTGTGGCTTTGTTGAGTACTAGGGACATTTCGCCACCTCCTACCCTTGAAATTTTACGCCGGAACCGGAGACAAGGAGCCTGCCCAGTGAGAGCGCTCAGCAATCCGGCGCACCGGCGCCCGCGCCAGGCCGGTAGGCGCTAACGGAATCAGCAACTACAGACGCAAGCGCGCAGCGGCCGATGCACAGCCGCGCCACAGCAAGCCACGGCCTGCCTCACAGCCCCCCGCCCCAGGATTGAACTGCCCCCAACAGGACCGACCCGAGTCGAGGACAGAAAATGCGCGTTCTGGAATCCAATCCCGCCATCCCTTGCCCGGGCCCCGAAGCGGCGGTCACTCAAACACACCCCGAACGTGCACGGCATGGCAGGGCGACAACCGATCCCGGCCGAAAGCTGTATGAGGAACGGTCAACCGCTCTGGCCGGTCTCTGGATGCCGCCGGCCCTGCCTTGGGAAGACCTGCCCGAACCGGACAAGAACAGGTGGCGCGGCTATGCGGCGGTCCCGGGCAACGACGGCGCGGCCCGGCCGTAGCCACGAACGAACTGCGGCACCACAGCGAATCCACAGGTGCGCCAAAGAGGATGCATAGCAAACACTGGTTTGCTGGGCCGTGCGTCGCTTATTACACGCGAGGCGCAGGTCCCATCTTCGGGGGAGACGCTTTATGGATGCACCTGATCGCTCAGGCGTTGGAAGTGGATTATCCGCCCCGGACCCCACCGCTCCGGAACCGGCCACGCCGGCCCCGCCCGCGTCAGGGCCCAATGACCGGGCTCCCAGTGACCGGCCTACGCACGAACGAGCTACCAGTGGACAGGCGCCCTCTGGACAGGAACCCGGTACCCCGGCAGGTACAGATCCCGTGGGCCGGGCAACCGCCGGGACTCAGGCCAAGCGGCGACTCATAGGTGTGGACGCCGTCCGTGGCATCGCGCTGATCGGGATGATGGGCATCCACCTGCTGCCCGCCTGGACCGACCGGTTCGAACCTACGCTGAGCTGGTTGCTGTTCGCCGGCAAATCCGCGGCACTCTTCGCGGTGCTGGCCGGCGTCTCCCTGGCCTTCAGCTCCGGTGGACGCCGTCCGCTGCGCGGACTCACCCTGACCGCGGCCAGGGCTGCCCTTGCCGTCCGCGGCGTGCTGATCCTGGGGATCGGCCTAGCCATCGCGAATGTCGATATGCCTGCCTACATCATTTTGGCTTATTACGGGGTGATGTTCATTCTGGCAATCCCCTTGCTGGGGCTCTCCTCCGGCAAGGTGGCCGTAACGGCCCTTGCCTTCGCTCTGGTCGGCCCTGTCTTGATGCAGGCCCTCCGAGACCGTCTTCCCGAGCCGGGCTACGACCCCACCTTCGCCACGGCCTTCGGCGATCCTGCCGTGTTTTTCAGCCAGACGCTCCTCACCGGCGTCTACCCGGCGCTGCCGTGGATGGCGTATATCTGCGCCGGCCTGGCCGTGGGGCGCTTGGACCTCACGGCAGTCCGGACCCAGAGTCGGCTGCTGGCCGGCGGGGCCGCCCTCGCTGTAGCCGCCTGGCTGCTTTCAGTTCTTGCGCTGGGCCCATTGGGCGGATTGAAGGCCATCGAGGATGCAACCCCTTCGCTCTCGCACGAGGCGATCAGCGACGCGCTGATCTGGGGTCCCGACCCCAGCCTGCCGACGAGTTCCTGGTGGTGGCTGGCGATCGCGGCACCGCACTCCACCACGCCCCTGGATATTCTCCTCACCATCGGAACGTCCCTGGCCGCCATTGGGGCCGTGCTGCTGGCCGCCCGCGGTGTCGGCGGTCTCTTGACGCCCTTGGCAGCCGCAGGCAGCATGACCCTGACCCTGTACTCAGCGCACCTGTTGATCCTTGCCACCGGATTTTTGGCAGATGAGCCGTATCTGGCCTGGGGTCTCCAGGTGGCCGCCGCCCTCGTGTTCGCCGTCGTCTGGCAGAAAGCGAAGGGACGCGGGCCGCTGGAGCGGATGATAGCCGCGGCCACCGCTAGGGCCCGCAACCACGTCCTCAACTCGGCTGCGCAGCCCAAGTAACGCGCAGCCCGTAAGACGACCGGCGGGTTACTTCTCCACGAGGGTCAAGACGTCGTAGGTGGCCACGATTTCGTCGTTCTGATTGGTCAGGACGGCGTCCCAGGCCACCTCGCCGTACTCGTCGGTTTCGCGCGGGGTGATCTTCTTGGCCGTGAGGGTGACCCGGATGGAATCGCCGGCGGCGACCGCGGGTGATAAAGCGCAGGTTCTCCAGGCCGTAGTTGGCCAGAACCGGGCCCGGCGCGGGTTCCACGAACAGTCCGGCACCCCAGGCCAAAAGCAGGTAACCGTGCGCCACGATGCCGGGGAAGAACGGGTTGGCTTCCGCCGCTTCCTGGTTGGTGTGGGCGTAGAACGTGTCGCCGGTGGAGTTGGCGAACCTGGTGATCTCCTCCAGCGAGACCTCCCGCAGGTCCGACCGGATCGCGTCGCCGATGTGCAGCGTGGCCAGGGGCTTGCGGAACGGGTGCTGGCCCTCGGTTTCTAGGGTGAAGTTGCGGTCCGCGCCGGTGTGCCAAACTCCGGTGACGGCCGTCAGCATATTGGGTGAGCCCTGGATGGCGGTGCGCTGCATGTGGTGCATGACTGAGCGGATGCCGCCCAGTTCCTCGCCCCCGCCGGCCCGGCCCGGACCGCCGTGAACCAGGTGCGGCACCGGGGAGCCGTGCCCGGTGGAACTGCGGGCATCCTCGCGGTTGAGCATGAGGACCCGGCCGTGGTGCGCCGCGATGCCGGTGACAAGTTCACGGGCGACGTCGGCGTCGTTGGTGCAGACCGAGGCGACCAGCGACCCGCCGCCGCGGGCGGCGAGGCGGACAGCGTCAGCCAGGTCCGTGTAGCCAATCACCGAGGAGACGGGGCCGAAGGCTTCCAGCGAGTGGACCTCCTCGGCTTCGGGGTCGGCCCAGCTCAGCAGCACGGGGGACATGAAGGCGCCGTCCTCGACGACGCCGACGCTGCCGTCCGCGCTGGTGACCTGCGGCGAATCGAGGGAGCCGTACGCGAGTTCACCACCGGCGTCGAGCATGGCCTGGACGGCGGCGCGCACATCGGCGAGCTGCTCCCGGGAGGCAAGAGCTCCCATGGTGACGCCCTCCGCGCGGGGGTCACCAAGGACGACCCGCTCCCTGATCCGCTCCCCCACCGCAGCGACGACGTCGGACACCAGCTCCTGCGGCACGATGGCGCGGCGAATGGACGTGCATTTCTGGCCGGCCTTGGCGGTCATCTCGGTCACGAGGGACTTAATGAAAGCGTCGAATTCCGGCGTTCCCTTGACGGCGTCGGGGCCCAGGATCGCGGCGTTGAGGGAGTCGGTTTCGGAGGTGAAGCGGACTCCGCCGGTAACAACGTTGGGGTGCGACTTGAGCGTGTTGGCGGTGGAGGCGGAGCCGGTGAAGGCCACGAGGTCGCGGTAGTCGAGGTGGTCCAGCAGGGTCCGGACGGAGCCGGAGACGAGCTGCAGCGAACCCTCGGGCAGGATGCCGGATTCATCGATCGCCTTCACGACGGCGGCCGCGACGTAACCGGTCGGGGTGGCGGGCTTGACGATGGTGGGCACACCGGCGATGAAGGCCGGGGCGAGCTTCTCGAGCATGCCCCAGACCGGGAAGTTGAAGGCGTTGATCTGGACGGCGACGCCGGGAATCCGGGTGTAGATGTGCTCGCCGGCAAACGAGCCGTCCCGGGAGAGCACCTCCATCGGCCCGTCCACGACGACCTGCGAGTTTGGCAGTTCACGCCGGCCCTTGGAGCCGAAGGTGAAGAGCACGCCGATGCCGCCGTCGATGTCGATCAGCGAGTCGACCTTGGTGGCACCCGTCTGGGCGGACAGCGCGTAAAACTCCTCGCGGCGGCCGTTGAGATACTGCGCCAGTTCCTTGAGCTTGAGGGCACGCTGGTGGAAGGTCAGCTTGCCCAGTTCGGACTGCCCGGTGGTGCGGCCGTAATCGACGACGGCGGCCAGGTCCAGACCCTCGGTGCTCACCTTGGCCAGCAGCTCCCCGGTGCTGGCGTCCAGGACCATGGCGGCGCCGGCGGCAGCACCGGCGTCGGGTGTCCACCACGAGTTCCGGACGAAGCTGGGAACGATTTCGACGGTGCCCACAGTGGGTTCCGGAGCTGTTGCAGTGGTGGTCATCGTTGACGGGTCCTTCCAACGGGGCAAGATCGGCATGGCCAGCACATTACTGACCGTCCGTTCGGTAATATGTCTAGAGTACATGAATGAGTCCTGCGGCACACTAGGAACAGCAGGCCGGACCGGCCCGTGACAGGCGGCATGCCCTGTGCACCACACCAGAGGAGACACAATGACCCCCGAGCCCCGCGATGCCGAGCTGTGGAAGATCACGTTGGGCGAGCTCGACGAGAAGATGGGCGTCAAGATCGTCGAGCAGTCCGTAGACCGCGTTGTGGCCACCATGCCGGTGGAGGGCAACCGGCAGTCCTTCGGACTGTTGCATGGCGGCGCCTCACTGGCTGTGGGAGAGGCGGTGGGTTCCTGGGCGGCAGTGATCCACGCCAGCACACTGGGCAAGACGGCGGTTGGTGTGGACGTCTCGGCGACGCACCACAAGTCAGCCCGGGAAGGACTCGTAACCATCACCGCCACCCCCATTCACCTGGGCGGCACCGTTACCACCCACGAGGTGGTCATCAGCAATGCGCTCGGTGACCGGCTGTGCACCATGCGGATCACCAACCTGCTGCTGGACCGCAAGGGCTAGGCAACGCCACCCTGCGCCTCGGCGGCTCCGCCCGGGCTACGGCAGGCTGCTCGCCCTCACGACCAGTCGCGCAGGGAAGATGACCGGCTCCCGGCTGGTCCCCGGGTTCTCGATGTCGTCGAGCAGAAGACGGCCTGCTTGGGCGGCCATTTCCACCGTCGGCTGGTTGACCGTGGTCAGCGGCAGTTCGCCCGGCGCCGTCAGGTGGTCATCGAAGCCGACGACGGCGACGTCGCCAGGTACTGCGCGCCCCGAGGCCAGCAGGGCGGTGATGGCGCCGCGGGCCATCAGGTCGGAAGCGGCAAAGATGCCGTCCAGACGGCTGTCCTGGCTCAGGAGGCGTTCGGCCGCTTCGGTGCCGCCGGCAGGAGTGAAGTCTCCGTGCGCGACCGGTCCGGCCGGCAGCCCGGCTTCGCTGAGGCCGGCTTGCCAGCCCCTGAGCCGGTCCGCGGCAGCCGTCATGTCGAGCGGTCCGGTGATGGTCCCCAGCCGTGTGCGGCCGGCCGCTGCCAGGTGAAGCGCGGCCTGCCGGGCGCCGTCGAAGCTGTCCACGTCCACGTAGTGGATGCCCAGCCGGGTGTCCCAGGGCCTTCCAATAAAAACGGTGGGCAATCCCGAGGCGGCAAGTTCTTCAGTCCAGCCGTCTGCCTTGTGGTGCGAAACGATAATTGCTCCGTCAACGTGGCCGCCGCGCAGGTACCGCAGCGTCCGGGAAGGGTCGCCCCCGGCCCGGGACATCAGCAGGACCAATTGCATTTCGGTTTCCCGCAGCGCCTCGGTCACGCCGGTGATGACGGCGGCAAAGAACGGGTCCATCATGACGCGGGCATCGGGTTCGTTGATCACCAGGGCGATTGACGACGTCCGGCGGGTAACCAGGCTCCGGGCGGCCCGGTTGGGGGTGTAGCCCAGCTCAATAACCGCCGCGTTGACAGCAGCCAGCGCCTCCGGGCTGACACGGGACCCGCCATTGATGGCCCTCGAGGCGGTGGAGCGGGACACCCCGGCCGCCGTCGCAAGGTCTTCAAGGGTGGGACTGTGTCCGGCCGGTCCGGCCCGGAGAGTCCGGAGGTTCTGTTCGCTCATCACTTTGAGAATACGACATCCTCCGAGCTCACCCGGGCCGGACTGTTTGGCCGGACTGCCGGACCGGACTGCTAGTCCGCGGGCAGGGCGTTCGCCGCCGCCACCTTGGCGAACCACAGACCGCTCGCCTTGGGTGTCCGTTCCAGGGTGTCGTAGTCCACCCGGACCAGGCCGAAGCGCTGGTGGTAGCCATAGGCCCATTCGAAGTTGTCCAGCAGCGACCAGGCGAGGTAGCCGCGGACGTCCGCCCCGCCGTCGATCGCATCGCGGACCGCGCGCAGATGCGCCTCAAAGAACGCCAGCCTCTCCCGGTCGTCGACGAAGCCGTCGGCGTCGGGGACGTCCGGGTACGCGGCACCGTTCTCCGTCATGTAGATCGGGATGCCCGCCGGGCCTGTGTACTCCCGCTGCAGCCGGGTCAGCAGCCGGGTCAGGCCCTCGGGCTGCACCTCCCAGCCCATGCCCGTCACCGGCAGTCCCCGCGGTACCGAGTGCACCCCGTCGGCGGCAACGAACGGTGACGCCGTCGGCCTGCCGGCTTCCTCCGGCGCCGCGGCGGCCGGAGCCTCGCTGGTCGGAGCCTCGCCCGCCGGTACCGTCTTGGTCAGGGCCTCTCCCTGGTAGTAGTTGACGCCGAGCAGATCCAGGGGCGCCGAAATGACGTCCAGGTCGCCGTCTTGCACCACACTGTCGAAACCGAGGCCGGCGACGTCCTCCAGCACGTCTGCAGGGTAGGTGCCGCGGAAGATGGGATCGAGGAAGATGCGGTTGTGCAACCCGTCGATCCGCCGGGCTGCGTCCCGGTCGTCCGCCGCGCCGGGGTCCGCCGGATCCGCGACGGTGAGATTCAGCGTAATTCCCAGGCTCGCCGCGGGATCACGCCGGCGCAGCTCCTGAACAGCGAGTCCGTGTCCGAGCAAAAGATGGTGGGCAGCGGCGAGCGCGGCGGCCGGTTCCTGCCGCCCGGGAGCGTGGACTCCCGCGGCGTAGCCAAGGAAAGCCGAGCACCACGGTTCATTGAGCGTGGTCCAGATCCGGACCCGGTCGCCCAGAGCTTCGTGCATCACGGCAGCGTAGTCGGCGAACAACCGGGCAGTCTCACGGTTCGCCCAGCCGCCCTCATCCTCCAGCGCCTGCGGGAGGTCCCAGTGGTACAACGTCAGCCAGGGGGTGATGCCCGCGGCGAGCAGTTCATCCACGAGACGCGAATAAAATGCGATTCCCTCGGGGTTGGGGGTCCAGCCGTCGGGCATGCAGCGGGCCCACGACGTCGAAAACCGGTACGCCTTAAGATTCAGCGATTTCATCAGCTCGACGTCCTGGCCCGAGCGGTTGTAATGGTCACAGGCCACGTCACCGTTGTGGGCGTCCGCCACGGCGCCCGGGATCCGGGCGAAGGTATCCCAGATCGAGTCCTCCCGGCCGCCGGTGTGGGCGGCTCCTTCGATCTGGTAGGCAGCCGTAGCCGCGCCCCAAAGGAAGCCTTCGGGGAAAGTAATCGGGGTGGTGCTCATCCTTTGACTGCTCCTTGCATAATTCCTGAAACGAGTTGGCGACCTGCCGCAATGAAGAGCAGTAATAGCGGGATGGTGGCCAGGACAGCGCCGGCCAACACCACCGAGTAGTCCACAAAGTGTGCCGCCTGCAGCAGCTGCAGCGCCACCGGCAGGGTCGGGTTGGAGGGGTCCAGCACAATAAACAGCCAGAAGAAGTTCGTCCACGTTGCCACGAAAGTGAACAGCGCCAGCATCGCAGCGGCCGGCCGCGCTGCGGGGAAACCCACGTACCAGAATGCCTGGATCATGGAGGCGCCGTCTATCCGGACGGCTTCGATGAGTTCATCCGGCAGGGCATCCCGAAGGTACTGGGTCATCCAGAAGACTCCGAAGGCCGTAACGACGCCGGGAATGATGACCGCCCAGAGGGATCCGGTCCAACCCAGCTTGGCCATCACGATGAACAGCGGGACCACACCCAGCTGGGTGGGGACCGCCATGGTAGCGATCACGAAGACCAGAAGCCATCTACTTCCCCGGAAGCGCAGTTTCGCGAACGCGAACCCGGCGAGGGTGGAAAAAACCACCACCGAGGCCGCCGTGACCGTAGAGACCAGGATGCTGTTGCCCATGGCCTTCCAAAACGGGATGCTGTCGAAGACTTTCGCAGCATTGGAGAGGAAGTTTCCGCCCGGAAGCAGCGGAACACCGCGGCTCAGCGCAGTGCTGTCGTGGCTGCCCACCAGGAAGGACCAGTAGAGCGGAAACAGGGACGCCAGCAGCACGGCGGCCAGGAAGCCGTAGCTCAGCCGCCCGGGACGACGCGCGCTTCCGGAACGGCCCTGGTCCCGGGCGCGCCGCGCCGGCCGGTTCAGCCGGTTCGGCGGGTTCAACCGGTTGGCCGCCGCTTTCGCGGCGCCCTTACCTGCGGTTTGCCGGATCATCGGGACGGAACTCATTTACGGCCTCCCTGGCTGGCGATGCGGCGGGTGAGAAGGAAGTTCAGGACGGCGATCAGCACAATCATCAGGAACAGCAGCCACGCCACCGCGGAAGCCCTGCCGAAGTTGCGCTGGCCCCAGCCGAGCTCCCAGATGTACATGGTGAGGGTCTGCCACTGCCGGTCGGCGCCGCCGAGTCCGGACTGGTCGAACACCCGGGGCTCGTCAAAGATCTGCAGCCCGCCGATAGTGGAGGTGATGGCCACGAAAATCACGGTGGGGCGGAGCATGGGCACTGTCACCGAGATGAACTGGCGGACGCGGCCGGCCCCGTCAATGGTGGCCGCCTCGAACACCTCGCGGGGAATCGCCTGCATCGCGGCCAGGAAGATCAGTGCGTTGTAACCGATCCAGCGGAAGTTGACCATGGTGGCGATCGCGAGGTGGCTGGCGAGCTGGTCGGAGTGCCAGCGGACCGGGTCGAGGCCGAAGCCTGCCAGCAACTCGTTGACCAGTCCGAACTGGTCCGCGAACAGGTTGTTGAAGATCAGCCCGACCGCCACGGGAGCGACGACGAACGGCACCAGCACTCCCATCCGCCAGAACGTCGTCGCCCGCAGGTTGGCGTCCAGCACTGCTGCGATGAGCAGCGCCAGCACCACCTGCGGCACCGACGAGAGCAGGAAGATGCTCAGCGTGTTTCCGACCGCGTTCCAGAAGTACGGCTGGCTGAGGACAAATCCGAAGTTATCCAGTCCGACGAACTTGCCCTGGCCGCCGATGAGGTTCCAGTTGTGCAGTGACACCCAGCCGGTGTAGAGCAGCGGAAACAACCCGGTCAGGGCAAACAGGACGAAGAACGGCGAAATGTAGAGGTACGGTGAAAACTTGACGTCCCACTGCGACACCCGCTGCGAAAACGCGAGGCGCCGGATCTTCCGGTCCCTCGTGCTTGGGCCGCCGGAGAGGTGGCCCTGCGGCCTCACCCGGTCCGTTATCGACATCGCCTAGAGGGACTTCACAGCGGTGAGGAACTTCGCCCAAGATGACGCGGGGTCGTCGGACTTATCCACGTCCACCCGGGTCAGGGCTTGCTGCATGGCGTCGTTGATGGCAAAGAACTTCGGTCCCTTGAACGGCGTGGCACCTACCGCCTGGGCCCGCTCGGCGAAGATCTTGCCGGTGGGTGCATTGTTGAAGAACGCGTTGCTTTGGCCCAGCAGGGCCTCGCTCTTCAGTGCTTCGACCTGGCTGGGGAACGTGCCCTTGGCCTTGAACGCCTTGACCTGCTGCTCAGGAGCGGTCAGCCAGGCGGCGAGCTTCTTGGCTTCGGCCTGGTGCTTGCCCTGGGCTGGGACGGTCAGGTAGGAGCCGCCCCAGTTTCCACCGCCGCCGGGGAAGACGTTGGCAACATCCCAGCCCTTAACGCCGGCGGCGGTTACCCTCGATCACGCCGAGCATCCAGCCCGGGCAGAGGGTGGTGGCGAACTTCTGGGACTGGAAACCGGCGACCCAGTCGTTGCTCCACTGGGGCAGGTGTGCCGAGAGATTATCCTTGGTCGAGGCGTCCAGAACCTTGGTGTAGACGTCCTTGACGGCAGGGTTCTCGGCGGCGATGACGGTGCCGTCCTCGTTCTCGTAGGCCTTCTCCAACTGGTTGCTCATACCCTGGTAAATGGCCCCGGCGGAGTCGAACCAGGCGGGCCCGGTCTTGGCCGCGACGAACTTCTTGCCGGCGTCGAAGTAGCTATCCCACGTGGTGCCGAGCATTTTGGCGACCGATTCCCGGTCCGTGGGCATACCGGCGGCCTTGAGCAGCGCCGAGTTGTAGCAGACCGCCTCGGGACCCGAGTCCGTGCCGTAACCGATGAGCTGGCCGTCCTCTGTGGTGGCCGCCTCCGTCTTCCAGTCCAGCCAGCGGCCTTCTACTGCCGGGTCCTTGAGGTCTACGAACTGGTCCGGGTACTGCTTCAGTTCGGAAAGCCAGTCGACCTCGATGGCTTCGACATCCGACAGGCCTGACTTGGCCGCCAGTCGCGTGGTCAAGTTGTCCCGCGCCTCGTTCGTAGTTGCGGCCTTCTTGTGCTGGACCTTCACATTGGGGTTGAGCGACTCATATTCCTTGAGCAGTCCTCGTAGCCGAATTCGTTGAAGGTTGCGACAGTCAGGGTCACTGGCTCCTTGCCGGTTTCGCCAGCGCCGGCGGCGCCCTTGGGAGCCTCTGTTCCGCAGGCGCTAAGGGCCAGGGCCAGGGCCGCGGCTGCCGCCGAGAGTGCCGTGATTTTGCGGGGGTGGTTCACGTTGGGACTCCTTGTCGGAATGGAGGCGCCGCATCAGGTGCAGGGCTAGGCGCCGTCCAGAGTGGGGATGGGAAGCGCTCCTGCTTCCTGGTGGGAGCGCTCTCACAGAATGGTGTCCTACGTCACTTACCCCTGTCAAGCACGCGCTCCGAAGGCCGATGAAGCTGTTGCCCGGGCCTGGGTGCAGTGCTACGCTTCCCCGACGGGAGCGCTCCCACGGCGCCGTCCATACCGGACTCCCGTCGCTTGTAAGTCCTCTTTCCAGACTGCCGCTGCCCTCGCAACCGGTCTGAAAGCCGGACCTCACAGAGAGTAGGACCAGCAATGCCGCTTGCCCACTTCAGCGCTGTCCGTGCGGCCGCGCATCCGCAGGCCAGGACGCCTTATCGGCTCCCCCACCGGCTCGCCACCGGCGCCGTCGCCGTCCTGCTGGGCGTCCTGGGCGCCGGCGCGGGAGTCACCCCCGCAACCGCCCAGCCCGCGGGGGCCGCGCCGGCGGCGCAGCCCACGGCACCTGCGCCGGCCGCGCCGAAGCCGGGGGCCGCCCCCGATCTCGGTCCCAACGTACGGGTTTTCGACCCCGGCATGCCGGTGGCGGAGATCCAGGCGACGGTGGACGCCATCGCGGCCGAGCAGGTCGATGATGAGATGGGAACCGACCGCTACTCCCTGCTCTTTAAACCCGGCACCTACGGGAGCGCCGAGAAGCCCCTGATCGTTCAGGTCGGCTACTCCACCGAGGTGGCAGGGCTGGGCGCCTCCCCCACGGACGTTGTGATCAACGGCCACGTCGACGCCTACAACCGCTGCCTTACCGCAGACAACTGCATAGCCTTGAACAACTTCTGGCGATCCGTTTCCAACCTTTCGATCAATGTCACCGGGCTCGAGGGCTGCCGCAGCTCGGCGAATTTCTGGGCCGCTTCCCAGGCCTCGCCGATGCGCCGCGTCAGTGTCACCGGCGGGAATCTCTCGCTGATGGACTACTGCACCGCCGGACCGCAGTATGCCAGCGGCGGCTTCATCTCCGACTCGAAGACCGGCACCGTCGTCAACGGCTCGCAGCAGCAGTATTACGTCCGGGACAGCAGCATCGGCGGCTGGTCCAATGGCGTGTGGAACCAGGTCTTCTCCGGAGTGAACGGGGCACCGGCGCAGTCCTTCCCGAACCCGCCGTACACCACTCTGGCAACAACCCCGGTCAGCCGTGAGAAGCCCTACCTGACCATCGACGAGGCCGGCCAGTACAGCGTCTTCGTTCCTGCCCTCCGCCAGAACTGCACCGGCACCACCTGGGAAAACGGTCCGACGCCGGGCCACAGCATTCCGCTGTCCGACTTCTTCGTGGCCCGCCCGTCCGATTCAGTCAAAACCATCAACTCCCAGCTGGCGCGCGGCAAGAACCTGCTGTTCACCCCGGGGGTCTACGACGTCGACAGCAGCATCGAGGTAAAGCGCGCCGACGCCGTCGTCCTCGGCCTCGGCATGACGACCCTCACCGCCGTCGGCGGGGCTGTACCACTGACCGTCGCGGACGCCCCGGGCGTCCAGATCGCCGGAATCACCGTCGACGCCGGATCCGTGAACTCGCCCGCGCTGATGCGGATCGGCAAAACGGTCAAGCCCGCCAATGCCGGCACTGCCGAACGCAACGCGGCTGCCGACAAGGCCAGCAAGCACAGTGATGCCACCAACCCCACCGCCCTTCACGATGTGTTCTTCCGCATCGGCGGCCCCCACGTTGGCAAGGCGGCGCTCAGCCTGGAAGTCAACAGCGACAACGTGCTCCTCGACCACATCTGGGCCTGGCGCGCGGACCATGGCAACGGCGTCGGCTGGGACACCAACACGGCCGACTACGGCGTGGTCGTCAACGGTGACCATGTGACCGCTACCGGCCTGTTCGTGGAGCACTATCAGAAGTACAACACCGTCTGGAACGGCGAGCACGGCCGGACGGTTTTCTTCCAGAACGAGCTGCCCTACGACGCACCCAACCAGGCCGCCTGGCAACACCACGGCGTGCTCGGCTGGGCGGGGTACAAGGTGGCCGACGCGGTCAAGACCCACGAACTCTGGGGCGGCGGCAGCTACGTCTACAACAACGTCGACCCCACGATCCACGCCACCCGGGGGTTCGAAGTCCCGGTCACGCCGGGCGTGAAGCTGCACGGTCTGCTGACCGTCAACCTCGGCGCCGGGACCTTGGACCACGTCATCAACGACACCGGGGCACCGGTAACGACAGACGCGGTGGGTGTACCCAGCTACGTGGCCAATTTCGGCTAGGACACGGACAGGCGGAGGGGCCGGCCGGCCCCTCCTCCCGCCTACTTTTAAGCTCCCTCGCGTTTCATCCAGGGCGAGCTTCAGCGGCGGCCGGAACTCAGTTCACCGACCGGCGCCGGCGGAATGCGATAAGAACGCCGCCTAGCAGCAACGCCCCTGCTGCCAGAGCGGTGGCAGGAAGAACTCCTCCGGCTCCGGTACTGGGCGGTAGCAGCGGGTCCGGCTGATTCTGCGCCCGAGCCGCAATCGTCGGTGGGGCAACCACGGCAGGCGCAGCCGGAGCCGCTGAGGCAGTTGCGGCCGTCGGGCTGGCAACTGGGGCCGCCGGAGAGGCGGCTGCCGGAAGCACTCGGTCGGCGCCCGTGTCGACCAACAGCGGCGGGCCCGGCCAGTTCTTGGCCCGCGCCGCCTGCGCCTGGACAGCCGAGGCGGGCCGTGACAGCGCTCCGGCTGCAGGCGTTGCGGATACCGGTCCGCTCGCAGCGGCAACCGGTGCGCGAATAGAAAACCGCGCTGTGACAGCCGATGAGATAACGCCCTCAACTGATTGCGAAACGGCGAGGGTATGGGACCCCACAGCCAGACCGGCCGGGAAGGGGGCACTCCAGCGGCCGCTGGTCACCGCGACGAACGGGACCAGGGATGCATACACCGACTTCGCGCCCACCCCGGACCCGCCTTTCTGGACCACAATAGGCTGCCCGTCCACAGCGAGGATTACCTCCGCGCCGTCGACTCCAGTCCCGGTCAAGGTTTCCGGCAGTGAGTCCTGTCGGAACGAAACGCCGTCCACCGTGGTTGTCAGGATCGGTGCCGGCGGCACCACAACGAATTCCGCGGTTGTGGGAGCACTGTCTGCATGACCGCGCGCGGTCTGGACGGCAACAACGGAAATCTTGCCGTAAACCTGAGGTTCTTTGAGTACGACAGTCCAGGAGCCGTCAGCCTGCACCGCGGCCGAGCCAGTCACGTCTCCGGAAAGCTTTACGACGTTACCGGGGGTTCCTTTTCCCTCTATTCGGTTTAGGGCCGCAACTGTGGCTCCGCCGGCAGGGGCGGTAATTGCCGGGGCGGCCAATTCAGAGACGTTCAAGTTGAAAGCCACGGTCCCCGAGTTGCTGAACCCGTTTCGAGTCTCCGCCTTGAACTGGAATGATCCTTCCGACGCCGGGGCCCTGAACGACCAGTTGCCGGTGCCGTCCACCGGAACATCGAGAGTCTCCTGGACCGTGCCCTGGCTGGAGCGGACCAGGTGCACAGTGGAGCCGGTGGCAACCGCCGACGCGGGGGCAGCCAGAACGCGCCCACGAACGACGGTGTTTGAAAATACCGTGCTTTCACTCGGAGTTCCGGAAAGTTCGGGCTTGTTGAGGAAGAGCTGGAGCTTGACGCCGGGAATCTGCTTCATCGCATCCACGAGTGTGGCTGCAATGGCGCGGAGTTGGACCCGTCCTGCTCCGTAGCCTTGCGTCTCTGCCCCGGTGTGGGTGCCCACCGCGAAGTTGCCGCTGATCCAGGGTCCGCCTGAGTCCCCACCGTCTGACTTTACGGTTGTGGAGTCGAAGGCGCGGACCGCGCGCAGGTCATTCGTCGGCCCGGGCATGGCCCAGATGCCGACGGAGTCGACGGTGCCGCACTTCCAGCCGGTAGTGCGCCCCGACCGGCACACGGCCTGCCCCGGGAACGGAGCCAGCTCACCGATGATCTTGACCGAGGTCGGCTCCGGGTTGCCCACAACATCCCACTTCGTGGCGGCGGGCTGCGTGTTCATGCCCAGCACAAGCCCCTTGATGATCGCGATGTCGGTCCCTACGTTGCCGGGGTTGGCCGCGGTCCCAGTAATGGGAGTGTTGCCCGGTCCGCCGAACTGGCTGAATCCAAAGCTGCCGAGTGCACCGGCGGCTATGACCGGGCTGCCCAGCGGGGCACCACCCGCTGCAGGAGAGGACGTCGGCTCTTCCAGAGGCACATCAGTGGTTGATCCGTCGCCGGCACAGTGTCCGGCCGTAAGGAATTCCGGTTCGCCCGTGGGGCTGAACGCGCTGAAACCAAGGGAACAGGCTCCAGCCCATCCATTACCAGGGATGACGTACCCCTGTCCCCCGAAGAGGTCATGTTCGGTCTTGACCGGTGCGCCATGTTCCAGTTCGACGTTCTTGTAACGGGACACGAATTCCGCAGCCGAAATCTTGCCCGGCACCGGAACCTGGGACGGCACAACTTGGGACGGCGTGGATGGCGGTGTAGGCGCGAGCAGCACCAGCGGGTTCAGAGCTTGCGGAGACGTGCCCTCGGAAGCATTGGTGCCACCGGCGCGGATCACAAAGTGCCCGTTGGCGTACGCCACTGCCTGGAGGCCGGCCGGACCGACTTCCCGGACGTAGGCCTCGAAAAGCTGGTCCGTGCTCGAGGCGATAAGTTCGGCGGCGGACAACTCTTTGGGAGGCGCAACTGCGGCGGCCGGTGCGAGCACAAAGTCAGCGGTCGAGCCGGCGGCGTTCAACTCGTCAATCCGGGCCCCAAGTTCTGCGCCGGTGCCCTGGACGACGATCTTGCCGTCCTTCAGGCTGATCCCCACAAAGCCGGGCAGTCCGTGCAGGGAGGGGACGGCGTCGGCCGCGCGCCTAGCCAGTTCCCCCGCGGCGTTGAACTGCTCCAACGTCATGCCCAGATCGCGAAGTGTCGCCTCGGCAAGCCCTGCTTGGCTGACGGCCGGGACAGTGGGTGAGGACTCCAGTGACGTCGGGGTCGTCGCCGACGGGGGGCCGCTCGACGCTGGCGAGTCCGGCATCGGAGCGACGGCGACGGCGGGCTGGGAGGGCCCGGCGTCGGCTAGCGCGGGAACGGCCAGGGACGTTCCGGCGAGTGCAACGGTAGCAGCTGCCGCCATCCGCGTAACCAGCGCGTATCTAGGAGTCTTCACCCGGTTACTTTAGCGCCTCGCCTTGGCCCGGCTGCGAGCCGTTTCCCGCAGCGTTCTGGCACTGTGCCCCCAAGACGCTGGATTGGCGAAAGTTCTCCACAAGGGAGTATCAACGCTGCCTGCCGGCGCCACCGGCTCGGGTAGGGTGGCGGTGGACCCGGTCGCCGCCGGGCTTCTTTCGGCTCGCCTGACGCCCCGGGACTGATACCGCACCCTGGCAAGGCCCGCTGAACCCGCGTGCTACTGAGGGGAACACCATGGGAAATCTGAGCCTACGACGTCGGCGGGCTGCGCTGGCAGCCGGTCTCGCTACCTTCGCAATGGCGGCCAGTCTGGCAGCAGCGCCGGCGCAGGCGGTGGACAAGACCAAATACATCGCGCTGGGAGACTCCTACGCCGCCGGTCAGGGAGCGGGAGCGTACCTGGACTCCTGCTACCGCAGTGAGAACAGCTATTCCGAACTCGCTGCCGAGACGAAGGCCATCAAACTCGTCACCAAAGCTGCCTGTAGCGGCAACACCACCGGTGATGTCGTCCAAACCCAGTTGAAAAAACTGAACCCCAGCACGGAACTGGTGACCATCACCGCAGGCGGCAACAACCTCGGGTTCGGAACAATCGTCACCAAGTGCGTTACCGCGATGTTCAATCCCGCCGCCGCGCCGGACTGTGACAAAGCCAGCAATGCCGCTGCTGCCCAGATCGCCAGCGGGAAACTCGCCGGCGACGTGGCCGCGATGATTCAGAGCGTGCAGGCAGCAGCGCCTAACGCCCGCATTGTCGTGACCGGATACCCCTACCTTTACGATCCAATTGCCCCCGGTCAGACCGATCCGACGTCGCTGTTTATCTACCGGGCTACAGCGTTGGCGGACGGCCTGAATGCGACCATTGCAGCTGCCGCCAAGGCCACCGGCGCACAGTACGTCGACGTCCGCGGAGCGTTCCTCGGCCACGGCATCAACTCCGCAAACCCGTGGATCAATCTGGACCTTGCCAACCCCGCCAGTCCCGACAACTTCCACCCGAACGCCGCCGGGTACGAGGCCTACTACAGCGCGTTGAAGGCCGCCGGAGCTTACCGGGCGTCCTAGCGCCGCCTGGCCAGCCGGGCCTCCAGGCCGCTGCGGACCATCGGCCACTCGTGCTCCAGGATCGAAAACACCACAGTGTCACGCAACACGCCGTCGGCCGTCCGCATATGACTGCGCAGCACGCCGTCCTGTTTCGCGCCCAGCCGCGCGATCGCCTCGCGGGACTGGTGGTTTAGCCAGTGCGTGCGGAACTCGACGGCGGGGCAGCCGAGCGTTTCGAAGGCGTGCCGGAGCAGCAGCAGCTTGGAGTCCGCGTTGCTGCCGGACCCGTGCGCGGAGGCGGCGTTCCAGGTGGAACCGATCTCAACCCGGGGCGTCGCGGCGTCGATGTTCATGTAGGTGGTCATGCCGATGACCTTGCCGGGGCGGCCGGTGGCCGGGTCAATCAGCCTGGTGGTGAACGCCAGCATCGAGCCGCTCCGCTGCAGGGCCAGCCGCCGGTCGATCTCGGCGGCCATGGCTTCAGGGGCGGGGACAGACGTGTACCAGAGCTTCCAGAGTTCGCCGTCGCGCACCGCCTCCACCAGGCCGTCGTGGTGGGTCTGGCTGAGCGGTTCCAAAACGACACGACTGCCGGTGAGCGTGATGGGAGCGAACGCGGTGCGGTCAGGGAAAGTCACGTCAACATCCTAGGCCCAGGCATCCGGGGCACCGGACGAACGTCACCGCGCTCCAATGCTGCCCGGGAAATTGCGGTCCATCCCGACGCCGTTGCCGGGGACCTCTGTACGCTGGGGTAATGATCACAGTTCACGGCACGGTCCGTTCCGCCCTTGACCCCGCCAGGGCCTTCGCCTACCTCTCGACGTTTGAGCACACGCCGGAGTGGGACCCCGGGACACCTTTGGTTAACAAGCTGTCGGATGGGCCCGTGGCCGTCGGCCACCGCTACCACGCCGAAGCCGAGTTCCGCGGAAAGCGCCAGGCACTGACGTACGAGGTCATCGAACTGACTGCCAGCCGCATCACCCTGCGGGGCGAGAACAAGGCGGTCATCTCCGTGGACACCATCGACGTGTCGCCGGATGGCTCGGGATCCAAAGTGGACTACACCGCCGAATTCACGCTCAGGGGCTGGCGGAAAATCGCCGAACCGATTGCCCGGCCCGCGTTCAACTCCCTGGCCGGCCCCGCGATGGACGGCATGAAGAAGACGCTCGACTCCCAGGCATCGCTCTAGCGGCGCTGAGTTGAACAGGAGCAGACTGTGACATCCCAAAATCCGGATCCCCTCGAGAACAACGTCACCGGCCTTGAACCGGGCGGGGGCGTCCCGCCCGGCGAAACACCTCCGGCAGAGGGGACCTCAGTGGGGCCGCAGGGACCAAAGATACCCGAGGGCCGGGGCTTTATGCAGTACCTGTGGATCATCATGATCGCCGGCGGAGTGCTCCTAGTGGCGCTCTACTTCATCGGGTACATCGTCGGGATCCTCGACTAGCCTGCCCGGCTCACTTTTCCCAGTTGAAGAAGCCTTTGCCGGTCTTGCGTCCCAGTTCACCGCGTGCCACCTTGTCGCGGAGGATCTGTGGCGGCGCGAAGCGTTCGCCCAGCGTGGAGGCCAGGTATTCGGCGATGCCCAGCCGGACGTCCAGGCCAACAATGTCGGTGGTGCGCAGCGGGCCGGTGGGGTGTTTGTAGCCCAGGACCATGGCGTTGTCGATGTCCTCAGCCGAGGCGACGCCTTCCTCCACCATGCGCATCGCTTCAAGGGCGATAGCAACGCCCAGCCGCGACGAGGCGAAACCTGGGGCGTCATTGACGACGACGGCGGTCTTGCCCAGCGCTTCAACCCAGCCGCGAGCAGCCCAGGCGAGGGCCTCGGACGTCTGCTCGCCGAGCACTACCTCGATCAATGTGGACGCCGGGACCGGGTTGAAGAAGTGCAAACCCAGGAAGTTTTGCGGCCGCCTCAGCTCGCGCGCCAGGCCGTTGACCGACAGTGACGAGGTGTTGGAGGCAAGGTACGCGTCCGGCGCCAGCCGATCCTCGATGCCGCGCAGGGAGGCCACTTTGAGGTTCCAATCCTCGGGCACGGCCTCGATCACCAGCTGCCGGTCTTTGAAGTCGTCGTAATCCACGGTCACGGCCAGCCGGGAAACCATTTCGTCGAGGTTACCGTCGGTGGCACCCCGCTCAATGCTCTTGGCCGCCGCGGACTCCACGCGCTCACGGGCTGCCTCCGCTGACTGTTCGTCGCGTTCCACGACGAGGACGCTGGCACCGTTGATGAGGAAGGCGTGGGCGATACCGGCGCCCATCCGGCCGCCGCCGAGCACCCCGACGGAGTCGGGAAGGGCGGCGCCGGGACTGTTCGCGGGGAGTTCGGGGTTGCTCATGTCTACTTCTTCCGGTCCGGGTTCTGCTCTGGCGTACTAGCTGACTTGCTGTCAGTTGCGTTGTCGGCCTTTTCTGCTGCCTTTTTGTCCGTTTTCTTGTCGGTCTTCCGGTCCAGGAAGGCCTGCATGCGGTCGAACTTGGCCTGGGATTCAAAGAGGATGCCCTGCGCCAGCTGGTCAATCAGCGGGTGCGACTCGGCCGGGGCGTGGAACACGGACTTGGTGATGCGGACAGCGAGAGGATCCTGCCGGCCGATCCGGTCAGCCAGGGCGTGGGCGGCGTCGATCAGCTGCGCGGGTTCGTGGATCTCGGTGACAAGGCCGACGGCGAGGGCCCGGTCGGCACGGAGCACCGCGCCGGCCAGCAGGATTTCCTTGGCTACCGGCTCCCCCACCAGTTCCTTGAGCCGCCAACTGGCCCCGGCAGCAGCCAGGATGCCCAGGCCGGTCTCGGGGTTGCCGATCCGGATACCGGGCGTGCCGATCCGGAAGTCGGCCGCGTAGGCGAGCTCGGCGCCGCCGCCGAGGCAGAAACCATCCAGAGCGGCGATAACGGGCATCGGCAGCTTCGCGATGCGGACGAAGATGGTCGAGTTGATCCCCTGCAGTGCGTCATCGCGCCGTCGCTCGCGCAGCTGGGCGATGTCGGCACCGGAGGCGAACACGCCGTCGGCACCGGCAAGAATGAGCACCTTTGGCGTTTGTTCGAGGTACGCGCAGACGCGGTGCAGTTCGTCGACCATCTGCTGGTCGATGGCGTTCCGGACCTCGGGGCGGTTGAGGCGCACCACCAGCCGGTCCGCACGTTCTTCCACCAGCAGTGTTCCGAATCCCTCGGCGTCGAGTCCGCCGGGCTGGTCCGCCATCAGACGCGCTCCAGCAGCATTGCGGTGCCCTGCCCGACGCCGATGCACATGGTGGCGAGGCCGATTCTGGCGTCCTCGCGCTCCATCCGGCCCAGCAGGGTGATGGCCAGCCGTGACCCTGACGAGCCGAGCGGGTGTCCGAGGGAGATCGCGCCGCCGTCGCGGTTCACGATCTCCGGGTCCAGGCCGAGCCGCCGCATGGTGGCCAGGGACTGGGTCGCGAACGCTTCGTTGAGCTCGACGGCGCCGAGGTCCCCGACGCCGAGCCCGGTCCGGGCCAGTACCTTCTGGGTGGCCGGGACCGGCCCGATGCCCATAATCTCCGGTTCGCAGCCGGCGGAGGCGCCGTCGATGATCCGGGCGCGCGGGGTGAGGCCGAGTTTCTGGATGGCGGCTTCCGAGGCGACGATGATCGCGGAGGCGCCGTCGTTCAGCGTGGAGGAGTTCCCGGCGGTGACCACCGAGCCGCCGGCGACGACGGGACGCAGGTTGGCGAGCACGTCCATGGTGGTCCCGGCGCGGGGCCCTTCGTCGGTGTCCACGACCGTTTCGGCCTTGCGTGTCTTCACGGTGACGGGCACGATTTCGTCGGCGAAACGGCCGGCCGCGATGGCGGCAAGGGAGCGTTCGTGCGAACGGACGGCGAACGCGTCGGCGTCTTCGCGGGAGATGCCGTCCACCCGGGCCACTTCCTCGGCGGTTTCCGGCATGGAGTACGTCATTTTGCCGCCGCGGGAAAGCTCGCCCTTCTGGAACAGGGGGTTGGTGAAGCGCCAGCCGATAGAGGTATCGAAGATCTGCCCCGGTTTGGCGAAAGCGGTCTGCGGCTTTTCCTGCACCCAGGGGGCTCGGCTCATCGACTCGACGCCGCCGGCGATCACGATGTCCGCGGCGCCTGACTTGATCATCTGGCTGGCCATGATGATCGCGCTGAGGCCGGACGCGCAGAGCCGATTCACGGTGATGCCGGGGATGTGCAGCGGCAACCCGGCCAGGATGGTCGCCATCCGGGCAACGTTGCGGTTCTCCTCGCCGGCACCGTTGGCGTTGCCCAGGATGACCTCGTCGATGGCGTCGGGGTCGACGCCGGCGCGGGCCACAGCTTCCCGGACCACCAGCGCCGCGAGGTCGTCGGGACGGACCGCGGACAACGCGCCGCCGTACCGGCCCACCGGAGTGCGGGCACCGCCAACAAGAAAAGCCTCGACCATGAGAACATCCTTCACCAAGGGAGCAGGGCCGGCAGCAACATAAATTACCGACCGTTCGTTCTATAAAGATTACACGGCGGATCGAGCGGGTCAACCGGACGGCCCAGGATGACGTGCCGAAGGAGGCGCCGTCCGGTCAGGCGACGGTGATGCCGAGATGACCGGCCAGTAGCGGCGCCAACAAGGTCAGCTGGTAATCATCGACGACAACACCGGAAAGGCTGCCGAGGCCGCTGAGGGAGCGGAAGTCCGTGCCGCGCAGGTCGAAATCCTTGAGCCGGGCGCCGGTGAAGTCCAGACTGCCGACTGTGCAGTTCTTGAGTGCCACCCGGGTCGCCGTACAGGAGCCAAGATCGAGTTCATTGATGATGCAGTCGCTGATCTGCACGTCCACCAGCTTGGAGCCGCGGAGGTTCACGTAGTCGAGCTTGCCGCCGTCAATCCGCACCGACTGCCAGCTGCTTTCATACAGCTCGGCAGAGCCCCAGCGGGGATTGTGGATTTCCACGTCCCGCAGGCCGGACCGGGCGGCCGTGAAGACCGGCGCGTAAACCTCCGCCAGCACGCAGTCCCGGAAGGTCGCCCCGCGCAGTTGGGTTTCGTTAAAGGACACACCGGCGAACCCGCATTCGACGAACTCGACGCCGCTGAGTTCCAGGCCATCGGCGGCCACGCGGTCATAGGCGACGCCGTCATAGCGCTCACCCCGTCGGAAGGCGGGAGCGGGGTCCTGGCGGAGGTCAGCCAGTCGGACGGGAGCGAGTCGCGGGGCCGCGAATTTAGGTTTGCCGGAAGCCATGCAACCGAGCCTAGCCCGGTCCGCGGCCGTCAGGCGCCGGGGGCCGGGGGTCGGGGGCGGAAGACCTGGCCAGGAACGGCCACGTTGACGGCTACCCGCTACCCGCCACCCGGCTTGAAGTAGTAAGCATGCTTTGTGTTATGGTGAAAATGCGTTGAATTTCAACCGGAAACGAAAGGTGGAACACGCCATGGGTATCGGAGACAAGATTCAAAACACGGCAGAGCACCTCGGCGGCAAGGCCAAGGAGGCCACCGGAAACGCCACCGACAATGACCGCCTGAAGGCCGAGGGTCAGAAGGACCAGGTCGTCGCGGACGCGAAGAAAGTCGGCGAAAACGTCAAGGACGCAGCCAAGCGCGACTAGTCGTCGGCATGAGCCTTAGAGACCAGCGGCGTCGGACATTCCTTTGGGGGATGCCCGGCGCCGCTTCTTTGTGCCGGTTTCCTCTGTGCCCGTCCTAGGCCCTGACCCCGCTTAGCCGACGGGTTTCGGAAACCCACGCCTCCGTTGCCCGGCTGGTGCTCGCCATCAGGCCACCTGCTGGCCACCGACGGTTACTACGCGCTGTCTGACCCACTCGGGAACAGCCGTTCGCCACTAGTGGCCGCAAAACCACTTCGCATAGCGGCCGCTGGTGTCAAAAGGGCGCGTCGCCTGTCAATGCGGACCCTGCCCCGGCCGGTTTCCCGCACCATGGCCGCGCTTAGGTCACTCATTTGCCAGGAACGGCCGCTAAACGCGCCGCCGTCACGCCCCCGCGCAGCCATTCGCCACAGATGGCCACAAAACCGTCTTGCATAGCGGCCACTTCCGTCAAATGGGCGCGTCGTTGATGTGGCTCCAGCTGGGTGCATCGGCCGCTCCGGGGTGGCCCTTTGGACCGCTCATAACGGCATCGTCGGAGCAGTCGATGGGTAAAGCACTACGACGGCGGCCACCCGAGGGTAGCCGCCGCCGTCGTGTCTGGTCCGGGAGTGTTAGCTGAACAGCTCGCTCTTGGGCTCGTTGTTCTTAACCTTCTGCCAGCCCAGCCACAGCACCACCGCGAAGAACGGAATGGTCGCCAGGGTCCAGAGGCCCAGGTGGAAGACCTCGCCGGTCTTGCTGGTCATGGTGTCAAAGCCGATCAGGATGGTGATCGCGAGCAGCGCCACGAGGCCGGCCCAGCTGGTCCACGGCGAGCCCGGCATCGGCAGGGAGGAGGCGTTGCCCTTGGTCTTGCGCAGCGCAATCTGGCTGGCGAAGATGGACGCCCAGGTGAAGATGACGCCGATCGAGGCGGTGTTCAGCGCCAGGTCGAAGGCGTGCGAGCCGCCCAGCCAGATGTTCAGCAGGATGCCCACGAGGTAGACGGCGCCGATGGCCAGGATGGCGGCGTACGGCACGTGGCTCTTGGACATCCGGGTGAGCCACTGCGGGGCATGCCCGTTGTTGGCCATGGTGCGGAAGATCCGGCCGATCGAGTACAGGCCCGAGTTGCAGGACGACAGCGCGGCGGTGATGACGATCATGTTCATCACGTCACCCATCCACGGCAGCCCCATCTGACCGAAGACGGTTACGAACGGTGAGGTGCCGGCCTTGTACTGGTCCGAGGGCAGCAGCATCGCCAGCAGGGTCACGGAACCGACGTAGAAGACAACAATGCGGATCACGACGGCGCGGATCGCCTTCGGGACCTCCTTGGCCGGGTCCTCCATCTCGCCGGCGGTGATGCCGACGAGCTCGATGGCGTTGTACGCGAAGATCACCGCATTGAGCACCAGGATCATCACCAGGGCACCCTTGGGGAACATGCCGCCGTCGGCCGCGAAGAGGTTGTTCACGGAGGCGTGGCCCGCCCCCACCTTGGCGTTGGTGACCACCATGAAGGTGCCCACGGCCAGGAAGATCAGGATGGCCGCGACCTTGAGGACCGAAGCCCAGAACTCGAACTCACCGAACGCCTTGACGCTCATCAGGTTCACGCCGACGAGCAGCAGCAGCGCCGCGATGGCGGTGAGCTCCACCGGCACGTTGGGGAAAAAGAACTGGAAGTAGAGCCCGATCGCGATCAGTTCGGCGATGCCGGTCATGGCCCAGTTGATGAAGTACATCCAGCCGGACAGGTAAGCGCCCTTCTTGCCGAACATCTCGCCGGCGTAGCTGACGAACGAACCGGAGGTCTGGCGGTACATGATCAGTTCGCCCAGGGCCCGCATCAGCAGATAGGCGATGACGCCGGCGACGGCGTAGGAGAAGATCAGTGCCGGGCCGGTCGAGGCAAGGCGCCCGCCGGCTCCCATGAAGAGGCCGACGCCGATGGCGCCGCCCATCGCGATCATGGTGACCTGGCGGCCGTTCAGGGTTTTCTTGTAGCCCTCGGCGCTGAGGGTCGAGTCGACGACGGCGGGTTGCGCCGGCGCGCTCTGGGGTGCAGTGGAAGTACTTTGTGGCACAACTGTTCCTTGTGGTCGGGGTGTTGCCGGGACGGGCAGGCGAGTCAGGGCAGCAAAAGCGGGGTCGGTCCGTGATTTGGGGTCAACGGAAGTGCCGGAGCCCGCATGGCTCGCAGCGTCGCGCGGCTCATCCATAGTACTAGCTTTGGCGGTCCAGTCGTGACCCGGGCAACACCGGCGCCCGGCCGCCGCTAGGCTGTTTCCATGGCCACCGTTCCTCGTCAACTACCGGCGCCGCGTCCGGAACTCTACGTTTTTTCCCGGCTGGACTACGCCACGGCAGGGATCTATGTGGCGGTCACCGCGTTGTTCGCCACCGCGTCCGCGCTGTTGGTCCCCCTGCTGCTGCAGCTCTCACCCAACCCCGCGGTGGCCTCCTACGCCGCGAACCTGGCCTTCTACGCAGTCATTGGCCTGCTCGCCCTGGCAGCAGTGCGCCGCGTCGCGCTTCGGGATCTTCGCGTCCTGGCAACGCGGCCCTGGTTCACGCTGCTCATGGTGCCGCTGGCGGTGGTGGCCATGATGATCCTCACCGCCGTCCTGGTGGCCCTGACCGGGCCGCCGCAGACGTCCGCCAACCAGGCCGGCCTGCAGGCCCTCATGCAGCAGATCCCGGCCTGGCTGATGGTGCCGCTGCTGGTGATCGTCGGCCCGTTCGTGGAGGAGTACATCTTCCGGCACCTGCTGATCGGCAAATTGGGCCGGAAGATCAACGTCTGGTTCTGCTGCGCCCTCTCGGTGGCGCTGTTCGCGGCCCTGCATATTGTGGGCCAGGAGGCGCTGACTTTACCCGTGCTCATGCCGTACCTCGCCATGGGTGCGACCCTGGTCTTCGTCTATGTGTGGACGGGCAAGAACGTGATGTTCTCCTACTTCGTCCATGCTGCGAAAAATCTGCTGGCCGTGATCTTCATTTACGCCATTCCGCCGGAACTCCTCGAACAGGTGCAGTAGCACCCGGCCTCTGGCGCCGCGGGCCCCGCCGTCGTAGGTTTCTCCCATGGCATTGAACATCCAGATCGCTGTTGACTGCTCCGACCCGCACAACCTGGCCGACTGGTGGGCGGAAACCCTTGAGTGGGCGGTGGAGCCGCAGGACGAGGATTTCATCCGCTCCATGATCGAGCAGGGCTTCGCGACCGACGCCGAGACAACGCGGCACCGCGGCAAGCTGGTCTGGCGGACCGGAGCCGCGATCCGCCCGCCGGGGGACCTCGATGCCAAACCGGCCACCCCGCGGATCCTGTTCCAGACCGCTCCGGAAGCGAAGACCGTGAAGAACCGGGTGCACTGGGACGTGAACCTCGCCGGGGCGGACAAGGACGAGGTCCGCGCCGCGCTCGAGGCACGCGGCGCGACGTACTTGTGGACCGCCAATGAGGGCCCGCACTCCTGGTACACCATGGCGGACCCGGAGGGCAACGAGTTCTGCATCAGCTGAGCCGATTACTAGACTCGGTCTGTGAGCAACGAAATCCCCGCCAAGGTATCCGACGTCTTTGACCCCACCCGCTGGCGCACCGTGTCCGGCTTCGACTTCCAGGACCTGACCTACCACCGGCAGGTGGAGCGCTCCGCCGACGGCACCGTGGTCAAGGACCTGCCGACCGTGCGCATCGCGTTCAACCGGCCCGAGGTGCGCAATGCCTTCCGGCCAGGCACCGTGGACGAGCTCTACCGGGCCATGGATCACGCCCGGATGACCCCGGATGTTGCCACCGTCCTGCTCACCGGCAACGGGCCGTCCGCCAAGGACGGGGGCCACTCTTTCTGCTCCGGCGGCGACCAGCGGATCCGGGGCCGGGACGGGTACCGCTATGCGGAAGGGGAAACCCCGGAAACCATCGACCCGGCCCGCGCCGGCCGGCTGCACATCCTCGAGGTCCAGCGGCTGACGCGGACCATGCCCAAGGTGGTCATCGCCGTCGTGAACGGCTGGGCCGCCGGCGGCGGGCACTCGCTGCACGTCGTCTCCGACCTCACCATCGCCTCCCGGCAGCACGGCAAGTTCAAGCAGACCGACGCGACGGTGGGCAGCTTCGACGCCGGCTACGGCTCGGCGCTGCTGGCCCGCCAGATCGGCCAGAAGGCAGCCCGCGAGATCTTCTTCCTCGCCCGTGAATATTCCGCCGAGGACATGGTCCGGATGGGGGCGGTCAACGAGGCCGTGGACCACGAGCGGCTTGAGGAAGTGGCCTTGGAGTACGCTGCGGACATCGCCCGGCAGTCCCCGCAGGCCATCCGGATGCTGAAGTTCGCCTTCAATCTCGCCGACGACGGCCTGGCCGGCCAGCAGGTCTTCGCCGGTGAGGCGACGCGGCTGGCCTACATGACGGACGAGGCGGTGGAGGGCAAGGAGGCCTTCCTCGAGAAGCGCGATCCGGACTGGTCCAAGTTCCCCTACTACTTCTAGGGAGCAGCCATGACTTCCGGAGCTGACACTCCCCAACCCCCGAACATCGAACCCGCCCTCGCGGCCCTCGCGGCTGCCCTTCGCGGTGAGGGCCCCGCCGTCGAACTGTCCGCCGGTGCGGACGGCTCCCCCGCCGTCCGGCTCGTGGAAACGCCCGGGTTCGAGGACGCCGCCGTCGTGGTCCGCACGTCCGGCTCCACCGGGACACCCAAAGCCACCGTCCTCACGGTGGACGCCCTGGCCGCCTCCTCAATGGCAACGGCGATGGCACTCAAGGGCGAAGGCCAGTGGCTGCTGGCGCTGCCGGTGCAATATGTCGCCGGGGTGCAGGTGCTGGTCCGTTCGCTCTTCGCCGGCACCCGGCCCTGGGCCATGGACCTGTCCGCCGGCTTCACGCCGGAGGCCTTCACCGCCGCCGCGCTGGAGCTGACCGACCCGGTCCGCTTCACCTCGCTGGTGCCAACGCAGCTGCAGCGGCTGCTGGCGGAGCCGTCGGCCGATACGCTGGCCGTGCTGCGGCGCTTTAACGCAGTCCTGCTTGGCGGCGGTCCGGCGTCGGGGGAGCTGCTGACAGCGGCCCGGGACGCCGGCATCAAGGCCGTAACCACCTACGGCTCGGCCGAAACTTGCGGCGGCTGCGTGTACGACGGCGTGCCGCTGGACGGCGCGGAGGTCAAGCTCGATTCCGACGGCCGGATCCTGCTCGGCGGCGCCACCGTCGCCGCCGGCTACCTCGACGAGCCGGAGCTGACGGCGTCGTCGTTCGTCGAGGAGGACGGCATCCGCTGGTACCGCACGAGCGACCTTGGCAGCCTTTCGACGGACGGTGCGCTCACGGTGCTGGGACGGGCCGACGACGTCGTGATCACCGGCGGGGTCAAGGTCTCCGCCGCGCACGTGCAGGCCGAGCTGGAGCGGCTCGACGGCGTGCGCGCGGCATTCGTGGCCGGTGTTCCGTCAGCCCAATGGGGCCAAGCGCTGGCGGCGTACGTCGTGCTGGCCGACCAGTCAGCGGAAGCGGCTGAGGCATTCACGATGCGCTTCGCCGCGGGCGGCGCCGGAGCGTTGACCGGTGCGCTGGCTCCCAAGACCGTGCTGACCGCAGCGGAGTTGTTGATGCTCCCCAACGGTAAACCGGACCGGCTGGCCATGACGGTTCGGCTCGACGCGCGGCATCAGGGAAAATAGAGAAGTTCCAAACAAGTCTGTCCAACAGCTCTACACACCAAACCAACGAGGTACTGAACGTGGCCACAGCCGCACAATGGATCCAAGGCGCCCGTCCGCGCACCCTGCCGGCCGCCATCGCACCGGTGCTGATCGGGTCCGCAGCGGCCTATGAGATGGGTGCGTTCCGCCTCGTCAACGCGGTGCTGGCTGCCATGGTGGCCCTGCTCCTGCAGATCGGCGTGAACTACGCCAACGACTATTCGGACGGCATCCGCGGCACCGACGAGGACCGGGTCGGCCCGCTCCGGCTGGTTGGCTCCGGCGCAGCGGAGCCGGGGCTCGTCAAACGGGCCGCGTTCGCCGCCTTCGGACTGGCGATGCTGTTCGGCTTGGCCCTGGTCATCATCACCCAGGCGTGGTGGCTGATCTTGGTGGGCCTGGGCTGCGTCTTCGCGGCGTGGGGTTACACCGGGGGCAAGAACCCGTACGGCTATCTGGGCCTGGGTGACCTGTTCGTGTTTGTCTTCTTCGGACTGGTGGCGACGCTGGGCACCACCTATACCCAGGCCGGCCGGCTCAGTCTCGCCGCTGTCATCGGGGCCATCGGGACAGGCCTCATCGCGTGTGCCCTGCTGATGGCCAACAATGTGCGGGACATCCCCACCGACCGGGTGGCGGGCAAGAAGACCCTCGCGGTACGGCTTGGCGACAAGCACGCCCGGGAAAGCTACGTGCTGATGCTGGCCGTGGCGATCCTGCTGGTAATCGTCCTGGCACCGGCCAAGCCGTGGATGCTGATCGTGCTGCTGCTCATTCCGGCGAGCCTGATGCCGTCGTGGCTGATGATCGCGGGACGACGCCGCAAGAGCCTGATCCCCGTATTGAAGCAGACGGGGCTGATTAACCTCGGCTACGCTCTGCTGTTCTCGCTCGGCCTGGTGCTGAGCCGCGGGTTCTAGGGCCCGCTCCGGGCACGCTGCCGACCGGCTCCCGGGCCTCTGCCGGGTACCGAGCGGTATTAGGAGTCGTTTGCGTCTTTGCGGCGGCTGTCGGTGCGCACGGTGACGTCCGGGTGGGCGTCGACGAGACGGTCCTCGGCGTCGGCGTCGTTGACCTCACCAGCGCTGCGCAGCGGCTTAGCCTTGCCGGAGAAGCGGTTCCGCAGCGAGGCGGTGGCCTCGTCGCGCTGCTTCTGGAAGAACAGGAAGCTGATGGCGAAGGCCATCATGCCCGCGCAGAGCGCAGCCAGCAGCCAGCCGAGTTGCAGGTAAACAAACAGGGCGAACAACGGCGCGAACAACGCCAGACGGATCAGGGAGTATTTCAGGAAAGCCACGCTCCCAGTTTAGCCGCCCGGGCAATTGGCCCGGGGCAGGAAGTCCACGCGGAGGCTAAACTGAAGCTATGCTCCGCGTTGTGGTACCAATCGTTGTACTGGTCGTCTTTGTCTACGGACTGATTGACCTGATCCGCACTGACGCCCGCGAGACCAAGGGCATTTCCAAGCCGGCCTGGATCGTGGTGCAAATCGTTCTCCCCGTGATCGGCGCAGTGCTGTGGTTTCTGATTGGCCGGCCGCGCACTGGTTCCGCTCCGGCCCCTTCCACGTACCGCCACCCCACCGCCCCGGATGACGACCCTGACTTCCTTCGCAACCTGGAGCAGCGCCGGCGCAACCAGGCGGAGGCCGACCGGCTCAAGAAGCTCAAGGCCGAGTTGGACGCCAAGGAACGCGGGCTCGGCAACGGCGAATCCCGTCCGGGATCCGGTGAAACGCATGACAGCGGCGACTCGGCGCAGGGCACGGACGAGGTCAAGTAAACTCCCCCGCTTCTCGCGGTCCTCATCACTTCGGGGGCTTGCCTGGGGCGGCGCCCTGTCCTGTGCGGTGACCTCGGGGCCTCCCCCCGTTACCTTTTTCGTAGCCCGTTCCTGTTGCAGGATATGGGTGTGCTGGCCTGCCGGCCCCGGCATGATTGCCGCCCCCAGTCGTCAATGATCCGGGGGGTGTTGTCACCGGGTCCGGTAGGTGCCGGAGAGACCGCTAATAGAGGCAGGACAGGTTGGGATCGTCGTGCGTAACGTGGGTGCCGGGCTCTGACACCGCGGACAGTCCAGCACTGGGTATCAGCTGCTGCGACTGGAGGTACAGGTGATCGGAAACCACGAAAGCATTGATGTCTTCATCGGCCTGGACGTCGGCAAGGGCGAGCACCACGCCGTTGCCGTGGACCGGGCCGGTAAGAAACTCTTCGACAAGGCTTTGCCCAACGACGAGGCCCGGCTGCGCGACATCCTCGGCTCTTTGAGCAGGCACGGCAGTATCCTGCTCGTGGTTGACCAGCCGGCCACGATCGGTGCACTCCCCGTCGCGGTTGCCCGGGCCGCCGGCGTCACAGTCGGATACCTGCCCGGGCTGGCGATGCGTCGAATCGCGGACCTGCACCCCGGCGAAGCGAAAACCGACGCGCGGGACGCGTTCATCATCGCCGAAGCGGCACGGACCATGCCGCACACACTGCGCTCCATCCAGATCGCAGACGAACAGCTCGCGGAACTGACCATGCTCTGCGGCTTCGATGACGACCTGGCCAAACAGGCCACCGCAACCTCGAACCGGATCCGGGGCCTGCTGACCCAGATCCACCCCGCACTGGAGCGTGTCCTGGGCCCGCGGTTGGACCACCCGGCAGTGTTGGACCTGCTGCGGACCTGGCCGACCCCCGAAGCCCTCCGCCATGCCGGCCGGCGCAGGATCGCAAACCGGCTCACGAAGCTTGCACCCAGGATGGGCGAACGCCTCGCCGACGAGATCATCGACGCACTGGACCAACAAACGGTCACCGTCGTCGGGACAAACGCTGCCACGATCGTGCTGCCACAGTTGGCGACGATGCTCGCCGACATCCGGCAGGCCCGCGACACCGTTTTCACCCAGGTTGAAGCCCTCGTGGAGGCCCACCCTCTTCACCCGGTCCTGACGTCACTCCCGGCGGTCGGCGTCAGGACCGCAGCACGGATCCTCACAGAGATCGTCGGCAAAGACTTCGCATCTGCCGGGCACCTGGCCTCCTACGCAGGCCTCGCCCCCGTGACCTGGAGATCCGGAACATCAATCCGCGGAGACCACGCATCGCGGAAGGGAAACAAGATCCTCAAAAGAGCCCTCTTCCTCTCCGCCTTCGCCGCGCTAAAAGATCCTCCGTCGAGGGCCTACTACGACCGGAAGCGAGCCGAAGGCAAACGTCACAACCAGGCTCTCATCGCCCTGGCCCGCCGCCGCTGCGACACCCTCTACGCCATGCTCAGGGACGGCACCTTCTACGAACCACGGCTACCCTCAGCCGCTTGACGAAAACCATAGAGGCACCCCCCAGCGCGCGGCGGCGTCCGCCATCGTCCGCCCACGTCCGTAGCGACTCGCGTGGCTGCGTCCACCGTCGTCGGCCCACGTCCGTAGCGACTCGCGTGGCTGCGTCCACCGTCGTCGGCCCACGTCCGTAGCGACTCCTAATCCTGAGCCGGACCTGAGCCGAAGATCCGCCCATCGGCCACAAGTGGCCGCTTTTGCTACCGCTGAAGCGGCCGTCTCCGACAAAACGCCGTTCCCGTGTCCCGGTCGCAGGCTCCAGCCGGCGGTGACCACTACTCCCCCACACCCTGCTTCGCCTGTGGACAACGTCCACACCGGGTTCTGTCGGGGCAGAATCCACCTATGCGCCAGCCCAGTGAGCTTCCTCCGCAGCTTCGCAACAGACCATTCACCATAGAGGACGCCCGCGCGGCGGGGCTGAGCCGGCGCAGGATCCGGGCTCGGGATCTGGTCAGCCCGTGTCACGGGGTGCGGGCGACTGCCACCATGCAGGGAACGCTTCTCGACCGCGTCCATGCCCTGGCGGCGGTGACCGCCGCGGTGGTGAGCCATTTATCCGCAGCGCTCCTGTGGGGTTTCCCCCTCCCCGTTTCCCTGGCGAAGACGGCCGTCGTTCACCTGACGACCCCGCCGGCGCGTCGAGCTGTCCGACGCAAAGACGTCGTGGGCCACCAATGTGCACTTGCACCGGAGGAAATCGTGGCCGGCATGCGGGTCCGCTGCACGTCTCCGCTGCGGACCTGGTTCGATCTTGCCAGCATGCTCAGCCTCGACGACTTGGTGATTGCTGGCGACTTCCTGCTGCGGCGCCGGAATCCCCTCGCCACAATCGACGACCTTGACATGTACCTCGCCGGAAAGAAGGGACAGCCGGGCTACAGGAATGCCTCACGCGCCCGGGCTCTGGTCCGCGCCGGCACAGACTCCCCCAAGGAGACCGAACTCCGGTTGCTGCTGATCCGACACGGCCTGCCCGAGCCTCGCATCAACGCCCCGATCTTCGACGACACCGGTGGCTGGATCGAGGACCCGGACTTGTCCTACCGACGGGAAAAGGTCGCCATCCAATACGACGGCGGCCATCACGCCGATCCCGCGCAGCGTCGCAGTGACATCTTTCGCGACGAAAAAGCTCGGGATGCGGGATGGCGGGTAGTGGTATTGACCCAGTGGGATCTGACTCCGTTCGCCCCCGGTATGGAGGCTACGGCGGTGACCAGAGTGAGGGCGGCGTTGGTGGAACGTGGCTGGTCGCCAAGCCCGCGTCCGAAAAGGAGACGGCATTCCGCAGCTGCCGCACAGCCCCCGCCCAAATGACAAAGGTGGCCGCTAAGCAGGCGGCTTAGCGGCCATCTCCGGCGAACCGGCGGTGCCACCCCGCGGACGAACCCCGGTGGCCGACGTCGACCTCCCAGCCGCCGCCCAACTGACAAAAACGGCCGGTAAGCAGGTGGCTTAGCGGCCATCTCCGGCGAACCGGCGGTGCCACCTCACGGACGAACCCAGGTGGCCGACGTCGGCCGCACAGCCCCCGCCCAAATGACAGAGATGGCCGCTAAGCCCAGTGGCGTAGCGGCCATCTCCGGCGAACCGGCGGTGCCACCTCACGGACGAACCCAGGTGGCCGACGTCGGCCGCACAGCCCCCGCCCAAATGACAAAAATGGCCGCTAAGCCCAGTGGCGTAGCGGCCATATCCGGCGAACCGGTGGTGACACCGCGGGGACGAACCCAGGTGGCCGACGTCGGCCTCACAGCCGCCGCCCAACTGACAGAGATGGCCGCTAAGCCCAGTGGCGTAGCGGCCATCTCCGGCGGTCCGACGGTGAGATCGCGGGGACGAACCCGGTCCGGCCCGGTCCTCGCGGGTTCCGCTGGGCGATCGGACCGTCGCAACGGAATCAGACAGAGACCCCTGGTCCGGGCACCCGGGTCCGGGCACCGTAGCGGATTCAGCGGCTGGCCCCTACAGGCCGGAGTACGAGTGCAGGCCGTTGAAGAACTGGTTCACGATGGTGAAGTTGAAGACCACGCACAGGTAACCGACGATCGACAGCCAGGCTGCGCGGGTTCCGGTCCAGCCGCGGGTGGCGCGGGCGTGCAGGTAACCGGCATAAACGACCCAGATGACGAAGGTCCAAACCTCTTTGGTGTCCCAGCCCCAGAATCGGCCCCAGGCCTTCTCGGCCCAGATGGCGCCGAACATCAGCGTGAAGGTCCCAGCCGACGAAGGCGATCGCGTTGATCCGGTAGGACAGGTTTTCCAGGCTCAGGGCGTTCGGGACCAGGCGCATGAAGCCAAGCTTGTCGGCCCCGCCGGCCGCGATGGTCTTCTGCCGGTGTGACTGAACCAGCTGCAGCGCGGACATCGCAAAGGTCAGGGTGAACAGCGCCGAGGAGAGCACCGCGATGGAGACGTGGATGATCAGCCAGTAGCTCTGCAGCGCCGGCACCAGGTGCCCCACCGGCGTCCAGAACGCGACGGAGGCCGCGACCAGCATGATGATCGCCAGCCCGATCACGAAGGTGCCGAGGAAGCGCAGGTCGCGGCGGATGAGCACCAGCAGGAAGACGGCCACGGCCACGAACGCGCCGGTGGTCAGGAACTCGTACATGTTGCCCCACGGCACCCGGCCCGCACCGAGCGCGCGGGTGATGACGCCGGCGGCGTGGATGGCGGCGCCCAGCACGGCAAGGGCGACGGCGACCCGGGCGGGTACGCGGCGCTCGGCGCCGTAGCGCATGCCGCCGTCGGCCGTCACGCCCGCTGCATTGGCCTGGCTGCCGGAGACGGACGACGTCGGGCGTTCAGCGCGCCCGACCGGGCCGGCCAAGTCCGAGTCTGCGCGGTCCATGGCCCCGCTCGAAGCCCCGACGCCGGCACCCACAGGAACGCGGGCCGGCTCGGTTCCGGACAGCTCCGCCGCCTTCAGGTCCACCGCGCGCAGGGTCTTGCTGCTCTTGGCCAGGTCCCAGGCGAAGGCAATAAAGGCCACCGTGTAGGTGCCCGCTGCGAGCAGCATGAAGAGCTCGCTGTACTGGCCCATGGTTTCGTTGATGGGGAGCATTACTGATCCTTCTTTGACTCGGTGGAGCCTGCTGTGGACTGGATGAAGCCGGTTGCGGGGCGGTCGGGAGCCGAGGGTTCGGCGCGGCCGGGCGCCGCAGGTTCGGTGCCGGTGCCGGCCGGCGGGGTGTCCGCCCGGCTATTGTCCGCCCCGGCGCTGGGAACAGGCTGGGAGGCGGTGTCGTCCAGCGGCCAGGTGGCGGCCAGGAGTGCCCGGATCGCGGACGCTTCCCCGGCGAGCCGGTGGTCCTCGCCGCGCGCCAGCAGTCCGTACTCGACCATGGTCCGGCCGTCCTCGTGGGTGCCGGTCCGCACCCAGACGCGGCGGCGGTTGACGTACAGCGAGGTGACCAGGCCGGCGACGGCGAGCAGCGCGAAGAACAGGGCGTAGCCCTGGCCGGGGTTGTGGTGGATGTCCACGCCGACGTAGCGTTTCACGCCGTCGAAGCTGATCGTGCCCTTGCCGTCCGGAAGGGTATGGGTCGCCCCCGGCGTCAGCACGATGCCCTTGGTGGGCAGGTTGCGCGCGTTGAGCGGGGTCAACTTCTTCACGTCGAGCTCGAACACGTTCTGCGGTGCCCCGTCGTTCAGGCCGAGGTCGCCGTAGTAGGAGTTGAGCGTCAGCTGGGGGTTGAACAGCTCGGGATCGCCGCTGAAGGAGACCCCCTCCGGGGTCACGAAGGCGGTGGGCAGGAAGAAGCCGGCGAAGGCGAGCTGTTCGGGCTTGGCGTCGGGAACCTTGATAACCACCGAGGAGTAGTAGTTGTCGCCCTGCAGCTTGGCCACCACCGGGCCCTGCATGGCGACGTTGCCTGCGCCGTCGCGGACCGTAACCACCGGGGCGTAGCCGTTACCGGTCAGGTAGATGCTGGTGCCCCCGAGGTTCAGCGGGTCGTTGACCTTCAGCACCTCCTGCTTGGCGGGGGCGTCCGGGTTCTCCCTGGTGGTCACGTCGGCTTTGAAGTCGATCGGCTGGCCGAACTTGCCCTGCGACTCGCGGTCGAAGGTGATTTGAAATTTGTCCAGCTGGATGGAGTAGGGCTGCAGCTGGCTGGACTGGAAGTTGGTGCCCGGGCTGAACTGGTCGTAGCCGACCAGGGTGTTCACGAAGGTGTCCCCCTCAACCAGAATCCGCTGCCCGCTGTAGCCGAACAGTCCGCCGGCCGCGACGGACACCAGCACGCCGATCAGCGCGGTGTGGAAGACGAGGTTGCCGACCTCGCGAAGGAAACCGCGTTCGGCGCCGACGGAGGGCCGGGCGCCGTCGCGGTCGCGGACCTCGACGCGGTAGCCGCGCTTCTTCAGCAGGGCGGCGGCGTCATCAATGGCGCGCGACGCCGGGATCCCGGCGTCGGCGGGGATGACGAGCGTGCCGTATTCGGGCAGCCGGGACAGCCGGGCCGGGGTGCGCGGGGGCTGGGACCGCATCGCCTTGTAGTGGGCGACTGCACGTGGTACGACGCAGCCGATCAGCGAGATGAACAGCAGGATGTAGATCGCGGAGAACCACGCCGAGGAGTACACGTCGTAGAGCTGCAGTGAGTCCAGCAGCTTGCCGTAGTCCGGGTGGTCCTTGATGTACTGGGTGACCACTGCCGGGTTGGCGGGCCGCTGCGGGAACAGCGATCCGGGTACGGCGGCGACAGCGAGCAGCAGCAGCAAAAACAGCGCGGTGCGCATGCTGGTCAGCTGGGTCCAGGCCCAGCGGAGCATACCGACCGGTCCGAGCGACGGCAGGACAGCGTCGGCCTTGGCAGTGGAAACAGCGGTTTCGACGGGCGTGGCGCCGGATCCGGTGCTGCCGGTGGTCCGGGATTTCTTCTGTACGTTCACTCGCTCGCTCATCAGATCGGCAATTTCACATCGGTTTGGAACCAGTACTGCAGCCCGGACACCCAGGCACCCCAGACCCCGCTGGCCATCAGCAGGCCGAGCACAATGAGGATGCCGCCGCCGGTGCGCTGGATGGCGAGCCGGTGCGTGCGGAAGAAGGCCATAACCCCGACGCCGCGGCGGACCGCCAGGGCGATCAGCAGGAACGGGATGCCAAGGCCGAGGCTATAGACGAAGGCCAGCAGGGCACCCTTGGCCGCGGAGGAGCCACCGGAGAGGCTCAGCAGCTGGACAGCCGAGTAGGTCGGGCCGATGCACGGCGCCCAGCCCAGCCCGAAGGTGATGCCCAGCAACGGCGCTCCCCACAGGCCGGCCGGCGGCTTGGCGTGGATCTTTGCGTCGCGCTGCAGCCAGGAGAACCCGCCCAGGAACACCACGCCCATCAGGATTACCAGCACGCCCAGCAGCTGCGTAATCCAGGCGTTCTGCGCTCCGGTGATCAGCGTTCCCAGCTGGCCGAATGCCCCGCCGAGGAGAACGAAAATGACGGAGAAGCCGAGGACGAACAGCCCGATTCCGGCCAGCATCCGGCCGCGTTTCTGCTTCTGCAGGTCGACGCCGGTCAGCCCGGTCACGTAGCCCAGATAGCCGGGCACCAGCGGCAGCACGCAGGGCGACAGGAAGGACACAAGTCCGGCCAGCAGCGCCACCGGGACGGCAAGCAGCAGCGACCCGTTCAGGATGGCTTCGGCGAAGGGGCTGTTCACGGCGTCAGCTACTCGGCTGCTCGGCCACGGCGGAGGCGATGAGGGACTTCAGAGTGCCCTTCTGGATTTCACCGAGGACCCTGGACGCGACCCGGCCCTGTTTGTCGAGCACCAGCGTGGTGGGGACAGCACCCGGCGGCACCAGCCCGGATACGGCCAGCAGCACTGCCCCGTCCTTGTCGTTGAAGCTCGGGTAGGTCAGGTTGAAGGTCTTGTCGAACGCGTCCGCCGTCGCCTTCTCATCGCGCAGGTTGACGCCGTAGAACTGGACGCCCTGGCCCTTGAACTCCTGGTGCAGGGCCTCCAGCGACGGCGCCTCGACCCGGCACGGGGCACAGGCGGCGAACCAGAAGTTAAGTACGGTCACCTTGCCCTGGAAGTCCGACGCCGTGACGGGCGTGCCGTCGAACAGCGTCCCCTTGATGTCCACGGGCTTCTTCCGGTCACCGACGGCGAATTCCGTGACCGATCCGTCGCCGGCAACGTAGTTCTTGTTGTCCCCGGCTTTGGCCTGCTTGGCAAGATCGTCCTCCTGGGCGCAGCCGGACAGTCCAAACACGGCAGCCAAGGCAGCGCCGCCGGCGGTGAGGAGGCGCCGCCTGCTCAGCGGTAGGTCGGTTTCGAACATGGTCAGGCTCCCGGCGTGCTGGATGCGCCGGGCAGGAGGGCGGCCGCGGGCTCGCTGTAGTCCACGCGCAACAGCGATCCGGCGTCGTCGAACACCAGGGAGGTCACGGAGGTCAGCGTGCATTCGCGTTTGCGCGGATCGTGCCACAGGGGCTTCCCTTCGGCGCTGAGCCGGGTGGCCCAGATGGGCAGCTGGTGGCTGACCAGGATGGCTTCGCTGCCTTCGCCGCCGAGTTCGATGGCCCGCAGGCGAGCGTCCTGGACTGCGGCTGCCACCCGCGCGGCCTGCTCCTTGTAGGGCTCGCCCCAGGACGGACGGAGCGGGTTGCGCAGCATCGGCCAGTGCTTCGGCTTGAAGATTTCGGCCCTGGAGACCTGCAGTCCCTCAAAGTAGTTGGCGGCCTCGATGATCCGCTCCTCGGTGGCGATTTCAAGGCCGAGGGCCTCAGAGATCGGCCGGGCCGTTTCCTGGGCGCGGGTCAGCGGGGACGCCGCCAGGTGCACGATGTTCGCTCCCTGGGCAGCACGGGCACTGAAGTGCTCGGCCAGCGTCACGGCCATCTGCCGGCCCAGTTCGGAGAGGTGAAACTCAGGCAACCGGCCGTACAGGACGCCGTCGGGGTTGTAGACCTCGCCGTGGCGGAGCAAATGAACAGTGGCTTGGGGCATGTGTACCAGTTTCTCAAAGGGCAGGGGCAATGACGAAATCTTCTACAAGAAGTAGAACTGCACGTTTTGCAGAAATGTTCCCCGCCGGTGGAATAAAAGATGCAAATGCATGTTTATACTGGATGCAGCAGTTAGTTGAGACTTCAACCAATGAGGTCGCGACCAGCGATCGGACGAACCAGCCACAACCATTCAAGGAGAATCACCATGGCACTTCCCGCTAACCTCACCACCGGTACCTGGACCCTCGACGCCTCGCACAGCGAGATCGGCTTCTCGGTCCGCCACGCAGGGATCAGCAAGGTCCGCGGCCAGTTCAAGGAAGCTGACGCGACCCTGGCACTGGCGGAGAACGTCGAAGACTCCAAGGTCAACGCCACCATCAAGACCGCCAGCTTCGATTCCGGCGATGCCAACCGCGACGGCCACGTCCGCGGCGAGGACTTCTTCGACGTCGAGAAGTTCCCGGAAATCTCCTTTGTCTCCAACGCCATCGTTCCCAAGGGCGACGCCTACGAACTCCAGGGCGACCTGACCATCAAGGGCATTACCCGTCCCGTCGCGCTGGAAACCGAACTCAACGGCGTGGCCGTTGACCCGTTCGGCAACACCCGCGCAGGCCTGACCGCTGAGACCACCATCAGCCGCAAGGACTTCGGCCTGACCTGGAACGCGGTTCTGGAAACCGGCGGCGTGCTGGTCAGCGACAAGGTTGCCATCAACCTGGAGCTGGCGTTCATCGCCCCCGCCGCCTAGTCGGTCCCGCACAAACCCAGTACCCGTGCCATTCCCGGATGGCACGGGTACTGGTTTTTAACGGTCAATCGGCTAAGGCGCCCAAGCGTGCTGTATCCCCGAATGCCGCCACGCGCGCCCGGGACTCGGCGCCTCCGGGGAACCGCCAGCAGGGCGGTCTAAAGTGAAATTTATGAGCAATACCGGCGATCTTCCTGAGCCAGACAAGCACGGTCCCGGCCGCCAGGGAGCCCGGCCGGGCCGGTTCCGCTTCACGTGGCCGGACGATCGCCCGCGGAACTTCCGCGAGGCCCTGCCGCTGGGCGGTTATTCAGAGATATTCTCCGTCCCGGCCATGCCCACCGGACTCAGGGTTTCCTATTGGATCTGGGTCGTCGGCGGCCTGCTGGGGCTGCTTGCGGGTGTGGTTGGACTGTTCGGGGCGCTCGTCCTGTTTGTGGTGTCGCCGCCCGCCGGCATCCTGTTGCTCCTGCTGGTACTCGTGGCCCTTGCCCTGGCCGCCGCCCAGATCATCCTCGCCATGAAGATGAAGGAGGGCTGGGAATGGGCCCGGTTCGCCCTGACCATCGCCGCCGGGGTGAGCCTGCTGATCGCCGCCCTCGGCACGGGCTTCGCGGGCGGCGGGAGCTGGCCCGGTTTTGTGCTTAGTCTGGCCGCGACCGTGCTCATGTGGCTGCCCAGTGCACAATCATGGTTCGACGCCGCTAAGCGCCGGTTCTAGTCGCTGACCCAGTGCCGCCGCCGTGCGGCAGCACTTCCTGCCGACTCTGCCTAGGGGGCACAGCCGAGCCTCACCGGCGTATGGGATGTGATGCCGAGAATACGCCGGCGGAATACCCCAAACCGTCGCGGGGCCGGGGTACGGTGGAGATTAACCACGCTGGGGGCAGGGTTAGGAAAACTGGTCCCGGTAGTTCCATCCCGTCATCCAACCCAAAGGACCGCCATGAGTAACCCGCCAGTCGAGCCTTCCGACCCGGACGGACCCGAGTCGGGCAAGCAGGCTCCGCAGTACGGTGAAAACACTCCCCAGTATGGGCAGAACGCTCCCCAGTACGGCCAGCAGTCGCCGGGTTACGGGCAGAACGCTCCCCAGTACGGCCAGCAGTCGCCGGGTTACGGGCAGAACGCTCCCCAGTACGGCCAGCAGTCGCCGGGTTACGGACAGAACGCTCCCCAGTACGGCCAGCAGTCGCCGGGTTACGGACAGAACGCTCCCCAGTACGGCCAGCAGTCGCCGGTCTACGGTCAGAACCAATACGGCCAGCAACCGCCGGTGTACGGGCAGAACCAGTACGGCCAAGGCCCCTCCCCCTACGCGCAGTACCCTTCAGGACAGCCGGAGGCTTCATCCGGCATGCCGAAGCTGCTCAACACGGCTTTCTGGTTGCTCGTCGCGTCGGGTGCAGTGTGGATTGTCTCCCTCTTGCTGGCAATCGGGACCGTAGACACTCCCGCTATGCGCGACATGGTCGAACAGCAAATGACCGCCAGCGGTGCCAGCATCAGCTTCGAAGACATCAAGGGTGCGATCATCGGCAGCATTATCGCCTTCGCCGTCATCAGTGCCGGACTCTACGCACTGGTTGCGCTGAACGTGCGTAAAGGCAAAAACTGGGCCCGGATTCTGGGAACGGTCTTCGCCGTCCTTTCCATCTTCAGCCTCTTCCCGTTCAGCCTTGGCACTTTGGCAGTCCTCCTCGGCATCGCCGGCATCGTTATCACCTACCTGCCGACGGTGGCGCCTTATTTCCGGAAGCAGCCGTTCGCCAACCCGTACGCACAGAACCCCTACGGCCGGTAATCACAAGGGCCTCCGCGCAGGGCGCGGGAGCCGGAACGGCCGACTGAAGCTAGTCGGCGTCGTCCGGGTCCTGCGCCCTTTGCGCGTGATAGGCCAGGATCTGCAGCTCGGTGGCCATGTCAACCTTGCGGAGATTGACATCGGACGGCACCTGCAGCATGACCGGGGCGAAACTAAGGATGCTCCGCACCCCAGCCGCGACCACCCTGTCGCAGACGCCCTGCGCCGCAGCTGCCGGCAGGGCCAGCACCACCATATTGGTGCGGGTACGGTGCAGCACCGCCTCAAGGTCCGCGGCATCACTGACCCGCAGCCATCCCACCTCGCTGCCCACCACCATCTGGTCGGCGTCGAGAATGGCCACGATGTCAAAGCCGCGCGACTCGAAACCGCCGTAACGCGCGAGCGCTTTTCCCAAGTTTCCCGCGCCGACAATCGCCACCTTCCAGTCGCGGGTGAGGCCCAGGGCTGCGGCAATGTGTCGGTTCAGGTACTGCACTTCATAGCCGACGCCCCTGGTTCCATAGGAACCGACGTAGGAGAGGTCCTTGCGGAGGGTGGAGGAGCTGACGCCGGACGCCTCGGCGAGGGATTCGGAGGAAACCCGGTCCACCCCCTCCGCCAACAAAGTGGTCAGGGCGCGCAGATAAAGCGTCAGCCGGGCCACGGCCGCTGGCGGGATCTGTTTGGCGGCAGCGCCGGCCGCCCCCGGCAGGGCGTCAGGTGAAGAATCCAGCGAAGTCACTATCTGCTCCATTGCGTCGCGTTGTGGTCCCACTCTAGGGCCACTGAAGTTCAGGCAACAAAGCGGCAGCCGGCGAGCCGCAGCTGCCCCGGATCACCGCGGCTGCGCGCCGCACTCAGTCCGGCTGGCCGAGGAGCCCCCGCAGGGTTCGGGTTAGCCGTGCCTCATCGATCCGCCAAAAGTCGCGCTGGACGCCATCGACCAGCAACACCGGAATCTCCTCCGCGTAACGCTCGCGCAGGCCGTCGTCGTCTTCAATCGACTGCTCGGACCACCCGAGTCCGAAGGCAGCGGTGACGCGTCCGACGGCGTCGCGCGCGTCGGCACACAGGTGGCAGTCAGCTTTGGTGATGAGGACTACCTCGGGACGGCGAGCGGGTTCGAGCATGCAACCACGGTAGCCCGGAGTGCGGCCCGGCGTCGACGCGGTCCGGGCCCGCCTTTCGCTCCGGTGCGGCGGGGCAGGACTGCGCGCCGAGATCCCCGACATTGACTAGACTCATGGCATGCCCGAGGAGAAGATCGTCGCTGTGGCCACGCGGCCGGCTGCATCGCCGCAGCACGGCGAAGCAGCCTTCTTCGACGTCGACAACACCCTCATGAGGGGCGCCAGCCTGTTCCATGTCGCGCGGAAAATGCACCAGCGCGGCGCGTTCACTATCCCCCAGGCAGCCGGCTTCGCCTGGAAGCAGCTGATGTTCGTCTGCCGCGGTGAGAACATCGACGACGTCCACGCCGTCCGCGACACCGCCTTGAGCCTGGCCTCAGGCTTCACCGTCGAGGACATCGAGGCCCTGGGCGAAGAGGTCTACGACGAAATGATCGAGTCCCGGATCTGGCCCGGGACCAAGGCGTTGGCCGAGCAGCACTTGCGGATGGACCGCCCGGTCTGGCTCGTCACGGCCACGCCGATCGAGGTCGCCACGGTGATCTCCACCCGGCTGGGCCTTACCGGTGCGCTCGGAACAGTGGGTGAAATCCACGAGGGCTCCTACACCGGACGGCTGGTGGGAGAAATCCTGCACGGGCCGGCCAAGGCCGTGGCAGTGCGGCTCGTCGCCGAGCGGGAAGGCCTGGACCTGAGCCGGTGCTGGGCGTACAGCGACTCGCACAACGACATCCCGCTGCTCAGCATGGTCGGGCACCCGGTAGCAATCAACCCCGATGCCCGGTTGCGGCGCCACGCCCGCGACCGCAACTGGCCGGTTTACGACTTCCGCTCCGGCCGCAGGGCCGCGACCCTGGGGCTCAAGGCTGCGACCGTCGGCGGGGCGGTCTACGGTCTCTGGCGCGGCTTCTCCCGCTTCCGCGGCCCCACCCTATAGAAGCACACACCCCGGTACGGGGAACCCCGGTCCGGGACGCCCCCATCCGAAAGGGCAGCACTTTGCCGGATCCGGCGCAAAGAAAATGCCCGCCGCCGAAAGGCGACGGGCATTGACGTTTGCGAAGTATCTCTACTTCTTGTTGCGACGCTGGTGGCGCGTCTTGCGAAGCAGCTTGCGGTGCTTCTTCTTGGCCATACGCTTGCGACGCTTCTTAATAACTGAACCCACGAAAGTTCCTTACCGGCTAGATGCAGTACCTGCCCGTTGGGAAGTGTCCGCGGGCTACGCTGCAGACTGAACAACTGGCAGGTTCTTACAATGACGTAAAACGTTCCTTAACAGGGTACCGCCTCTCGGGGGCACACCATGACCGCGGGACTCCGGGGATCTGCTGCTCACCCGGTGTACGCCGGACGGCTCAGCCCGTCTCGGAACGACCGTCGACGACAGCGCCCTTGAGGTACTGCTCGACGGCGCTTTCCGGAACACGGTAGGAGCGGCCGAAACGCACCGCCGGCATTTCGCCGGAGTGCACCAGGCGATACACGGTCATTTTAGATACGCGCATGACCTCCGCGACCTCAGCCACGGTGAGGAAGCGCGCGTTGGAAAAGTTGGCCTCCGAAGACATTTCCCTTATTCCTTTGCTCAAGCGAACGGCTGCCCCGTCTGATCGACATGGCGGTGTGCCGATGCTGAGCCATCAAACAAACCATGTGCTAGATACTCTAGAGGTTAGTGGTGCCAATGTGAAAGGTTTCCGCAGGAATACGCTCAAGATTTCCCAAGGATTTCGCCACCGTCCGCCGGCCAGCGCGCAGGTCAGCCCCGGGCCCGGCGGGCTCGCACCGAAGCTGCCAGCTGGCCCAGGAGCGAGGACGTCACCTCCCAGTCCATGCAGGCATCGGTGACGCTCTGGCCGTACGTCAGGTCATCGACTCCGGCAGCGTGGTCGGCGACGTCGAGCGACTGCGCCCCGCCCACCAGGAAGCTTTCCAGCATGACGCCGGCAATGGCGGAGGCGGACGCTCCGCCGTTCTCCAGCTGCGCGCCGATCTCAAGTGCAACTTCCGCCTGCCGGTGGTGGTTCTTGCCGCTGTTGGCATGGCTCGCGTCAACGATCAGGCGCGGATTCAGCTGCCCGGCAGCGAGCCGGGCCGAGGCGGCTTCGACATCCGCCGCGGCGAAGTTAGGCCCCTGGCTTCCGCCACGCAGGATTACGTGGGTATCCGGATTACCGGCGGTGCTCACCAGCGCGGCCCGCCCGCCGCCGTCGATCCCCAGGAACGCCTGCGCAGCCCCGGCCGCACTGCAGGCATCAAGCGCCACCTGCAGGCCTCCGTCGGTCCCGTTCTTGAAGCCGATCGGCATGGAGAGCCCGGAGGCGAGCTGGCGGTGGATCTGGCTTTCAGTGGTGCGCGCGCCGATGGCGCCCCAGGCAACGAGGTCAGCCATGTATTGCGGACTGATCGGTTCCAGGAACTCGGTGGCGGTGGGCAGACCCAGCGCGGTGACCTGCCGCAGGAACTGGCGCGCCGCGCGCAGACCGGCGGCGATGTCGTGGCTGCCGTCGAGCCTCGGGTCGTTGATCAGGCCTTTCCATCCGACCGTGGTGCGCGGCTTCTCGAAGTAGGTGCGCATGACGATGAGCAGGTCTTCACGGTGTTTCTCGGCCTGGCTGACCAACCGGCGGGCGTATTCGAGTCCCGCCTTGGGATCGTGGATGGAGCAGGGGCCGACGATCACGAGAAGCCGGTCATCAAGCCCGTCCATGATGGCGCGGACCTCGTCCCGGCCGCGGCCGACGACGTCGGAGCCCCGGGCATCCAGCGGAAGCTCCGCGATCATGTCCTCAGGGGTGGGCAGCGCGGTGAATTCACTGATCCGCAGGTTGGAGGTGGAGTGCTGGCGCTCGGGGGCTGCTTCGATGCTCATCGTGGGTCCTGTTCCGGGATGCGGAGCGGGCCCTGATCAGAACCCGCCGGAGAAATGGCGAAGGGCAGAGAATGATCTCTGCCCTGTTGGCTCTGAAGGTGTGTTGGATGCGTGTCAGTTAGACGCGGGCCCCTCCAGAGCCAACGAAAAATACGCATACCAACGGTTTGTCATGTCCCTGACCATAGCCCGCCAGCAGGTCCGAAAACAAAGCGGCCGCGTAACAATCCACCTGGTGCGCGGTAGTTGATGCGGTAGGAGCGCGGCTCTACAGTGTGGTTGGACCACAAGAGTGCGAGATGAGACATGCCGGAGGCAGCAATGACGCAGACCATCGATCCCGGAAACCCCGAGGCTCCGACGACGCCGGAGGACACCGCGGCGGCAACCGGCGGCCGCGCCGGGACAGCGCCGGACACCGACCGGAGCGGCCCCGTGCCTGCCGCCCTCCGCCGCCGCGTACCCAAATACGCCGATCTCGCGCCGTTGATGCAGTTCAAGAAGCCGGAGTTCAGCCGGGACGCCAGACTGCGCCGCGCCAGCACCATCTGGGATCTTCGGGACATGGCCAAGCGGCGCACGCCCAAGGCGCCGTTCGATTACACCGACGGAGCCGCGGAGGCAGAGATCACCCTGCGCCGGGCACGGCAGGCATTCCAGGACATCGAGTTCCGCCCCGGCATCCTGCGCGACGTCTCCGCCGTGGACCTCGGCGTCGAAATCCTCGGTAAAACCGCCCGCCTGCCCTTTGGCATCGCACCGACCGGCTTCACCCGGATGATGCAGTCCGAGGGTGAATACGCCGGTTCCGGTGCCGCGGCGGCGGCCGGCATCCCCTACACGCTGTCCACCATGGGCACCGCCTCCATCGAAGACGTCGCCGCCGCCGCACCGGAGGGCCGGAACTGGTTCCAGCTCTACCTTTGGACCGACCGGGACCGCTCCCTTGAACTGATCGAACGCGCGGCGAAGGCCGGCAACGACACCCTCATGGTCACGGTGGACACCGCCGTCGCCGGCGCCCGCCTCCGGGACGTCCGCAACGGCATGACCATCCCGCCGGCGCTGACCCTGAAGACCGTGCTGGACGCGTCGTACCGGCCGGCCTGGTGGTTCAACTTCCTCACCCACGAACCGCTGACCTTCGCGTCGCTTTCGCGCTATACCGGAACCGTGGCCGACCTGATCAACTCGATGTTCGACCCGACCCTGACCTTCGAGGACCTCGACTGGCTGCGCGAGACGTGGAAGGGCAACCTCGTGGTGAAGGGCATCCAGACCGTCGATGACGCACGCAAGGTCGCGGATCACGGAGCCGACGGCGTGGTGCTGTCCAACCACGGCGGCCGCCAGCTGGACCGGGCGCCCATTCCATTCCACCTGCTCCCGGAAGTATCCGCGGCACTCAAAGCCGACCACAGCGACGCGGCCGTCATCCTCGACACCGGCATCATGAGCGGCGCGGACATCATCGCGGCCCTGGCCCTGGGGGCGGACTTCACCCTGATCGGCCGCGCGTACCTGTACGGGCTCATGGCCGGCGGCCGGGCCGGGGTCGACCGGGCCATCGAGATCCTGGCAGCTGACATGCGCCGCACCATGGCGCTGCTGGGCGTCAGCCGGATCTCGGAACTCAACCCGGACCACGTCCGGCTGCTCGGGCACTGACCCCCGCGGTCCCCGAGTGCGCAGCTGCGGCAGTGTTCGCCGGAAACATTGCCGCGAACTGCCCACTCGGCGTGGGGAACCCGCGGCGGGGGCATGATGGCGCCCCTAGATGAGGCCCTGGGCGAGCATCGCGTCCGCCACCTTCACGAAGCCGCCGATGTTCGCGCCCAGCACGTAGTTCCCCGGGTCTCCGTACTCCGCCGCGGTGGCCGCACAGTTGTCATGGATTCCGACCATGATCTCGGTGAGCCGTTCTTCCGTGTGCGCGAAGGACCAGGAGTCACGGCTGGCGTTCTGCTGCATTTCCAGCGCAGAGGTGGCGACGCCGCCGGCGTTGGCGGCCTTGCCCGGCCCGAAGAGGACGCCGGCCGCCTGAAACACCGCGACCGCCTCCCGGGTGGAGGGCATGTTGGCGCCTTCCCCCACGGCCACGAGCCCGTTGCCGACCAGCCGCTCTGCAGCATCGCCGTCGAGCTCGTTCTGCGTCGCACACGGCAGCGCGACCGTCGCCTCTACGTCCCAGACAGAGCCACCCTCGACGTAGGCCACGCCGGAGCGGCGTGCCTCATACTCCTTGAGCCGGCCGCGCTCCACCTCTTTGATCTGGCGGAGCAGCTCAAGGTCGATTCCCGCCTCGTCCACGATGTAGCCGGCCGAATCGGAGCACGCCACGACTCTCGCGCCGAGTGCTTGCGCCTTGGCGATCGCATAGATGGCGACATTCCCGGATCCGGAGACCACTACCCGCTGGCCGTCGAAGGACTGCCCGCGGGTCTTCAGCATCTCCTCGGTGAAAATCACGGTGCCGTAGCCCGTGGCCTCCGGCCGCACCAGTGAACCGCCCCAGGAAATGCCCTTGCCGGTGAGGACCCCCGATTCATAGCGGTTGGTGATCCGCTTGTACTGTCCGAAAAGGTAGCCGATTTCGCGGCCGCCGACGCCGATGTCCCCCGCCGGCACGTCGGTGTACTCGCCGATATGCCGGTACAGCTCCGTCATGAAGGACTGGCAGAAGCGCATGACCTCGGCATCCGAGCGTCCGCGGGGGTCGAAGTCCGAGCCGCCCTTGCCGCCGCCGATCGGCATGCCGGTGAGCGCATTTTTGAAGATCTGCTCGAAGCCAAGGAACTTCACGATGCCCAGGTTCACCGACGGGTGGAACCGCAGGCCGCCCTTAAAGGGCCCCAGCGCCGAGTTGAACTCCACCCGGAAACCGCGGTTGATCTGCACCCGGCCGGCGTCGTCCATCCAGGGAACCCGGAAAATTATCTGCCGTTCCGGTTCGCAGAGCCTTTCCAGGACGGCGCCCTCAAGGAATTCCGGGTGGCGGTCGTGCACGGGTCCCAGGCTTTCGAAGACCTCGGTAACTGCCTGGTGGAATTCCTCTTCACCGGGGTTCCGGGCCAGGACAGTGTCGCGGATACCTTCGAGCCGTGCGTCCATTGCAACTCCTCCATGTGGAACCCGGTATCGGGTGCGACTACGTTTCTACATCGTCGCACCGGCTCCCGGGGTTTTCCCACTTCAGAGCCTAAAAGCCCGCCATGTGAGAACAACCTGACACGCACCGAAGGTTGTATCGCGCGGCAGAAATGACCTCCAAGCCGAGGTGGTTGGGTTACTTCTTGCGCCCGAACTTGGGCAGGTTGGCCAGCAGGTCCGCGGCGCGGGTGGCGGCACGGCCCACTGTGCGGCCGATCTGCTGCGGCCGCTTGTCCTCGGCTGCGGTGCCGACGGGAAGGGCGACGGCCGGGCTGAGCACGCCGGGTGCCGGACGGTCCGGGGCGGTCCGGGACGGGGCAATCGGTGCTCCCGGGGCAGCAGTTGGGAGGGCACCGGAAGCAGGGGAAGCCGCCGCGGCGAGCGGGCCCGGCTGTGCAGCAGCAGCCGGGGCGGGTGCCGGGGCTGCCGGCGGTGACGCTTCGGCGGCGCGGCCGACGTCGAACGTCTCGAGCCAGCTTGCGACGCCGGCCAGCGGCGTACGGTTCAGGGCGTAGTAGCGCTTCTGGCCCTGGGCGCGCATGCTGACCAAGTCCGCTTCACGCAGCACCTTGAGGTGCTTGGAGATGGTGGGCTGACTCGCTTCCAGCTCCTGGACCAGCTCCCCCACCGCCTTGTCCCCGTCGCGGAGGGACACCAGAATGTCGCGCCGGGTCGCCTCTGCAATGACGGCAAATACGTCGTCTGTCACCATGCCCTCCACCCTAGCGACATATACGCCGGATGGCATCCACTAATTGCGGCTGCCACTGCCCCCACCTGGCGCGCACCCCAGCGGCCTCTCAATCGAACCAGGGATCCAGCCCGTAGAGCGGAAAGATCTCCTTACGGGTGGCCATCACGGTGCGGTCGACGTCGTCGTTCGGGTCGAAACCGACCTCCCAGGACCGCCACCAAAGGTCAACGTCGTCCCCCATCACCAAGGGCGGTTCCACACCGTATTTCGCCCCGTACTTCTCATGCACGTACTGCCGCCAGTCGTCCGGCACCCGGGTGCGCAGCGGAACCGGGCGGCCGGCGGCGATCGCGATCAGGTGGCTCCAGGACCGCGGGACCACCGTGATCACGTTGTACCCGCCGCCGCCGGTGGAAATCCAGCGGTTCTCGCAGTAGCGGGCCGCGAGGTTGCCAATCGCGGTGGCCGCCTCGCGCTGGCCGTCCACGCTGATGTTCAGGTGGGTGAGCGGGTCAAGGCGGTGGGAGTCGCAACCGTGCTGGCTGACGATGACCTCCGGTTCGAAGGCGCCCACCAGCTGCGGAACGACGGCGTGGAAGGCCCGCAGCCAGCCGGCGTCGCCGGTGCCGGGCGGGAGTGCCACGTTGACGGCAGTGCCCAGGGCGTCGGGGCCGCCAATTTCGTTGGCGAAGCCCGTACCGGGGAACAGGGTCAGGCCGGTCTCGTGCAGGGAAATGGTCAGCACCCGCGGGTCGTTCCAGAAGATGCTCTGCGTCCCGTCGCCATGGTGGGCGTCGACGTCGATGTAGGCCACCCGCTGCACGCCGCCGTCGAGCAGCCGCTGGATCGCGAGCGCGGCGTCGTTATAGATGCAGAAGCCGCTGGCCCGTTCCCGGGAGGCGTGATGCATGCCGCCGCCGAAGTTCACGGCGCGGACCGCGCTGCCGTCGAGGACCGTTGCCGCCGCCAGCAGCGAACCACCCGCCAGCCGGGCGCTGGCCTCATGCATGCCGGCGAAGGCAGGGTCGTCTTCGGTGCCGAGGCCGCGTTCCAGGTCCGGGGCATCCGGAGCGGCGCTGACGCGGCGGACGGCGGCGATGTATTCCGCGCTGTGCACGCTGCCCAGTTCCTCGTCCGAAGCCAGCAAGGGGGCGGACACCGTGACGTGGTCCAGGTCCAGCAGACCCAGGCTCCCCGCCAGGCGGACAGTAAGTTCCATCCGCTCCGGCGCCATCGGGTGGCTGTGGCCAAAGTTGTACGCCGTCATGGCCGGATCCCACACCACCGTCGTCGGGAGTGCGGTTTGAACGAGTCCGGGCAGGAAGGTCATCAGTCACAGGCTACCGGAGTGCACGCCCTCTCCCCCGTCCTTGCGCGGAATATAGTGGTTTACTACTGAAGGACACCGTTTCAACCGAGGACAAGTCACCCATGACGCAAAGCCAGTCGAGGTCACCGAGCCCGGCCAGCTGGCACCCCGGCCAGCCGGAGCGCGAGGGCCTGTGGATCCTCACCCGGCTGCGTGACTTCATCGACAACATCGCCAACACCTCCCCGGCGCGGCTCGCCCTCTCAGCCTTCGCCGTCGTGGTCCTCATCTTTACCGGCCTGCTGTCGCTGCCGATGTCCTCCGCCACGGGGCAGGTGACGCCGCTGCACCAGGCCCTCTTCACCGCCGTGTCTGCCGTGTGCGTGACCGGGCTGACTGTCGTGTCCACCGCGGTGCACTGGTCCTTTTTCGGCCAACTCGTTATCTTGGTCGGCATCTTTGTCGGCGGGCTCGGCACGCTGACCCTGGCCTCGCTGCTGGCGCTGATGGTGAGCAAGAAGCTCGGCGTCCGCGGCAAACTCATCGCTCAGGAGGCGATGAACAACGCCGGCCGTCTCGGCGAGGTCGGCGCTCTGTTGCGGATCGTCATCGTCACCTCCGTGGTGATCGAAGCGGTCCTCGCCCTGGTGATGATTCCGCGGTTCCTGACGCTGGGCGAAAGCGTTGGCCAGTCAGTCTGGCACGGTGTGTTCTATGCGATCTCCTCGTTCAACAACGCCGGTTTCACACCGCACTCGGACGGCATCGTCCCCTACGAGACCGACCTGTGGATCCTCATCCCGCTGATGCTAGGGGTCTTCCTCGGCAGCCTGGGCTTCCCCGTGGTGATGGTGCTGCAGCAAAACGGGCTGAACTGGCGAAAGTGGAACCTGCACACCAAGCTGACCATCCAGGTCTCATTGATCCTGCTGGCCGCCGGCGCGGTGCTCTGGGGACTGATGGAATGGGACAACCTGCGTACCATCGGCGGCATGAGCCTGGGTGATAAAATCACGCACTCGCTCTTCGCTTCGGTCATGACCCGCTCGGGCGGCTTTAACCTGGTGGATCAGAACCACATGGACTCCACCACCATGCTGCTCACGGATGCGTTGATGTTCGCCGGCGGCGGCTCCGCGTCGACCGCCGGCGGCATCAAGGTCACCACAATCGCGGTGATGTTCCTGGCTATCATCGCCGAAGCCCGCGGCGACGCGGACGTCAAGATCTACGGCCGCACCATCCCGCAGGGAACCATGCGGGTGGCCATCTCCGTCATCGTCGCCGGGGCCACGCTGGTCGCGGTGTCGGCCCTGCTCCTGCTGCAGATCAGCGGAGCGTCGCTGGACCGGGTGCTGTTCGAGACAATTTCCGCCTTCGCCACGGTGGGCCTGAGCACCAACCTGGCCGCGGAACTGCCCCCCGACGGGGTCTACGTGCTCACCGCATTGATGTTTGCCGGCCGCGTCGGCACCGTCACCCTCGCCGCTGGGCTGGCCTTGCGCCAGCGCAGCCAGCTGTACCACTACCCGGAAGAGAGACCGATCATTGGCTAGTTCCTCAGGCGCCGTCAACCGTCCCGCCCACAACGCGCCCGTGCTGGTGATCGGGCTGGGCCGCTTCGGCGCGTCCACCGCCGAACAGCTGGTCAAGCAGGGCCGCGAGGTGCTGGCGATCGAACGCGACCGGAACCTCGTGCAGAAGTGGGCCGGTGTACTCACCCACGTGGTCGAGGCCGACGCGACCAACATCGACGCCCTGCGCCAGCTCGGCGCGCAGGAGTTCAGCTCCGCCGTCGTCGGGGTCGGAACCTCCATCGAGTCCTCGGTCCTGATCACCGTGAACCTGGTGGACCTCGGCATCGAACACCTCTGGGTCAAGGCGATCACCCCCTCGCACGGCAAGATCCTGACCCGGATCGGCGCCAACCACGTCATTTACCCTGAGGCCGACGCCGGTGTCCGGGCCGCGCACCTCGTTTCCGGGCGCATGCTGGATTTCATCGAGTTCGACGACGACTTCGCGATCGTGAAGATGTACCCGCCGCGCGAGACTGTGGGCTTCACCCTCGACGAATCCAAGGTGCGCTCGAAATACGGCGTCACGATTGTCGGCGTCAAGTCCCCCGGTGAGGACTTCACCTACGCCCGCCCGGAAACGAAGGTGTCCGCGCGGGACATGCTCATCGTCTCCGGCCACGTTGACCTGCTGGAACGGTTCGCCGCGCGGCCTTAGGGCCTACCTGCGGGCACCGCGAGGATTAGCGCCCCAGCACGGGGTGCAGGGGCGTCCACGAATCAGTCCGCGGTCTTGGCCGCTTTTGCGGCGGCCTTGGCCGCTTGCTTGCTGGCCCGCACCTTTGCCAGCGACTCCGGGTCCACGATGTCGGCCACGGACAGGAAGGCGTTCTCCTCGCCATAGTGGCCCGCGGCCTCACGCCAGCCTTCGGCCGTGAGACCGCACTGCTTTCCGAGCAGGGCCAGGAAAATCTTCGCCTTTTGCTCGCCGAATCCCGGTAGCGCCTTAAGCCGGCGCAGCACCTCCTGCCCGTCAGGGCCGCCCTTCGTCCAGATCGCAGTGGCATCACCGTTCCAGTCACTGCGTACCGTTTCCGCAAGGGTCTGGACGCGGCCGGCCATGGATCCGGGGAACCGGTGGACGGCGGGGCGCTCCTTAAACATTTCGACGAAATCCTGCGGATCGTAATCGGCAATCGCGGCCGGCTCCAGGGATCCGATGCGCGCGCGGATCTTTTCCGGACCGGCGAAGGCCGATTCCATGGTCACCTGCTGGTCCAGCAGCATGCCGGTGAGCAGGGCAAAGGCATCCTCGCTCAGAAGCCTGTCCGCCGCGGGGTCCCCTGTGATGTGCAGTTCCATGGGTCCTATCCTGCCACCGGGTTATGGCGGCGTCGTGGCTTCCGGCGTCCGGCTAGCCGAGTTGCTTGGTGATTTCCGCGGCGCGTTCGGCCGCGGAGCGCGCGCCCGCCGCAAGGATCGCGGGAAGGCTGCGTTCGTCGAAGGTGGCGAGCGCCCGTTCGGTGGTGCCGTTGGGGCTGGTAACCGCCTTGCGCAACGCTGCCGGATCGGCTCCCGGCTCGGCGAGCATGAGCCCGGCGCCGGCGACGGTCTCCCGCGCGAGCAGCAGGGAAAGCTCGGGGTCGAGGCCCAGCTCCACGCCGGCCGACGCCATCGCCTCGGCCAGGTAAAAGACGTACGCGGGGCCGGAACCGCTGATCGCCGACAGGGCGTCCACCTGTTCTTCGGGGATCTCGACGACGGTGCCCACGGCAGCGAAGATGTCTTTGGCCTGTTGCAGCTGTTCAGCCGAGCAGTGCTTTCCGGCGGAGACGGACACGACGCCGCGGCCCAGTTTGGCGGGGGTGTTTGGCATGGAGCGGATCACCGGCTGCCCGGCCGGAAGCGCCCCTTCCAGCTGCTCCAGCGACACTGCCGCGGCGACGCTGACGACGATGGTGTCCGGCGAAAGGGCCCCGCTGATTTCGCGGGCCAGGTCGGCGATCCCGACAGGTTTGACGCCGAGGATCACGACGGCGGCGCCGGTGGCGGCCTGCACGTTGTTTTCCGGCTCCTCCTCACCGGCAATCGCGGTGATGCCATGGTGGCGTTCGGCCAGTTCCGCGGCCCGCTCGGCCCGCCGGACGGTAGCGACGATGTCCGCCGGCTCCGTCCCGCCGGCGATCATGCCGCCCAGAATTGCCTCGTTCATCGACCCACAGCCCAGGAATGCGATTCGGTTGCTCATGTTCCCATCATTGCAGTCCGTTGCGATTCACAGCCAGCTCACATGTTCAGCGCAGGTTGCTCCCAACCTCGATGACTAGCGTAGGTACTACCTCATTGAGGGTGCGAGTGATGAAGCAGGCATGCGGATGCCTGCCCGGCACCGGTCGTCTGCGCGGGTTTCCCCCATTTTCCCGCAACGGACGGCCGGTGCCTTCGCCGTTAACCCGCTTTGTCCCTTCGGGCTCAGGTGCCTTGGTCCGCGGCTTGCACGCCCGGGTCCCCGCGGGTGGCCAGCTAGGCGGGCGGCCAGGAATGTCCGGTCCGATGCGCTGACGGCCAGACCCAAGGCAGCCTCATAGGCAGCTGCGGCGTCGCCGCGGCGGCCGAGCCGGACCAGGAAGTCGGCACGGACGGCGTGGAACAGATAGTAGTTTTCGAGCGGCAGCGTGTCGACGGCGCGGAGTCCGGCGGCCGGGCCCTCCACTTCGGCGAGCGCCACCGCCCGGTTCAGGGCCACCACCGGACCGGGCGCTATCCCGAGCAGCTGGTCGTAGAGCCGCAGGATCTGTCCCCAGTCGGTTGCTGCTGCCTCGGGCGCGTCGCTGTGCACGGCATTAATTGCAGCCTGCAACTGGTAGGGACCGGGTTGGTTCCGGCGCAGGCATCGGTGCACCAGCTCCTGGCCTTCAGTCACCATGCCGGCGTCCCAGCGGCTGCGGTCCTGTTCCGCGAGCAGCACCGGTCCGCCGCCGGCTCCGCGCGCTTCACGCCGTGACTCGGTGAGCAGCATCAGGGCCAGCAGGCCTGTTACCTCTGGTTCGTCGGGCATCAGGGCCGCCAGCAGCCGTCCAAGCCGGATCGCTTCGCTGCAGAGGTCCCCGGCAGGCGCCTCACCGCCGGGATTCGAACCGTAGCCCTGGTTGAAGATCAGGTAGACCACTGCGAGCACCGCTGGCAGGCGGTCCGGGAGGTCTGCGCCCGTCGGAACCCGGTACGGGATCCGGGCGTCGCGGATTTTGGCTTTCGCCCGGACCAGCCGCTGGGCCATCGTGGCGTCCGGAACGAGGAATGCCCGCGCGATTTCCGCCGTCGTCAGTCCGCCCAGCAGCCGCAGCGTCAGCGCCACCCGCGCCTCGAGGGCCAACGCCGGGTGGCAGCAGGTGAAGATCAGGCGCAGCCGGTCATCGTCCACGGTTCCCTCCTTGGAGATAGCGGCAAGAACGTGTTCCTCCGGCGTCGCTGTTGCCGGGGAGCCGGCGTCCTGCAGCCGCCATGCCTTGTGCTGCTTGTCCGCGCGCTGGGACTCCCGGCGCACCCGGTCAATCGCCCGGTTTCGCGCTGTGGTGAGGATCCAGGCTGCCGGATTGGGCGGCAGACCCGTAGCCGGCCAGCGCGCGACAGCCTGGGTGAAAGCGTCTTGGACAGCGTCCTCGGCGGCGTCGATGTCGCCGAGGACGCGGGTCAGGACGGCGACTGCGCGCCCGTACTCATGCCGGAAGACCCGCCCAATCTCCGGCTCCGGCGGCGCGGCCGCGGAGGCCCCGCGGCCTTCGGCGGAAGACCCGGAGGGCTCCGGCGGCCGGGCTGCGGCGGCTTCGCGGTCCATGTCCGGTGGCGCCTAGTGCTGGAGGGGCCGAATTTCGATGGGAAGCGTGGTGGCCCGCGCGAGCCGTTCTGCCCAGCCCAGCGCAGCGTCAAGGTCCGGCGCGTCGATGACAGTGAAGCCTCCGAGGTGCTCCTTCGCTTCGGCGAAGGGGCCGTCCGTGACGAGAACGTCGGTACCCTGCTGCCGGACCACGGTGGCAGTGTCGGTCGGATGAAGGCCGGCGGTGAACACCCAGGCCCCAGCCGCCTTCATGTCGCGGTTGAGCGCCTCAAGGTCCCGCATGATCGGTTCCAGGACCTCCGGGGCCGGGGCCGGGCCGACAGGTTGGTAGATGCTGAGCAGGTACTGTGCCATGGTGCTGTCCTCCTTGACGATCGGGCCGATCCTTTACCGGCCTCTCACCTTCTAGACGAACGGCGCACGCCGGGATCGACACCCTTTAGCTCACGACCGCTTCCTCTGCCCCGTGCGCCCCACCGGGCGGCGAAGCTTCCGCCTGGCGGGCGGCGGTGACGTGGGGTGCGGGCTGCAGCGGCCCCTCGGAGACAAGCTGGTCAAGGCGGCGGAGGATCAGGCCCTCTCGGAGCGCCCACGGGCAGATCTCCAGGCTGGGAAATTCGAACATCTCAAGAGCAGCCTCGGCCACCAGCGCCCCGGCCAGCAGCTGGGGGGCGCGGGCCTCGGAAACACCGGGAAGGTTGAGCCGGTCCTCCACCTCCATCGCCGAGATGCGCTGGGCCCACAACCCCAGGTCCGTGGCGTGCAGTTCCCGCCGGACGTAGGGCCCGGCGCCGCTGGGCGCGGCTCCCGCGATCCGGGCCAGCGACCGGAAGGTCTTGGAAGTCCCGGCCACGTGGTTGGCCTTCCCGAGGCTCTCGAAGTTCCGTACCACCGGTTTGAGTGTGGCCCGGATGTAGCGCCGCAGCTCCTTGACGCTTCGGGCCGACGGCGGGTCCTCCTGGAGCCAGTCCCGGGTAAGCCGGCTGGCTCCCAGCGGAACCGATGTCGCCAGTTGCGGGAGTTCGTCCTCCCCGTAGGCCATTTCGAAGGAACCGCCGCCGATGTCGAGGTTCAGCACGGGGCCCGCGCCCCAGCCGTACCAGCGGCGGACCGCGAAGAACGTCATCGAGGCCTCCTCGCTGCCGCTCAGCTCCCGGAGTGTCACGGTGGTCTCGTGTTTGACCCGGGCCAGGACGGCAGGGCCGTTGGTCGCCTCACGGATGGCCGAGGTGCAGAACGCGAGCAGGTCCTCGGCTTTGTGCCTGGCGGCGAACTCCCACGCCTCCAGGACGAATTCGATCAGTTCGTGCTGGCCGGCGTCGTTGATGCTCCCGTCGCTGTCGAGGAACTGCACCAGGGACAGCGGCCGTTTGTGCGAGGCGAACGGCACAGGGCGCGCGCCGGGATGGGCGTCCACCAGGAGGAGGTGGACGGTATTTGAGCCGATATCAAGGACACCTAGACGCATAGGGCCCATTATTCCCTCCGCTTCCCCGGGCCGCCTAACGGAGCCGCAGCGGGCGGAGGCCTGCCGGGGCGCGAATCCGGAACGGACCGGAACTTAGCGGTCGGGAGCGCTAGGCCTGGGTGCCGCCCTGCGGTGTGTTCGGATCCTCGTCGGCGGGCTTGAAGTCACGGCGGATGTTGGCCACGCCCTCCGGGTCGATCTCAAAGCCGAAGGCCGCGCCGGGGTTGATCACCATGCCGAGTTCATCGCCAAGGTTGCCGAGGATCGCCGCGCCCTGCGTCCCCAGCACGTTAGGGGCCGCCGCGAGGTACTGCTCAGCGACACGGCTGGGATGTGAAAAGACAGCCAGGACGGGCTTGCCGGCGGCGTTCGCGAGCACCAGCGGCTCAACCTGGGAATCCGGGCCGTCGACCGTCTCGGAGCTGATGATGTAGACCTCGTTGTTGAGGAAGGACAAGACGACGTCCACCGGGTTGGCGTCCGGTTCTTCCCCCCGGGAAAGCTTCTCTTCGAGGTCGTTGAGCGGCTGGGAATCCATCGGTGCGGGCTGTTCAGTCATGTTCCTACTCGATCATGTCCCCGGGCCGGGCGCAATTCCCGGAACCTATACCGCTGCCCGGCCGCCCGCTCGCGGGTTCGGTCCGCCGTCGCTGTTTGCAGACAGCGAGCCGGCCCGTAACCCGCGAGCCGGCCGAGGTTCATTGCTCCAGCGCCTTGATCAACCTTGCTTTCAGCTCCCGCTCGCGGAAAAGGTCCCGCCACTCGATCCGAAGGAATCTCCAGCCCAGCTCAGTCAGCGCTTTCTCCCGTTGCCGCTCTGCGAAGATAACCTCGGCAGTCGGTGCGTAGTCGAAGTATTTGATCCGCCCGTCGAACTCCAGAGCCACCCGCCGCTCCGGCCAGGCGAAATCAAGCCGGCTGGTGCCGAGCCGGCTCCGGACCTCAAACTGCAACACTGGTGCAGGCAGCCGTACCCGCCGGATGAAGTCCCGGGCGAGCGTTTCACCAGGAGACTCGGAGAGCGGATCCGCGTGGGCCAGAACCTTCCTCAGCGTTGCCACGCCGGATGTTCCGCAGAGCCGCGTGCACTGCAACTCAAGGGCCCTTCGGCCGGCACCGAGGCGGAGGGCGTGGTCCATCAGGATCAGGCCCTGCGAATAGTTCAAGATGAGGCAACTGTCGACGGCGGAACGCTCCAGTGAGGTGACGCGGTGGCCTTCCACCTCCACGATGTCGTCGGCCGCCAGCGACCGGGTGTGCGTTTTCACGTCGCGGGCGTGGCTTCCGGATGAGGGAAGGAATGGCATCGTGAGGTGGATCGTGTTGTCCACCTGCCACAAAAAGAGCCGGTGCAGCCGGGCGGCCGTGGTGTGGCTGAACACGTAGGACCCGGTCGAACTGGCCAAGGTCCGGTGGGCGTACGCTTCTATCCGGCATCGCGAGGCCGCGTCCTTACCAAGGGTTGCCCAGTAGCTGCCCCGGACGTAGCACCCGCGGCGCAGCCGCAGGACGGCTCCCGCCTCGGACAGCTGCCGAATCTGGCGGGCGGAGAAGCCTCGGTCGAGCAGTTCCTCTGTGCGCCACAGGACACCAGCTTCTGGCAGCATGCGGCCCGGTGTTGAGTCCATGCCGCCAGCCTCGCTCCTGAGCGTGGTTCTTCAGCAGCCCTCTGCCGGCTTATGTGCACAACCGCTCGCGGGCGCCCGCTCGCGGGTTCCGTCCGCCGTCGCCGTTTGCAGACAGCGAGCCCGGCCGGAACCCGCGAGCCGGGCAGCACCCCCTACTTCTTGGCTGCGGCCTTGCGCGCCGGTGCCTTGCGCGTAGTGGTCCGCTTCACCGGTCCCCTGGCGCGTTTCTCGGCGAGCAGTTCAACGGCCTGTTCCCGGGTCAGCTCCTCGATCGAGGTGCTGCGCGGAACGGTGATGTTCGTGACGCCGTCGGTGATGTACGGGCCGAAACGGCCTTCCTTCACCACGATGTTCTTCTCTGAGACCGGGTCCGGCCCGAACTCGGCCAGCGGCGGGACGGCCGCACGGGCACCGCGCTGCTTGGGCTGGGAGTAGATCTCCAGCGCCTGTTCCAGCGTGATGGTGAAGATTTCCTCTTCCGACCCGATCGAGCGGGAATCCGTGCCCTTCTTCAGGTACGGGCCGAAGCGGCCGTTCTGCACCGTGATCGGGTTGCCGTCGGCGTCCTGGCCGAGGACCCGCGGGAGGCTCATCAGCTGCAAGGCCTCGTCAAGGGTTACTGAGTCCACGCTCATGGACGCGAACAGCGACCCGGTGCGCGGCTTGGCCTTGACCGGCTTCTTCGGCGGCTTCGGCTTGCCGTTCTTGTAGTACTCCACCGGCTGGCTGGCGAGCTGCTCCTCGGTCATTTCCGGGATGATCTCGGTGACGTAGGCGCCGTACCGGCCGTTCTTGGCCACGACGGTGTGGCCGGTGTGCGGGTCCTCGCCGAGGACGCGTTCTTCCGGTGCGGCGGTCTCCATCAGCTCGACCGCCTTGGCCGCGGTGAGCTCATCCGGGGCCAGGTCCTCTGGCACGTTCGCGCGGGCGGACTCCACGACCTCGCCGGTCTTCGGGTCCACGGTGGGGACCGAGCTTTCCAGATACGGGCCGAACTTGCCGACGCGCAGCGTGATGCCGTCGGTGATCGGGATGGAGTTGATTTCCCGGGCGTCAATTTCGCCCAGGTTGTTGACGATGCTCAGCAGGCCCGGGGCGGCGTCGGCACCGAAGTAGAAGTGCTTGAGCCAGGCGGGGCCGGCCTCCTGACCGTTGGCGATTTTGTCCAGGTCCGCTTCCATGTCGGCTGTGAAGTCGTAGTCCACATAGTCGTGAAAATGCTGTTCGAGCAGCCTGATCACGGAGAACGCAATCCAGCTCGGCACCAGCGCGGAGCCCTGCTTCCGGACGTAACCGCGGTCCTGGATGGTGGAGATCGTGGAGGCATAGGTCGACGGGCGGCCGATACCCTTCTTTTCCAGCTCCGCAGTCAAGGACGCTTCGGTGTACCGCGGCGGCGGCGAGGTTTCGTGCCCGATGGCGGCAATCTCAGAGGCAGTAAGGACATCGTCCTTCGCCACGTTCGGCAGCCGGCGGGCCTCCTCGGAGTCCTCATCGCCGCGGCTTTCGTCCTTGCCTTCTTCGTAGGCTGCGAGGAAGCCCGGGAAGGTGATGACGGTTCCGGAGGCGGAGAATTCGGCATCCCGGCGATCGGCGGCGCCCTCGGTGACGGCACCAAGGCGGATGGTTGCGGTGGAGCCCTTGGCGTCGGCCATCTGCGAGGCGACGGTGCGCTTCCAGATCAACTCATAAAGGCGGAACTCGTCGCCGGAGAGCTGCTTGGCGACCTGCGCCGGGGTCCGGAACGAGTCGCCGGCGGGCCGGATGGCCTCGTGCGCTTCCTGGGCGTTCGCGGCCTTGCCGCTGTAAACCCGGGGCGACTGTGGAACGTACTCGGGGCCGTACAGTTCGGAGGCCTGGCGCCGTGCGGCAGTGATGGCCTCGTTGCTCAGCGCGTTCGAGTCGGTACGCATATAGGTGATGTAGCCGTTTTCGTACAGCCGCTGCGCTACCTGCATGGTGCTCTTGGAGGAGAAGCGCAGCTTGCGGCCGGCCTCCTGCTGCAGCGTCGACGTGGTGAACGGCGCGGTGGGGCGCCGGGTGTACGGCTTGGTGTCGACCGAGCGGACGCGGAACTCCGCGTTTTGCAGGCCCGCGGCCAGGGACGTGGCCAGTTCCTCGTTCAGGTGCACCACGCCGCGGGAGGTGAGCTCGCCGTCGTCGTTGAAGTCACGGCCGCTGGCAACCTTGGCGCCGTCCACGGAAGCGAGCTTGGCCTTGAAGGAACCGGACTCCGCGCCGAACTGGCCGGTCAGGTCCCAATAACCTGCGGATTTGAAGGCCATGCGTTCACGTTCGCGGTCCACCACCATGCGCGTCACGACGGACTGCACCCGGCCGGCGGACAGACCCCTGGCCACCTTGCGCCACAGCACCGGGGAGATCTCATAGCCGTAGAGGCGGTCCAGCACGCGCCGGGTTTCCTGGGCATCCACCAGGTCCTGGTCGACGTCGCGCAGGTTGTCCATGGCGCGGTGGATGGCTTCCTTGGTGATTTCGCCGAAGGTCATCCGGTAGACCGGCACCTTGGGCTTGAGGACTTCCAGCAGGTGCCACGCGATGGCCTCGCCCTCGCGGTCCCCATCGGTTGCGAGGTAAAGAGCGTCGGCGCCTTTGAGTTGCGCCTTGAGTTCAGCGACCTTCTTCTTCTTGTCCGGGGACACCACGTAATACGGCTTAAAGTCATTTTCGACGTCGACGGCGAACTTGCCCAGCGGCGTTTTCTTCAGTTCTGCAGGGAGCTCCGAGGGCTGCGGGAGGTCGCGGATGTGACCGATGGAGGCCTCAACGATGAAACCCTCGCCCAGGTACTTGGCGATGGTCTTGCTCTTGGCCGGAGACTCCACGATCACGAGTTTCTTGCCGGTGGGGGCCTTGCTTGGCACGGTGCTCCTACAGAAAATGGTTGCTCGGGCAGATGCGCCCATACCCGCCTAGTTCACCATATTTTGCAGAATCCCGCGCATCCGGCCGTTGGGCCGCCCCTAGGCGACGCCGTTGCGATCGACGCGGCAGGGTGGTTGTCTGGAGAGATGAGCGACCAAGGAGCACGCCCCACCAGCGATCTGCCCGCCGACAAACACCTGCGCGACGACGTCGCACCCGCCGCCGGCGCAGCCCCCGGCACCGATGAAGGCGGCTTCACCTCGGGGCAAACCAACGCCGGGCAGCAGGTCGGCGGCCTGGCCTCCGCGGCCGGCTACGGCAAAGAGCAGGACCCGGAGTCCCTCGGGGATACCAATAACCCCGTCTAAGCCGGGCGAGTCGGGCCGCGCTTAGCCGTCACTCCCGGCCCTATCGTTGCGGCCGGGTGGCAGGCTTCTCTCCGCCCAGCCGGTGGAGCGCAAAACCTCCGGCGGTGAGCAGGAGCCCGAAGATCAGGAAGCCGACGTCCCACGTCCAGGGGCCGCCGAGGTCGTCCCGCACGTGATGGATCCCCAGCAGCTGGTGGTCAATGAGCCCTTCGACGAGGTTGAAGATCCCCCAGCCCGCCATGAGGAGGCCGAAGTGGAACCTCCAACTGGGCGCCCGTTGCCCCTTGCGCCAGGACACGATGGCCGCGGTCGAGCCGGCGAGGACGAGCAGCCAGGTCCCGGCGTGGAAGAATCCGTCCGCGAGCGTATTGACTTCCAGGCCGCGAAGCGTTGTGACCGGGAAGCTCTCGACGTGGCTGACCATGTGGTGCCACTGCAGGATCTGATGGAGGAGGATGCCGTCGATGAAGCCGCCCAGACCCAGGCCCAGCAACAGGCCGGGCCACCGTGAGGCCGCTTCCCGGCGCACCGGCACGGCTGCGACGCTCATGGCTTAGCTGCGCCCTTTCGACCATCGGCTCATGAGTGCCTTGAGGCCGACTGCCACTGCCCCGCCGGCCAGCAGCCACGGGCCCGCCACCAGGACCGGATCCATCCACTGGTGGTTCTTGTCGGCGCGGGAGCCGCGGCGGGAGCGGAGTCCGTGGGCGGGAATCTCGCTGCGTACCCCGGTCTCGGTCAGAGGATTGTCGGGACGTGCCGTCGCCAATGAGGCGAGGTGGCTTTCCCACGCGTCGACGCGGTCGGCTGCGACCAGAATCAGCCAGTGCGCCGCCCGGGCTTCACTGTACGTCTTATAGGCGTACTTCCGCATCGCTCCCGAAAGACCCTTCAGAGGCACCGAGGTACCGAAAACCGGGGTCAGGAACTCGTGTTCGATGGACCGCTCGCGTGGCTGTTTCTCCGGCTGCCGTTCGGGAAAATCCCAGTGGGCGCCGGTTTCAATGCCGGGTTGTTCCCTGGGTACCGAAGGCCGGTCCTTGGGATCCGAGTCGACACCCCAGCCGGGGATCCGGGCCCGCAGCTGGTCAATGGTTTCCGGCAGCGCGGGCTTGTTCGCGGTGTAGGTCATGGTTCGTGCTCCTTCTTAGCCTGCGGTGGGAACCACGAGAGGTTTGATGCAGCCGTCGAGCTTGGCCGAGAAGATGTGGTACCCCTCGGCGATGTGTTCCAGCGGAATCCGGTGGGTCACCAGGTCACTCGGCTTCAAATAACCGTTTTGGATGTGCTCGAAAAGCCGGGGCCATTGACGTTTCACCGGGCACTGGTTGGTGCGGATGGTCAGGCCCTTATTTACAGCGTCACCAAATTTCACGGCACTGAAGATGGGCCCGTAGGCACCGACGACCGAGACCGTGCCGCCCTTGCGGGCGGCGTCGATCGCCCAGTTAAGCGCAATCGGCGACCCGCCCTGGAGTTTGAGTTTGGCGGCGGTGACGTGCTGCAGGAAGTTGCCGTCCGCTTCGGCACCGACGGCGTCGATGACAACATCGGCCCCGAGATAACCGGTGGCCTTCTTGAGCTCGACGACGATGTCCTTGTATTCGGCGAAGTTGTACGTCTCCGCGTGCGCAAAGGTCCGTGCCTTCTCCAGCCGGTACTCAAGCTGGTCGACGACGATGACCCGTCCCGCCCCCATGAGCCAGGCCGACTTCGCCGCGAAGAGTCCCACCGGCCCGGCACCGAAAACCACCACGGTGTCGCCCTGGCTGATGTCCCCGAGCTGTGCACCGAAGTAGCCGGTGGGCAGGGCGTCGGTGAGCATCACGGCGTCCTCCTCGTCCATCCATTCGGGGATCAGCGAGGGGCCGACGTCGGCGAACGGAACGCGCACGAATTCGGACTGGCCGCCGTCGTAGCCGCCGGCGGTGTGCGAGTAGCCGTAGATGCCGCCCACTGCCGTTGCGTTGGCGTTGACGTTGTGGCAATTGGAGAACAGGCCGCGCGAGCAGAAGAAGCACGAGCCGCAGTAAATGTTGAACGGCACCATGACACGGTCGCCGACCTTGAGCTTCTCAACCGACGAACCGACTTCATGGACCACCCCGACGAACTCGTGGCCAAAGGTCGTCCCCACCCTGGTGTCGGGAATCATCCCGTGGTAGAGGTGCAGATCCGAACCGCAGATTGCCGCTTGGGTGACGCGGATGATGGCGTCGTTCGGATGTTCGATCGTTGGGATGTCTTTTTCTTCGACCCGGATCTTGTACGGACCGCGATACACCATGGCCTTCAAAAGTGCCCCCTTAGAACCTGGCAAACGTACGGTTCCACCATCGACCGAACGGACGTAGCAGGTCAATGCTTTTTCGTAAGTAAGCTGACTATTTTCGAACTTGCACTGCCCGTGCGCACGCTGGCCGGACTGCCCCTTCAAAGATATAGTAAGTAGACTGATGATTGATCCGGCGTGACACCGCCCGAGCTCCAAGCGCCGTTTCCTGCAATTGCTTGTTAAGGAGAATTCGATGCGATTCCGTTTCAGTTCCGCCCTCGCCGCCGTGGCGCTGTCCTCCGCCCTGCTGCTGCCGGCCGGTGCCGCCAGCGCCACGGTCAGCAGCGCATCGCCAATTACCGGTTCCGTCAGCGCGAGTTCGACGGCGCCCAACCCCTCAAGTTCCCCGTCGACGCCGGGTCCCGTGGACCCTGGTACCGGCGAAACTCCCGCTGCGAAGCAGAACCGGGTGGACTATGCGCCCTACGTCATCGCGGCAGCCGTCATCCTCGCCCTTGCCGCCGCAGCCCTGGTCTGGCGGCGCAGCAAGGGCGGCCCGTCCTCAAGGAACCTCCGCCACGCGGATAAGAACACCAACGAAGGGGGCCCGGATGATCGCCGTTCTGATCATTGATATGCAGAACGCCTTCTTCGAGGATCCTGGGCTCCAAAGCCAGCGGGAAGGCATCACCACTGCCTGTAACAGGCTGATCAGGGCCGCGCAGGAGTCGGGTACCAAGGTCCTGCTGGTGCGGACGGAGCACGAAAGGGATAGGTCCACCTGGACCCTCAACATGCTCGACGATGACCAGGGCTTCATTTTCCGGGGAAGCGAGCAGGCCGAGTTCGTGTCGGGGCTCAGCACCGAGGACCTGCCGCAGATGGTCAAGACGAGGGACAGCGCCTTTCTCGGCACAGACCTGGTCTGGCGGCTGCGGAACTGGGGCGTCGACACGCTTGTGCTTGCCGGCATCTCCACGCACAACTGCATTGCCCAGACCGCGGCGGACGCATTCGGCCACAACTTCCGGGTCATCTACGCCGGCGAGGCAACGGCGTCTGAGAATGCCGAAGCGGCAACTGCCGTTCAGGAGATCCTCTGCCGCGAATACCGCCAGCAGGTTCTGGACATCGCGGACATCGAAGACCTTCTGGAGGCCCGGCTCCCTTCCCGGCTGTGACACAGCGGATCCCGACGCAGTGGAACGGCGCCATGCCGCAACGGCCGGCGCCCGGGGCGCAGGGGCCTGCCCCGGCGCCCGTCGACGTGCTGATTCCCACCTGCGACCGTCCCGCGGAACTTGCGGTGACGCTTGCCGGGCTGGCAGCCCAGTCGCATCCGTTCTTCCGGGTCGTGGTCAGCGACCAGTCCCAGGGACCGGCCGGGTGGGAACACCCGGCAGCGGCGGCCATGGTCCGGGTCCTCAGGGCACAGGGGCGGGAGGTCACCCTCCTGCAACACCTGCCCCGGAGGGGGCTCGCCGAACACCGGCAGTTCCTGTATGAGCAGTCCAGCGCGGACAGGTGCCTCTTCCTCGACGATGACATCTGGCTGGAACCTGCCGCGCTCGCGACGCTCCAAGAGGCGCTGGATCGCCTTGACTGCGGATTCGTGGGCATGGCGCCGCAGGGGCTTTCCTACTTGTCCGACAGGCGGCCGGGCGAAACCACCGCCTTTGAGGTGTGGGACGGCCCGGTGCGGCCGGAGAAGATCCGTCCCGGCACGCCCGCCTACGACCGTTGGCCGCTGCACAACGCCGCCAACCTCACGCACCTCGCTGAAGCCATTGATCTGGGCCCGGGCGAGTGGCTGCCGTACCGGGTGGCGTGGGTGGGCGGCTGTGCAATGTACCGGCGCGCCGCCCTCGACGACGCCGGAGCCTTCCGTTTCTGGACGGAGTTGGGGCCGGATCACGCGGGTGAGGATGTCCTGGCCCAGTGGCGTGTGATGGAAAAATTTGGCGGCGCCGGCATCCTTCCCTCAGCAGCGGTCCACCTCGAATCGCCCACCACCGTCACCGAAAGGAATGTCGAAGCTTACGACGTGGTGCTGGGAAAGGAAGAGAGCTGAACTGCCGGGCTCAGGGGGTGCCCCGGCGGATCCGCTCCACGACGGCGGTGGTGGACAGTTCGGGCACGTAGTCCAGAATTGCGACCCGTCCGCCGTACTCCTCCACCGCCTGCGTTTCTGCCAGCATCGCAGGGGTGTAGTCTCCCCCCTTGGCGTAGATCTCGGGCCGGATCTTCTGGATCAGGGGAATCGGCGTCGCTGTCTCAAAGACCGTGACATAGTCCACGCAGCTAAGTGCGGCCACCACTGCCGCGCGGTCCGAAATCGTGTTGACCGGGCGGCCAGGCCCCTTGAGCCGTCGGACGGAGTCGTCGCTGTTGAGTGCCACCACGAGGATGTCGCCAAGCTGCTTGGCCTGGTTCAGATACCGGGTGTGCCCCCGGTGCAGGACGTCGAAACACCCGTTGGTGAGGACGACCCGCTTTCCTTCCGCGCGCTGCAGGTTGATTTGGATCGACAGTTCGTCGGCGCCGAGCGCGGTGTCGGTGAAGCGTCCCAGGTGGCTGCTGAGGTCCGCGGTGCTGCACACCGAAGTCCCGGAACGGTGAACCGCAATGTCAGCGGCGGCCTGCGCGAGGTCCACACTGGTGGTCAGCGGCAGCGAGGCAGCACGGGCCAGCGTCAGTGCAGCGACGAAGGTGTCACCGGCCCCCGAGGCCTGCTTTTCGTGGACCGGCCTAGCCCAGGTCCGGTGGACTTCGCCGGTGCTGGGCAGCAGGACCGTCCCTTCCCGGTCGAGGGTGACGACGAGCGCCTCGGCGCCGGTTGCTTCCAGCAACGCCTCCCGATGGGCGGTCATAAGTTCCGCCCGACCGGGTCCGGCACCAAGCTTGAGCCCGATCATCCCGGCTGCTTCCAGCGCGTTTGGGGTAGCGAGGTGCGGTTTGAGCTCGGACCAGGCCTGCGGCTGGTGGGCGTCCACCACGACCAGTATTTCGGGCACCCCGGCGACGGCGTCCCGCAGTTCGTCCCGCACGGGTCCGGCGAGCGCCCCGGCACCGTAATCGCAGACGACCACCGCGTCCTGGTCCCGCAAGACTTGGGCGAGGGCCTCGGCCAGGGCGTCAAGCGCGTCCGCCGGGACGTTCCGTTGGACTTCGTCCAGCCGCAGCAACACCTGCCCGGCGCTGCTGATCCGCGTCTTTGTGGTGGTGGCAATGCCCGGAACCTGATGGACGTACCTGGTGTCCACCCCCGCGTCTGCCAGCTGCCGCAACAGTTCGGCGGCGGCTTCGTCCTGGCCGGTGATCCCGGCGAGCCGCACCCGGGCGCCCAGGGCAGCCAGGTTCATGGCCGTGTTGGCGGCCCCTCCCGGGGAATAGCTTCGGCTGGCGACCTCAACCACCGGAGCGGGAGCTTCCCGGCAGAGCCGGTCGATCGATCCGGACCACCACCCGTCGAGCATCACATCGCCGACGACGGTGATCGCGGGATGAAGCGAGGCCAACCGTTGGGGTAGCCATTCGGTGAGGCCGCGCTGTTCGGTGAGCGGACCGGCGTCGCGGGCGTGAGGCTCAGGCCCGGTCACGGCTGCGCCCCCGGACGCCCGCTCCGAGGGGCACGCGGCTGCCAAGTGGTTAAAGACATCTGGTTCCTTCCCGCCGTCTTACCTGCTCTATACCCCGTCCGGGCGCCTTTACACCCGAGGGGATTTCGCCGGCCGCAGAGCCCGGCGGCAAGGGACCGAAACTCCCCGGCCCGGGCGATAGCCAAACCCCGCGGCCGGGCCATAGGGTTGGCCCACGGCCAAGAGGATCCAACCAACAGGAGTCCGCAGTGGAAGAACTCGACGAGGGATACGGCCAGGCACAGGGCGGCGCCGGCCCGCGGCCCTGTGGAGTCGGCCCCGTGCTGGAGAAGTTCCCGGACGTCTCGCGGATCGCCGTATTGCGCGGCGGAGGTCTGGGCGATCTGCTGTTCGCGTTGCCCGCCGTTTCCGCACTGGCGGCCGCTTATCCTGCCGCCCGGGTGACGCTCCTGGGCACCCCCGGCCACGTTGAACTGCTGGAGAACACGGTGGGCCCGGTACGTGATGTGCGGGTGTTGCCGGTCTCGGAAGGCGTGCGGCCCGGGCTGGAAGACCCGGCCGCTGTCGAGTCGTTTTTCGACGCGATGAAGCGGGAACGCTTCGACCTCGCCGTCCAGGTGCACGGCGGGGGACGATTCTCCAATCCGTTCCTGCTGCGTCTGGGCGCCCGCCACACCGTCGGGCTGCGGACACCCGACGCTGCACCGCTGGAGCGCAACCTCCCCTACCTCTACTACCAGCACGAACCGCTGCGGGCTCTGGAAGTTGCCGGACTGGCCGGCGCTCCCCCGACCGAGCTGGAGGCCAGGATTAGGCCCACGAGGCGAAGCGCCGTCGCCGCCGGCGCGCTGCTTGAGCAGCTCCGCGGACGTTCGGAACGCCCGCTGGTAGCGGTTCATCCGAGTGCCACGGACCCGCGGCGGCGCTGGCCGGCCAAGTGCTTTGGCGAAGTGGCCGCGGGTTGCGCGGCCGATGGCTGCCGGGTGGTGGTCATCGGTTCGGCGGCGGAGCAGGAACTGGCCGAGGAGGTCGTCGCTGCCGCTGGCTCCGATCTGGTCTCGACCCTCGCCGGCGAACTTAGCCTGGGCACGCTGGCGGCGCTGCTGAGCAAGTGCGCGGTCCTGCTGGGCAACGACAGCGGCCCCCGGCATCTGGCCCAGGCCCTGGGCACACCCACGGTGGGCTTGTTCTGGGTGGGTAACCTGATCAACGCCGGTCCGCTGGGCCGGGGACTGCACCGCGTCCAGCTGTCCTGGGTCACGCGTTGTCCCGAGTGCGGCGCGGACCTCACGCAGGTCGGCTGGACGGCATCCCGGTGCGAGCACGACATCTCCGTGCTGACGGACATCAGCCCTGCGGAGGTCCACACCGATGTGCGGGACCTTACGGCCATGAGTCCTCTTGCGCATGGCAGATAAGCAGCTCGCGGATCTCGCACCCGGCCGGCTGGGAGAGCGCGAACAACACGGCCTGGGCCACGTTGGCGGGGTCGTTCAGCCGCGAGTCGTCACGCGGTTTGTACTGCTCGGCCCGGTCATCAAAGAACCTCGTCTTCATGCCGCCCGGAATCAGCGTCGTCACCCCGATTTCACCGGCTGTTTCGGCGGCGAGCGCCTGGCTGAATCCGAGTACGCCGAATTTGGAGGCGCAATAGGCTGAGGCTTCCGGCAGTGCCCGTTTGGCCAGGGTCGACGCCACGGTGACCACCCGGCCCCGGGATGACTTCAGGAAGGGCAGCGCCGCCCGCACTGCCGAGACAGTGCCCAGAAGGTTCACGAAAATGACTTTCTCCCATTCATCGGCCGCAACGTCTTCCAACTTCCCGCAGCGGTCAATCCCGGCCGCGGTGACCACCGCGTCCAGGCCGCCAAGGGCTTCAGCCGCCTGGGCCACCGCCGCCGTGACTGCTGCGCGGTCTGCGACGTCGACTTCGATGGCTTTAGCCCCGGCCACATTCCGGACGTCCCGGTCCAGCACGAACGGCGTCCCGCCAGCTTCGAGCACGGCGTCGACGATGGCGGCGCCGAGCCCTGATCCCCCTCCGGTCACCACCACCCGGATGCCGGGCAGGGTGGGCAGCATGGTCCTTGTCATGATGTTCCTTTCGTTGGCCGGCCCGCTCCGGGCCGGAACTTCTCTGCGCCGCAGGTCCTGGTGCGCGCATTGCCGGTGTTAACGCCGTCAGCCCACGCGGGCCAGCGCCGCCGCCAGGCCGGTTGTGGACCGTGCGGGGTGGTATGGGACGCTCAGGCAGCGGCCTCCCCAGCTCCGCACCAAAGCGCTTTCGGGCAGCCGGGCAGGATCGTAGTCCCCGCCTTTGACCCAGATGTCCGGCCGGAGCTGCGCCAGGGCCCTTTCCGGAGTGGCCTCGTCGAAGACCAGCACCGCGTCCACGCAGTGGAGCGAGAGCAACAGCTCGGCACGGTCCTGCTGGCTGATGATCGGCCGCCCGGCCCCCTTGAGGCGGCGGGTCGAGTCGTCGGAATTGAGGCACACGATGAGGCAATCCCCCAGGCCCCTGGCCGCGGCAAGCGTACGGGCGTGTCCGGCGTGCAGCAGGTCAAAACATCCGCCGGTGGCGACAACGGTGCCGCCGAGCGCCCGTACCCGCCGTGCCACGGCCAGAGCGTCCGGTTCCGCTTCTGCGGAGGGGAACCGCAGCGGGCGTGGCAGGGAGGGCAGTGCCGCGACGCCGCCTTCGGTCAGGAACGCGGACGCCTCCCGGACGGCACGGCGGCAGGATTCCTCGAGCGCGGATCCGCTGACGAGGTGGCCAGCAAGACTGGCCGCCAGCCGGTCGCCGGCGCCGCAGGAATCACGGACGGCAACACTTGGCGCCGCCAGGTGAACTGGCACCGGGGCTGATACCTGGACAAGAGTGGCCCCTTGGTCCGCCTGCGTGAGCAGCACTGCCTTGCTCTGCCAGTGCCGCAGCAGTGCCGCGGCAACCTCACCGGCCCCCCCGGGAGCACCCGCCCCGGCTGCCCGGACGGCGGCCTGGGCCTCGGACTGGTTCGGGGTCACGACGGTAACCCCGGGTACCGGCGCGGCTCCGGCCGGGTGCGGGTCCCAGATGACGGGAACACTGCGGGCCAGCGTTGCGACGGCGGTCCGCAGGCTGCTGTTCCTGGTCAGGCCCCGGCCGTAGTCCGCCACCACCAGAACGTCGGCGTCGCTTAACGCCGCCAGCATCTTCGGAGTAACCTCCGGCGCAGACCGCACCCGGCAGCCTTCATCAATTCTGGCCACGGGGTGGCCGCCTGCCCGGAGCCGGGTCTTGACCGGCGTCGGCGCCCCCGACGGCCCGGCAACCACGGTGATGCCCGTCAGTTCCCCCAGGAGCCGGTGCCCGGGTTCGTCACGGCCCAGGGCCGTCACGAGGCGCACGTCATGGCCGTCATTGGCCAGCATCCTGGCCACCAGCCCGGCGCCCCCTGCCCTGGCCCTGACGGTGGTGATGTCGACGACAGGGACGGGCGCGTCCGGGCAGAGACGGGTGGCTTCGCCGTCCAGGTCAACGTCCAGCAGCACATCGCCCACCACAACAATGTTCATGGCCGCAACTCCCGCGGAAATTCCTGTGCGCCTAACCGGTGGATCTCGGCGTCGAACGCCCGGCAGACGGCGTGCACCGCGATCAAGTGGCATTCCTGGGCATTGGCGGCAGGCCCATGAATAGTAATTGCTTCATCGCAGCATCGGGTGAGCGGGTTCGGCCCCTGTCCTGTCAGCGCCCAAGTCGTGACGCCCAGACCCGCGGCAGCCTTGGCGGCCCGAATCAAATTCTCACTTCGACCGCTGGTGGAGAGCAGCATCAGCACATCCCGGGGACGGCCATGAGCGCGGACCTGCCGCGCGTAGAGCTCCTCAAATCCGTAGTCATTCCCAATCGCAGTCACAGCTGAGGTGTCCGCGTGCAGGGAAATAGCGGAAAACGGCGCGCGCTCGCCGTCGAACCGGCCCACGAGTTCGGCCGTTAGATGTTGCGCCTCGGCAGCCGAACCGCCGTTACCGGCAGCTAGCAGGCGGTTGCCGGCCAGGAGCCGGCGGGCCAACTCCCCGCCCCAGGCAGCCAACCGGGCCGACTGGCCGCGCAGTGATTCCAGCGACGGCAGGACGTTGAGCAGGTGTGCCTCCACGGCGGCGTCCGTGCCCGGAACGGCCGAGTCGGCTGGCTGCCGGACCGCAACCGGAAGCGCGGCGGACCGCGTACTGACCCGGCAGCGGTATATCGCCTGCGCCAACGAGGATTCGATAGTCACAGCGCCGCTCCTTCCACCCGCTGGAACTGCCCGCGGGCCGCGCGCCCACTGTGTCTTGCGCTCGTTCGGAGGGTTTCCCGGTATGCATGCTCGGTTTCGGCGGCTACCCGGTCCCAGCTGTAGCGGGCACGGGCCCGTTGCTGGCCGGCCCGGCCCAGTTGCCGGCCCAGCCCCGGGTCCGCCAGCAATCGGGCTAGCGCTGCGGCTGTAGCCGCCGGATCCTGGGGCGGCACAAGCAATCCCGTCACCTGGTTTACAACGGTGTCCCGCAGACCCCCCACCGCCGCTGCCACCACCGGAATGCCGCTCGCCATGGCTTCCAGCGGAACGATGCCGAACGGCTCGTACCAAGGCGTGCAGACCACAGCGTCCGCGCTGAGGAAGATTCCCGGCATGGCGTTGCGGGGCACCTGTCCGAGGAAGGTGACCTGCTCGCGGACGCCCAGCTCCGCAGCGACGGCCAGGAGCCGGCGCGCCTCGGCATCGGTTTCCGTTGCGGCGGCGTCACCGGCGCCGCCCACGATCAGCAGCTCGACGTCGTCGAAACCCTCGTCCCGCAGAGCGGGCAGGGACCGGATCACAATCTCCACCCCTTTGCGGGGCACAAGACGCCCGACGGAAAGTATCCGGTGGCCCCGATTGCGCGGGCTCCGAGCGCCCGTGCCGGAAAAGAGCCTCAGGTCAACGCCGCAGGGCGCGATTGAAATCCGCTCGGGGGCTACCCCCATCGCCTTCAACTCAAACACCTCGTCGGAGCAGGTTGCTATGACGCGGTCAGCACTGCGCCCGACCGAGGGCTCCAGCCAGCGCCTTTCCGGCGGACTGGTGTCCGCGTTTCCTTGATGCCGGCGTTTGACCGTGCCGAGCGCGTGGAACGTCTGGACCACCGGGATGCGGTGACCGCCATGGGCCAGCTGCCGGGACGCGTCGAGGGAGGCCAGCCCGGACATCCAGAAGTGCCCGTGCACGACCTCCGGCGGCCGCTTTTCCCAGTCGCGCGCAATACCGTCGGCCAACTCGCCGATGAACGGAAGGAGCTCGTCCTTGGGCACATGCCGCGGCGGGCCGGCCTCTACGTGGACTACTTCCAGGCACGGGGCCACCCGCACCCTGGCCGCGAGATCCTCCGCGTCCCGCCGGGTGTACACGGTGACGTGGTGCCCCCGCCTGGCCAGGGCGGCGGACAGGGAGGCCACGTGGACATTTTGGCCGCCGGCGTCGATGCCGCCGAGGGCCGCCAGCGGACTTGCGTGCTCGGACACCATTGAGATCTTCACTCGCTCCACCTTTCTTGGGCTGGAATGAGGAGGCGTCCGGTCCGAAAACGCGGGCCGGTCAGCTCCTCCAGCAGGACATCCCAGGCGGCCAGAAATGCGGCCAGCCCGTAGCGGCGCAGAGCCGCCTCCCGCGCAGCCACCCCACGGCGGCGGGCTTCGTCCGGGTCCTCGATGAGCACCCGGGCGGTGTGGACCAGGTCATCCACACAGGTCGAAATCGCTCCCGCTTCCGGCGGGACTGCACGTGCCGCTTCGGTCGTTCCCAGCACCACGACGGGCATGCCGAGGTGCATGGCTTCCAGCAGGGCCAGTCCCAGCGAGGTCCAACGGAAAGGATGCAGGTAGACCCGGCAGCGGGCCATTTCGCGGTGCAGCAGGTCCGTGCGCAGGTCCCCCTGCACGGAGAGCCTCGACGGCGGCAAGGCGACGGCGCCGGGCAGCCCGTCACCGCCCATGCCAAAGACCCGCAAAGGCGCTGCGGCGGCAAAACGGCCGAGCAGGTCTGTGCCGGCAACCCGCCCCCGCCGGACCGGTTCATTGACGACGGCGGCAAGCGCGGGGATTTCACCGGTGTAGGCGTAACCGGGATCCGGAATGCCGTGTTCGATCACCAGCGTCGGAGTTGAGCCGGTATCCCAGAACAGCTCGTTGAAGTGGGTCACGTGCACCACCGGGATGGACTGCTGGTCGGCGAGGGGGTGGATCGAGTTCGGCACATCCCCGCGGGGGGCGTTGTGTTCGAGGTAGGCCGCCGGAAGGTCCTTGCCCGGCTCCCGGCCCAGGACGCGGGCCACCTCGGCCGCTTCACCGGGCCGTTGCAGGACCACCGCATCGACGCTGTCCGGGTCCAGCGCATCCAGCCTGACTTCGCGGACGGAGTCCGGCCAGGGACGCCCTGCCCTGCCCAGGCCCCAGGGCCCGCCGCCGGGCAGGACGGGCAGGAGGTATTCGTGGCTGCCTCGGACAAAAGCGTCAGTCCAGGAGCCGTGGACATGCCAGAGCAGGATCCTCATGAATGCCTCACTTTCCGGCGGGTGGACAGCGACGACACTCCGCCAGCCAGCCGTTCCACCGCCTCGACGACTTGCTCCGGAGACACCGAGGACAGGCACGGATGCCCCGGAACCGGGCACTCGGTGGCGCGGCTGAGGGTACAGGGGGCGTTTTGATCGCCCAGGATCTCCAGCGGCACACCGTAAGGAGCCCAGCGGACCGCCGGCACGACCGGAGCGAACAGGCACGCCACCGGGGTGCCCACCGCCGCCGCCAGGTGCGCCGGCCCGGTGTTGCCCGTGACCACGGCCGTGGCCCCGGCCAGCACACCGGCCAGCGTCCGGAAGTCCGTGCGGCCGCCGAGATCCAGGGCGGAGGGCCCGGCCACTGTCGCCGTCAGTCGGGCTTCGTTCCGGGCTCCGGTGACCACGACCCGGTGGCCTGCCCCCTCGAGCAACTCCACGGCCGCGGCATGATGCAGCGGGGGCCACGCCCGGGACGGCGCGGCCGTGCCGGGGTGGACCACAACATACGGCTCCTCCCCCACCAGGGGGCGCACGTCCGGGACGTCCCGCACCCGCAGCTTCCCGTCGTCGTCGGCCGGAAGCCGAAAACCGGCCGCACCCGCGATACCCAGGGCGCGTTCGGCCTCCGGCTGGTCCTCGGGAAAGTCCTCGCCGGGCCGCAGCCGCACGTCCAGCAGGCTTCCCGCGAAATCCGTGGAGGCACCGGTGATGCGGTCCACGCCCGCCAGCCTGAGCAGCAGGGCCAGCGGTAGCGGCGACTGGTGGAATGACGTCAAAATGACGGCCTCGGCGATCCGTGAGTTCCGGACGAAGGAGCTGAGAGTCTCAAGGTGGCCCTGATTCACCGGCGGCGCCGGCTTGACGATCCACGGACAGCTCCAGCTAAAAACCTCCGTCACACCGGGCAGCAGGGACGCCGCCGGTTCCCCCGCGGGACCGCACAGCACAACGACGTCGTTGGGAGCGCCGCCGTCGGGACGCCGGCCGAAGGCGACGGCGCGGACGGCCGGGCCGGCCAGCAGGACATCGCCGACGCCGTCGAGCCGGGCGATCAGGACGCGGCTCATCGGACCTGTCCCCGGACCGCAGCCTTCCACACCGGTGCCGACACCGCCTGCGGCGCTGCCGGCGGCAAGTGCGTCGGCCTTTCCGACGGCGCAGCAAGTAACAGCTGGACGGCGGACCAAAGATCCGGCGCGACTTCCGGAGCAGCCTCAACCTCTGTCTGCAACGTCTCGGAGGTCGGGACCAAGATACCGCGTGCCCCTGCGGCTTGCGCGGCTTCGACGTCGCTTCCGATGTCGCCGACGTAAGCCACCTCTGCCGGCGCGAGCCGAAGCTGCCGGCAGGCCCGGCGGATCAGGCCCGGCGCCGGCTTCCGGCACGCGCATCGGTCCTCCGCCCGGTGCGGGCAGATACCCCATACGTCGAAGGGGCCAAGGAGCTGCTCCACCCGGACGTTCACGGCAGCCACCTGTTCAAGGGTCAGAATGCCCCGGCCGATGCCCGACTGGTTACTGAGCACTCCGGTGGCAAGGCCCCGCACCCGGAGGCAGCGCAACGCCTCCCTGGCGGAGGGCATCGGGCGCACGCGGGCGGGGTCGCCGTTGTAGGGCACATCGTGGATGAGGGTGCCGTCCCGGTCGAACAGGACGGCCCCCAGCACTCGTCCGGCGGAAGGCTCCATAACTGCACCGTTCCCCGAACGTGCAACGGCTAAACGCCCCGACCACCGGTTCCGGCTAGAATCCGGAAACAGAGGAACAGGAGGGCGCCCTCGATGGTGGGATTTCACGACGACGGCAGACCGGTGCTGCTGGTCCTGCGCGCACTCAAGCTGGGTGACCTCCTGGTGGCCGTACCGGCGCTGCACGGCCTGCGCCGCGCCTATCCCGAGCACCGGCTCCTCTACGCGGCGCAGGGCTGGCTCGAAGACGCAGTGGCCCTGGTGGGCGGGTTTGAGCTGCTCCCAACGCACGGACTGGACGAACCTTTGGCTTTGCGGCCGGGAATCGTGGACGTAGCGGTAAACCTTCACGGCTGCGGACCGGAAAGCCAGTCGCGGATCGAGGCGCTTGAGGCCAACCGCATCATCTCGCACCGCTCGGAGTCGCAGCCCGGGCCACCTTGGCGGGACGGGGTCCACGAACGTGCCCGATGGGCCGGTCTTTTGCAGTGGCACGGCATCCACGCCGATCCCGGCGACCTCTTCCTGTCTGCCCCGGACATTCCCACGCAGCGCCCGGGAAGCACCTTGATCCACGTCGGCGCCGCCTACGGCAGCCGTCTATGGCCGGTGGAACGCTTTGCTGAGGTGGCGGCCGGGTTACAGAGAGCCGGCCACCGCGTGGTCTTCACCGGCGGGGCGGCAGACAGACCCCGGGCCGCAGACGTCGCGCTTCGGGCCGGCGCGGGCGCCGCGGCGGTCCTCGCGGGGAAACAGTCGCTGGCACAGTTCGCGGCGCTGGTTGCCCAGGCTCGCCTGGTCATCTCGGCGGACACCGGGGCGGCGCACCTCGCCTCGGCCTACGGGCGCCCCTCGGTGGTGCTGTTCGGACCGGCTGCTCCCGAGGAGTGGGGTCCCCCGCCGGGGCCCCACATCGCGTTGACCCAGGCCGAACTGCGCCGCGGCGACACGTTCGCTGCGGATCCCGACCCGGCGTTGCTGGGAGTCTCCGCTCACGACGTCCTGGACGCGGTCCGCGAACTGGGCCTGCTCTGAATCTGCCGCTCCGACAGCCGCTCCTGCAGATGTACCAGGACCCTGGAAAGCCGCCGCGAAATCTGCATCTGCGATACCCCGAACCGCCTGCCCAGGTCCGTCTGGCTTTCCTCGCAGAAGTACCGGCGGTAAAGCAAGGTCCGGTCCTCGGCGGACAGTTCGCTGACCGCCTGGGTCAGGCAGATAAGCTCGTCCAGCCGCTCGAAGTCAGGATCCTGAACTGCCAGGAGCTCCGCCGCGGCGGGACCGTCAGAGTGCGGGCCGGCGGCGTCGAGGGAATCAGGCCGCATGCTGGAGGCCGCCGCGGACGCTTCCCCGACCTCCTGGACCGGAACCCCAAGCCGCCGGGCCAGTTCAGCGGGAGTCGGGTTCCGGCCCAGGGCCTGCGCCAGCGCGGGGCCCTCACGCACCAGTTCGCCCCGAAGGTCCTGGACCCGGCGCGGGGGCCGTACGACCCAGCACCGGTCCCGAAGGTAGCGCTTGAGTTCGCCGGTGATGGTGGGCGCGGCGTAGCCGGGGAAGCTGACTCCTCGCGATTCATCGAAGGCGCGCGCCGCCTTGACCAGGCCCAGATAGGCCACCTGGGTGAGGTCGTCCCGTTCACGGGCCCTGCCGGCGAAGCGCGCCGCCAAGGATTCGGCCAGCTCCAAGTAGTCGAGGACGCGTTTGTTTTCCACAGCCCGCCGCAGTTGGCTGTCGGGTCGCGAAAAAGCGCTGGATTCATCCATGTCGGTACTTCCTTTGACCATGGGGGTCCCGGAAATCGCGTCGGAGGACGTAGAAGCAGTGGAACATAAGCGTGCTTATAATTCAATGCTTCTTCGTTCCCGTCCGCAGCGCTATGCTGGCCCCTCGGACGGGCGGGACGTGGACAGGGCCCAGGCGGGGTCTCTAGCGCTCGGAGGAAGAGGCGGACAACCGTGGTTGATTGGCCGTGAAGCCGCCCCTGTTGGAACGGCTCAAAGCACGCCGGACCATGCTGGGCCCGGCCGTGTATGCCGCCGTGCTCTCGCTCGTGCTGCTGGCTCTGTCCGGGGTGGCCGGGCTGGCCCTGCACCTGCCCTGGCTCTTTCCCAGTCTCGGCCCGACGGTCATGTTGTTTTTCGAATCCCCCGATCAGCCCTCGTCCCGTCCGGCGAACACGCTCGTGGGGCACCTGACGGGGCTGGTGATGGGCGTGCTGTGCCTGTATGCCGTCGGCCTCAAGGGCAGTCCTCCCGCCCCGGTTGGGGGGCTCTCCGTTGCCTATGTGGCCGCCGGAGCGCTCTCCGTTGCGCTCACCACGTTGCTCCTGACCTGGCTGCGTAAGCCGCATCCGCCGGCAGGGGCAACAACACTGATTGTCAGCCTGGGAATACTGACCACCCCGCCTGAACTGCTCTCCATGGCCGGAGCGGTCGTGCTGATCACGGCCGCCGGCTGGGGCCTGAACCTGCTGCTGGGTACGAAGCCGGTGCCCGCGAAGTAGCACCTGGCCAGAGGCCTGCGCAGGCTACGGTTGCGGCGCGCGGTCGGTCCCCGCCGCTTGTTCAATTCTCCGGCGCTGGCGTTCTATTTCTTTCTCGCCTTCGTTCTCAGCATCGTAAAGCTTGGCGTTGCTGACCTGGAGTTCCAGCATCAGCGCGTCCAGTTTGAGCTGCAGCGCAGCGGTATCCCGGTTCTGAGTGTTCTGGATGATGAAGACCATCAAGAACGTGACGATAGTCGTTCCGGTGTTGATGACCAGCTGCCAGGTGTCCGAAAAGCCCAGCAACGGTCCAGTCACCGCCCAGACAACAAGAACTGCCACTGCGGCCCCGAAAACCCAGGCATGGCCGAGGATCTTCGACGTCTTCGTGGTGAACCGCGTGAAGATGTCGGGGCCATCACTCCTCTTGTTGCCGGCCATCATTGGCTCGCTTTCCCTCGATTACCCGTAACCGCAAACTGGACGGACCGCTGAGCCACGAAGGCCCGCAGTCCGTCCAGTTTCGCACCAGATGCTGGGTTTAAGCCGCTAAAGCTCTCAGGAACCGGCCTGGTCAAAGGCGCGCTTTGCGGCGGCCTGGGCATCGGCGAGAGCCTTGTCCGGCGCCTTTGTTCCCAACAGCGTCGAGGCCACAGCGTTGCCCAGTTCGGTCTTGATCGCCTGTCCTGCCGGCGAGGCGCCGAGCGACTTTCCGGTCGGGAGGACGTCGTAATAGGTCCGGATGGTCTCATCGAAGCCCGCGTTACCGCTGGGCTTGACGAACTTGTCGCGGATCAGCTTGTCCGCCGAGGGGGAACCGGTAAACAGGCCGGTGTTAATCCCGCCCGGGGTCGAGGAGATCTTCTTCGCCCGGGCCTCGCCCGCCGCGGTCCACGCTTCATCGGTGACGAGTGAGGTCATCCAGGCACAGGCAGCATCGGCGTTCTTGGCACCGGCAGGGATCACAAACGAGGTCCCGCCGGCCACCGTAAAGGGCTTGCCGTCCTTGTCTTTGAACGGCACGGCCGAGAGGTTCAGCTGCTGCGAATAGGGCGCCAGAACGTTGACGTACCACTGGGCGTCCACCTGTGCGCCCACCTGGTTCTTGACGAACTGGTTCTGTTTGCCGAAGGTGTCGAATGAGTCAGAGAAGCTCTTGGCCTTGGCATAACCGCCCTGCGCATCATAAATTTCCTTCACGAAGGCCAGGGCCTTGACGTTTGCCGGGTCGTCCAGAGTCGGGACCCCCTTGTCCCCCACCAGCCGGCCGCCCTGGCCCAGGATCCAGAGCTCTGCCTGGCCGCCCGCCACCGGGTCGAAGCCCAGCGTCGAGGGGTTGTCCCCCTCTGACTTGTAGGTTTTGGACACTGCGCTGAGGAGCTTCGCCTTGTCAGAAGTGTCGATGTCCGCCGGGGAAACGCCGCCGGCCTGCAGGACGGTCTGATTAAGGATGATTGCGGCCGGCTGGTAGAACTGCGGCACCGCCCACACCTTGTCCTGGTAGGTGACCTGCTGGGTGACGGCCGGGTAAAACTGCTTGACCGGGTCCACGCCCTGCGCCTTGAAGCAGCCGTCCAGCGGCTTGATGAGGCCCTGGGCGGCGTAGGTGGCGACGAAGGCCCGGTCCATCTGCACCACGTCCGGCACGTCGCCGCTGGCAGCCCGGGTGGTGAACTTCTGCGCGTCAAAGGGCGTCTGGTCCATCGTGATCTTGACGTCGGGAAGCTTGGAGCCCGCGTACTGAATGCGGGCTTTGCCGACGTCGTCGGCATTATCAAACGCCCAGGCCGTCAGGTTGCCCGACGCTTCCTTCTTGAAATCGCTGGTCGCCGCCGGCGACGCACTTCCGCCGCCGCCGCAGGCGGTCAGCCCCAGAACCGCCACGGCCAGTACAGCAGCGCTCTTCTCACGAACCCGCATGTGCATCCTCCCGAATCCATTCAATCGGCATCCCGGCCGGGGAAGTCCTCGGCGAAACGCGCTTTAACTGTCACACTGTAAGTAAGCTTGCTAAATCGAAAGCTAGCCGAAGCCGCAGGGGGAAGCAAGCCTCAAGCCCGGTGGCGCGGCGCGCCGCCGGGCTTAGCGTGCAATGAGGAGTCGAGAAGGGGGTGCCGTGGGGTGGAAACAAAATCATCGGTAAAGGTCACGCCGCGCAGGCCGGGCGGCAAAGCTCGTCCAGTGCGGACCAAGTACAACCGGCGGGAAGCACTGGCCGGGTATCTGTTCATCTCGCCGTGGATTGTTGGCTTTGCCGTCTTCATGCTCGGCGCCATGGTCTACAGCCTGGTGATCTCCTTCAGTCGGTACAATCTCGCCACGAACGTGGCAAAACCGGCCGGAGTCACCAACTACGAGTTGCTTTTTGAGGACCCCAAGGTGGCCGCGTCGCTGGCCAACACCCTGTTCTACGCCATCATGGCGGTGCCGCTGGAAATCTGTGTGGCTCTGGGGCTCGCGCTGCTGCTGAACCAGGTAGGGCGTGGGGCCGGCTTCTTCCGCACCGTGTATTACCTGCCCAAGATGACGCCGTCGGTAGCGACCGCCGCGGTGTTTCTGCTGCTGCTCAACGGCAACACCGGCGCGATCAACCAGGCGCTCGGGTTTTTCGGGATCTCGGGTCCCCAGTGGCTCATTGATCCCGCCTGGGTGAAGCCCTCGATCGTCCTGATGACCCTCTGGGGCGTCAGCGGTACGATGGTCATCTTCCTGGCAGCGCTTAAGAGCGTCCCCAAAGAACTGTACGAAGTGGCCTCCCTCGACGGTGCGGGCCCGGTCCGGAAGTTCTTCTACATCACCATTCCGATGATTTCCGGCGCTTTGTTCTTTAACGTGATTGTCCTGACGATCGCGGCCCTGCAGGTCTTCGACCAGGCCTACCTGCTCTTCTGGCGGGACCAAACCAGCACGTCCCCGGAGGCGTCACTTTTCTACGGCATCTATCTCTTCCAGCAGGCGTTCCGCCAGTTCAACTTCGGCTTCGCTTCGGCCATGGCCTGGGTGCTGTTCGTCTTGATCCTGCTGATCAGCCTGGTCCAGGTCAAAGTCGGCAACAAGTTCGTCTACTACGAAGGGGAAAAGCGCTAATGGCAACCACCCGGGCCCAGGCGGCCGGCACGCAATCGCCGGCCACCGCCCCCTCACCAGATGCGGAGACTCCGCTCGCGCCCCTGCCACCCCGCCGTAAGGCACGGCCGCAACGGACTAAAGCCGCACAGGTGCTGCTGTGGACCCTGCTGACCGTGATCAGCGCAGTGTTCCTTTATCCGCTGGTGTGGCTGATCGCCGCCAGCCTGAAGCCCCGCGGCGAGGTCTTCGATAATTCCCTGATCCCGCGCACGTTCTCTCCGCAGAACTACGTGCAGGTCTGGGAGCAGCTTCCGCTGGTCAACTGGGTGACCAACAGTTTCCTCATTGCCGTTCTGGCCGCGACGCTTGTCACCATCTCCAGTTCCATGGTTGCCTTCGGCTTTGCCTACTTCCGGTTCCCGGGCCGGAACTTCCTCTTCGGGCTCGTTCTGGCCACCATGATGCTCCCAGGCGCAGTGACCATGGTTCCGCAGTACCTCATCTGGAAGAACCTGGGGGTGCTGGGAACCTGGATCCCGCTCTTCGGAATGAACCTCTTCGGGTCCGCCTTTTATATTTTCCTGCAGCGCCAATTCTTCCTGGGACTGCCGCGCGAGTTGTTCGAGGCGGCACGGATCGACGGTGCCAGCTACTTCGGGCTCTTCCGCCGGATTGCCCTGCCACTGTCGATACCGTCCCTGGTGGTCATCTTTATCTTCGAGTTCCAGGCCAGCTGGAACAACCTGCAGTCCGCGCTGATCTATCTGAACGCCGGCTCGGTCGAGGGCTTCACTGCGCCGCTGGGAATCGCCTACGCCATGACCAAGTACAGTCCCACGAACGGTGGCCAGGGCGACTACCAGTTCGTCATGGTCGCCACCTTGCTCATCACCTTGCCCATGCTTGTCCTCTTCGCCTTCGGGCAACGCCACTTCATTGAAGGCGTTGCCACCGAGGGCCGGAAGGGCTGACGGCCTGGCCCGCAGAGTGCAGCTGAGGCGGCGCCAGACGGGTTGCTTGACGTTGCCCGCAGCCGGAAACTCTGGCACGGCTCGGCAGGAACCTATATAGTAAGCATACTGATGAGTAGTTCATCTCTTGTTGGTCCCTCGATTCCAATCAAAGGAGACACCGTGAGCACCAAGGTTGAAAAGCGCATTCTGGTCAACGTTCCGGTCAGCGTTGCCTATAACCAGTGGACCCAATTCGAAGAGTTCCCGCACTTCATGGGCGGGGTAAAGAGCGTGAAGCAGCTCAGCGACAACAGGCTTGAATGGACCGCCGAGATCGCTGGCGTGCGCCGCCAGTGGCAGGCCAGGATCCTCGAGCAGGTCCCGGATCAGAAAGTGTCCTGGGCCGCAACGGAGGGTGCCACCAACGCCGGGTCGGTCACCTTCGAGGACCTCGGCGGCGGGCAGACGTCCGTGCAACTTTCACTTGACTACGAACCCGAAGGCGTCGTGGAAAAGATCGGTGACAAGCTCAGCATTGTCGAAAAGCAGGCGGAGAGCGACCTCAACCGGTTTAAAGCCTTCATTGAAGACGAGGGCTACGCCACCGGAGCCTGGCGCGGAACCGTCGGCGCAGGCACCACGGGAACGCCGGATATCAGCGATGCGGCCGCCTCCCGCGGCGACAGCGGCAAAGCCGGCGTCTCCGGCAAGGTGATCGCCGGCGTCGGTCTCGCTGCAGCAGCCGCCGCAGGTGTCGCCGCGACGTCGGGACGCAAGGACTCCGATAGCGACACGGCACCCGCCGAAACGACGGTGGTCCCGCCGACGACCGCGCAACCGGCCACACCCAGCACCGTGCCCCCTACCGGCACCTCGGGGAGCGTCTTCCCGGACGAGGGGCTCGGGCAGGGTGACGCATTGGCTCACGACGCTGCACTAACAGGAGAGGGAACAGGCCGCCGCTCGGACGCCAAACCTTTCGATCAGACCAACGGCTTGGTCGACATCGAAGGGGACTCCGACGGGACCGCCCAGAGCGACACGGCGAGCGAAGCCGAACGCAGGGCCGGCACGGGGGGCGTCACCGGCACCCTCCCGCCCGCCGGTGGAAGCCTCGGCCAGCACTAGGGCCTGAACCGGCACTTCGTACCAAGGGGAAGCCTCCGCACCCGGATCCAGGATCCGGGCGGGGGCTTCCCCCGTATGCGGACATAAATGGTCCGGCAGCGCCGCGGGTGTCCGCCGGAACGGACACCCGAACAGCGCCGCCGGGGCGGGGCCGCAATGTTCACTTAAAGAAAAATTAGTAAGCTTGCTTGCCAAATGGGTAGTAAGCATGCTTAGGATAGAGGCACAGAAGGTCGAGCAGCAAGGCTTTCACCACCGCCGGAGGGTCCCCACCCACTCGGCGTCGAACAGACTGACGGCTGGTCAGCACGCCGCACGGCGGCTGCCTGGAGCAACACCCCACCGCAGTAAATGATTGATATCCAAGGAGAGACCATGATCACCAAGGAACACATCGACGACCTGCTGAACCGCAAGGGCAACATCGTTTCCACCGACGGGGACAAGATCGGCTCGGTCGGCCAGGTTTACGCCGACGACGAGAGCGGCCAGCCCAGCTGGGTTACTGCCAAGACCGGCCTGTTCGGCAGCTCGGAGAGCTTCGTTCCGCTGGAAGGGGCCCGGGTGGAGGGGGACGACGTCGTTGTCCCGTACACCAAGGACCAGGTCAAGGACGCTCCCCGCGTCGACACTGACGGCCACCTTGAGCCCGCTGAAGAAGAGCGGCTCTACCAGCACTACCAGCTTGGCGGCGGCGGCCGGACCTACACCGACGCCACCTCCGGCCACAACGCCGGCACCGCCGGTGTTGCAGGTACCGGACGCCACGACGAGCACGGCACGGTCGGCCACGACACCTCGGGCCCGACCACGGACGATGCCATGACCCGCTCGGAAGAGCGGCTCAACGTTGGCACCGAGAAGCAGGAAGCAGCCCGCGTCCGGTTGCGCAAGTACGTCACCACGGAAAACGTGACCAAGACCGTCCCGGTCCAGCGCGAGGAAGTCCGGCTTGAGCGCGAGCCGATCACCGAGGCCAACCGCGGCGACGCGATGTCCGGCCCGGACCTCAGCGATGAAGAGCACGAGGTCATCCTGCACGAGGAGCGCCCGGTCGTGGACAAGGAAACCGTCCCGGTCGAGCGCGTCCGCCTCGACAAGGACGTGGTGACCGACGAGGTCACCGTCGATGAGGAAGTCCGCAAGGAACGCATCGAAACCGACGGCGTCGACGGCACCCGCCGCTAAGGCAATCCGTCCGGCGTAACAGGATAGAAAGGCCGGGGAAAGGGTCACCACCCTCTCCCCGGCCTTTTCTGTTGCCCTGGAGGTTCAGGCGGGTGCCGGGCCGCCCCGGTCGTCGGGAATCATCGACCACATGGTCGCCATCCGGACCGCGCCATCAGGCACCAGGTTCGGATCAACAAGTTCGTAGTCCCGCAGCAGATCGAAAAGCCTCTCATTGAGCTCCGCGCGCTGGGCGGGGGTCAGGTACAGCAGGTTGCTGGCGAGCACCACCGCCGAAGTGCCCTCGGAGGCCTCGCCGCGCTGCCGCTGCTCGTCCCGGGTCTTCGCGTAGGCGTTGACCCGCCGCCGGTAGGCATCCAGTTCCAGATCCAGCACGGCAAACTCGGGGCTCGCCAGCCCTCCGCCGGAATTGATGGTGAAGTCGGTGCCGGCCGCTTTCCAGCGGCGCTCCCGGGCATCGCCGGCGGTGGCAGCCGGGATCACGATCCCCCACTTTTGCAGGGCACGCAGGTGGTAGCTCATAGCGCTCGGGGTCAGACCCGTCTGGGCCGCGAGTTCGGTCGCAGTGCGGCTGACCTGCGTGGAATAGAGCTCAGAGATGACCTCCAGTCTCGCGGCATGCGCCAGGGCCCGGATCGCTTTCGGGTCCGTGATTTCCACTTTTTGTTCCGGACGCGGCCTGCGCTTGGCGGCCGGAGCGGCGGACGTCTCCGCCTTGGGGTTTTCTGCGTTCACTTCCCCAGTCTACCGGCGCCGGCCAAACTATGAAATAAGTGCTTGACAGTGCGTTTGCCGCCCGGCTAAGTTCCAGACATGAAAGAGTTACTTCACAACTTGAGCAGCGCCTCCTCTCAGGTGCCGCTCTGGCGCAACCGCGACTTCCTGCTGGCGGGCGGCTCGCGATTTTTCGCAACTGCCGGAATGGGCGCCGTCGTCGTCAGTGTCATGCTGCACCTGCAGAGCACCGCGGCCGCCGGCGCCGCAGCGATACCCGGCCCGTGGCTGGTGGCCGCCTATCTGCTGTGTTCGGCGCTCCCGCTGGTGTTGCTCGCGCCCTGGGCGGGCAGGTTGGCCGATACCCGCGACTCCCGGACGCTCGCGACGGCGGCCTCCGCGGTCAGCGCGGCCGCCGTTGCCGGGATGGGCTTGAGTCTGCATTACCCGGACCAGCATCTTCCGGCGCTGTTCGCCCTGACGTTCGTGCTCGACGCCGCCCAGGCCGTGGCGGGGCCGACCTGGCAGGCACTGTTGCCACGGATTGTCGGGGAGGAACGCACTCCCCGCGCCTTGGGCACTATGCAGGCCACCGTCATGATCGCCGGCATGGCAGGACCGGCCGCCGGCGGTCTGCTCAGCGGCTGGGGCGGCCCGGGCGTGGTGTTCGGCGTCGCGAGCGGCTGCTATCTGGCGATGGGAGCCGGCGCCCTGCTGATCCGGACCCGCCGTGGCACCGCGGCAGAGCGCGCGGGCCGCGAAACCCCCGCCCTGCTGGACGGGCTGAGGCTGATCCGCCGGGACCCTCTCGTGTGGGCACTGGTACTCGGCGCCATGTTCTTCATCGTCGTGGGCGAGGCCACCAACGTTCTGGAAGTCTTCCTGGCCCGGGACGAGCTGGGGGCCACCGAGACCGAGTACGGTCTGCTCGCAGGGTCGTTCGGGCTCGGAATGGCCGCCGGCGCTGCCCTGGCGGGCCGGATCAAGACGCCGTTTGCCCGGCTCCGGGTGCTGCTCGCCTCGATGGCGCTGACTTCCACTTTCCTTGGGGTCATGGCACTGGTGCCGACCGTGGGGCTGCTCTTCGCGGCCTACACCGCAATGGGCGCCGCTTGCGGCGCCTTGAACGCCTGCTTTGGCGCGATTGCCATCCTGCGCATTCCGGAAAGCGGGCGCGGCCAGGCGGTGGCGATCATCGGCGGCATGACCCGCGCAGTTTCCATCGCGGCGCTGGCCGTAGGCGGCTTGCTGGGCGCGCTGCTGCCTGTGCGGCTGAGCTTCCTGGCCACCGGGCTGGGCGGCGTGGTCGTTGCCCTGGCCGTCGCTGCATATGTGCTGCGACGTTTCGGGCCCGACGGCGCCGCGTCCCCGGCCTCGGCTGGCTCAGGCCGGGAGCAGGAAACCGTCGCGCACCAGGTTGCCGACGTCGTCGAGGAGCCGCCTGCGGAACGTTCCGCTGTCGTGGCCTTCGAACCCGCCCAGCAACGCGTCAAGGGCGCCGATGATCTGGCCGACGGAGAGCTCGCCGTCACAGGCTGAGACAAAGCCAGCCAGCTCCGTGCTGAGCAGGTTGGTGCGTCGTAGTCCTGCGCCCTGCCGCAGCAGGATCACGCCGGGGTGCTCTGCCCCGGGGCGCTGGTGGCGTTCCTCAGTGACGTCCTCGGCGACGGTCAGGTGCGCGGAGTCCAGGTCGTGCGCGGCGAGCCAGTCTGCGCGTTCGACGGCTGCGCCCAGATACGGGCCGACGGGTTGTTCGATCGGGTAGGTGATTTCCTCGAAACGGAAGATGACCGGCCCCGCCCCCTCAGCCGGGCGGCGCAGCCAGATCATTCCGAAACCGATGGCTTCCACGTTCCGGCCCGCGAAGTCATCCAGGTAGGCGGCGTAGGAGTCCTGGTAGAGCCGCCGGTTCCGGGCCTCGGAGGCGTCCTGGAGCCAGGTCTCGGCGTACTGCTCCGGGCTGACCTGCTCGCGCTGGATGAACCAGACGTCCATGTCCGGGCTGGCCCAGCCCTGCGGCCTTTCGGACCAGCCGGCATCCGCCCGGATCTCCCAGTTGCCCAGCAGCTGGGCTGTTCCGTCGGGGGTAAGGACCGAGGGGAGGTCCCGGACCAGCGCAGCGACGAGATCATCGCCCGGCAGACCGCCGTCGCGGTAGGTGAATTGGTCCGCGGCAGTGTCCCCCGCGCCGCGCGGGGTGATGACGAACGGCGGGTTGGAGACCACCAGGTCAAATTTCTCCCCTGCCACCGGGTCCAGCAGCGATCCCAGCCGAAGGCTCACCCTGCTCTCCAGATCCTTCGGGTCCAGGTGCAGCGCGGGGCCGTTGAGCATCAGGTTGAACCGGGTGAAGGCCAGCGCCCGCTCGGAGATGTCAGTTGCCGTGACGTGTTCGGCATGGTGCAGCAGATGGAAGGTCTGGATGCCGCAGCCGGTGCCCAGGTCCAGGGCGCGGGCCACGTGTCGCCGGGCGGTGACCTGGACGAGGGTGGCGGACGCCTGCCCGATGCCCAGCACGTGGTCGCGGCGCAGCACTCCGGGGCTCTGGTGGGCGGCCAGGTCGCTTGCCACCCACAGGTCGGCGCCGCCGCTGGCATTGCCCTCGTCATCGAGGGCGGGGTCCCAGCCGTACGGCCGCAGGTCCACCCTGGCCTGGATGAGATCCCCGGCGGGCTCCGCGAGGCCGAGCTGGAGCAAGCCGGCGGTGCGGATACCGGGCAGGGCGGAGTCGAGGGTTCCGGCCGGCTGCGGCTCGGCCAGCAGCCACAAGCGGACGACGGCGGCGAGCGCCGCCGCCGTCGGAGCGCGCTGGGCGGCGGACTCGGTGGCGATCAGGGCGGGAATGAGCTGGTCCCGGGCCAGCGCGGCGTGGGCGGCTTCCCCGAGAAGTCCTGCGACGCCGTCGACGGTGTAGCTGATACGCCGCAGGTCCGCGGCCAGGGCTGCGAGCAACTCAGGGAGGTCGCTGCGCGGGGCATCGGGGGTGTTGCCGGCGGTGAAATGCGTTGAGGGAGTCACCGGACAAGCTTAGTCGCGGCGTCGGTCGCGCGGCGCTGGGGCACACGGCCCAGGCGACCGGAACGGGGTGCGCCTCAGAGCCGATGCCGCGAGTAGTCCAGCAGGGCGTCCCGCACGAAGGCCGCGCCGACCGGTCCGCCGTAGTTAGAGGCGAAACGCGGATCCGCGACATACATTTCGGCGAGACCGGCAAGGTAAACCTTCAGCTCCCCTGCGTTGTGGCCCGGAGCAGCCGGAGTTCCCGGAATGCCCCGCAGCCATTCGACGTGGCGCCGTGCGAGCGTCTGCGCCTGGCCGCTGTCAGGGGCGGCACCCGATCGGGCCGCCTCAGCCCACTCCTCGGCAAGGTGCTGGGCGTCCAGCTTCCAGGCCTCCTGCCGCTCGGCGCCCAGGCCGCGCCACCAGGTGTCGCTCTGCGCATAGGCGTCCCGGCCCCAGCGTTCTTCGACTTCTTCTTGGTGACGGGTGTGGTCGAAGCCGTCGAACATCCTCTCGGCCATGAGTTCCCTGCCTTCCCTTACTGCTTCCAGAGTGTGCTGGACCGCGGCAATCTGCCTGCCCAGCCGGTCCTGTTCCTGCCGCAGCCACTGCAGGTGACCGGCCAGCGCGGTCTCTGCGTGGCATTCATTCGCGAGGACATCAGCCACGGCCGGCAACCCGAGCCCCAGATCGCGCAGCAGCAGGATGCGCTGCAGCCTCAGCAGGGCTGCCTGGCCGTAGTACCGGTAGCCGTTCCCTCCGGTGCGGGTGGGATGCAGCAGCCCTATGCTGTCGTAATGGCGCAGGGTCCGGCTGGTGGTGCCGGCGATCTTCGCAAGCTGCTGCACAGACCACTCCACGGCTTTTCCCTTCACGCCGGGAGTCTCCCGGTCACTACTGCGAGCCTAGATCTTGACGCTGCGTCAACGTCAAGACCTGCCGTCCGGCCCGTGGTCCCGGCACCTTCCGGCCGCCCGCTGGGTTGGCGGGCGGGGCCGGCCCCGCCGTAGCCGGTAAGTTGGAGGCATGCTTTCCGTCCCGTTACTGCCCTCCCGCCGCCGCGGCGTCCGCCGCGTCCTCGCTGCAGCGGCTGGTGCCGCCGTGGCACTGGCCCTCTCGGCCTGCTCTCCCGCCGGCTCGGTGGAATCCGCGGACGTGAACGCGTGGAAGGCCACCGCCCTGCCGTCTGCCGACGGGATCGTCCTGGCGGACGCAGGCAAGATCCTCAGCCGGGACCCGATTGCCAAGGACGCCACCGTGCGCGCGGGCGACTACGTCCTGACGATGACCTGCGACGGCGGCGGCAAGGAATTTTTTGAGATTTCCCTCGACGGCAACCGGCTCACTGAGGCCGGCGCCGCGTGCAACGGCAGCGGCGAAACCGCACGAATCAAGGTGCCGGCTGCCGGCAAGCTGACGATCAGCACGTCCAGCGTGGACGCCCCGCTCCTCTACGCGTATCAGCTGGTACCGGCGGCCTGAGCCGGCGCCTATCGGGCACCCACCAGGGCCGGACGGCAGGGGGCTTTCGGCGCGGCGCGGGCGGGCCTAATCTCGGAGTATGCCCACCGCGCAGGCACCCCCGCTGCGGCGGTCGCGCGCCGTGGCCACGGCCGTCGCAATCGCTGCCGCCATGGCTTCCGGGCTGTGCGCTTGCGAATATCAATACGACGGCGGACCTCCCGCCGACGCTGCCTCCCGGTCCACCCCTTTCACCGACGCCGCGCTTCCCCAGGACCCGGGCAAGAACCGGCCGGTGACCGGCGCCGATTTGGACCAGTGGGTCGCCGAAGTACTTCCCGCGACGAAGGGACAGCTCTTCCACTCCGGATACGGCCTGCTGGACGCCGGCGCGACGCGCAACGAGACCACCAGCCAGCTGCCCAGCGGGACGTACTCTCTCACGCTCGTCTGCCGAAGCACCCGCCGCGTCTCCTTCACCGTCCGCAACGAGGAGAGCGTCCTGGTGGACTTGAGCCTGCGCTGCGGAACCGCACGGGTCAACGTGGTGCAGGTCGGTGCGGACGCGGTGCTGGCGGTTCGGATCGAGTCGCTGGCACCGGCCAACTTTGCCTACCGGGTGATCCGCATCTGAATTTTAGGCCCCTGCCTGACCTCAGGCAGCGCAGCCCCCGGGGCATCGCAGGGTTTGGGGGTCTGAGGCGCACTCCGTGCAGTACAGGGTGAGGGTGCGGCAGCTGGGGTTGGAGCAGTTTTCAAACTTGCTGGTTGGCGCTGCGCACCGGATGCAGCGGCCGATCGTCTTGGCCTCCTCGCTGAACTCGAGGTGCATGCGCTTGTCGAAGACGTACAGCGAGCCCTCCCAGAGCCCCTGGTCCTTGAACGCCTCGCCGTAGCGGACGATCCCGCCGTCGAGCTGGTACACCTCTTTAAAGCCGCGGTTAATCATCAGGCTGGAAAGGACTTCGCAGCGGATGCCTCCGGTGCAGTACGTGACGACCGGCTTGTCCTTCAAGGCGTCGTATTTCCCGGAGTCGAGTTCCCGGATGAAGTCGTGGGTGGTCGCGACGTCGGGAACGACGGCGTCTTTGAACTTGCCGATCTGCGCCTCGAAACCATTGCGGCCGTCAAAGAAGACCACTTCGTCCCCGGCCTGCTTTTTCTCCTCCACGAGCCGGTGCAGCTCCTCGGGGGCCAGGTGGGTGCCGCCGCCTACGACACCCTTTTCATCCACCTTGAGTTCACCGGGGGCACCGAAGGAGACGACCTCGTCGCGCACCTTGACGCTGAGGCGGGGAAAGTCCGCCGCGCCGCCGTCAGACCATTTCACGTCGATGCCACGGAAACCGTCGTATTCGCGGGTCGTCTTGACGTACTGCTTGACCGCGCCGATTTCGCCCCCGACGGTGGCGTTGATGCCGTCTTTGGAGATGAGAATTCGGCCGGTCAGGCCGAGCTTTTCGCACAGAGCGCGTTGCCAGAGCCGGACGGCAGCCGGATCCGCGATCGGGGTAAAGCCGTAGAAGAGGACAATCTTGTTCAAAGCCACGTATTTAAGCGTACTGGGCGGAGTGAACCGGTGATGACACGCGGGAGGGTCACAATTGCGTAAGCAAGCGCCCGCACCGGTCCTCTCCCCTGTTGCTTGTGCCGGGGCTGGAATACGCTCTTCTCATGAGTCTGGACGCCATGGTTGAAGACACTACCCACCTCCTGGAGGTCTGGGTTGCCGGGTGGGCCGGCTGCCGCGGTTACGAAATACGCCGGGAGGGCCGTTTCCCCGCGGTGCTGAGGGCGGACACGACCCGGGAGTGGGAGTATTTCGCGTGCGATCCCTCGGAGGCGGAGTTCGCTGAGCTGGCGGCCAAAGCCGCCGAGGCCCCCGCCCGGATCCTTACCATCCTCACCAACGATGAAGCCCGTTACACCGCCCTGGCCGCGCAGCACCGTCTCAACCTGACATCTGCCACGCAGACCATGATGATCGTGGATATGGAAACCCAGGACTCGGAGGATCCCTGGCTTCCGGACGATGACCTCCGCTGGGTCCCGTCGACCGACGACGGCGTCCACCACGCCGTCGTTTACGCTGGCGACGAAATTGCCGCGAGCGGGCGGGTCTTCGTCGCGGACCACACCGCAGTCTTTGACAAAATCGTGACCGAACCCGGGTTCCAGCGCCGGGGGCTCGGCAGCTTCATTATGCGGGCGCTGGCCGCGCAGGCCTTTGAACACGACGTCGAAAGCGGTCTCCTGCTCGCCTCCTTGGACGGCCAGCAGCTGTATTCGCACCTCGGCTGGACCACGGTGTGCCACGTGCTGATGCTCTCCTCCTCTGACGAAGGCGGCGACCTGTCCCTGGTGTGAGCTCGGCACCCCGGCGCAGGCTTGCCGCGCCGCGCGGTGACGGCGGCCGTCCACCCGCCAGGCAGCGGTTCACGCCGGCGATTTGAGCCCGGGTGAAACAATGTTGGAGTGAATCCGCATGAGTCCCTGATCCCCCTGCTGGGCCGCGGCCCGGACCCGGAGCAGCTGCGGCACGTGCGGACCATCCCGGCCAGGAAAGCCGTCAACGAGCCGTGGCCGGAGTGGGCACACCCGGACCTCGTGCAGGCCTACGGCTCGCTCGGCATCCACGAGCCGTACCGCCACCAGGTTCAGGCCGCCGACCTCGCCCATGACGGCCGGCACGTGGTGATTGCCACCGGCACCGCGTCCGGCAAGTCCCTGGCCTACCAACTGCCGGCGCTGGACGCGGTCCACCGCTCGGAACTGCGGGTCCTGGCTGATCCCGGCAGGATCCACGATGACGGTGCCGTCACCCTGTATCTCTCGCCCACGAAGGCGCTGGCAGCCGACCAGCTGGCAGCCATCCGCTCGCTGAAGCTCCCCACCGTCCGGGCAGAAACCTACGACGGCGACACCGACCCCGCCTCCCGCCGCTGGATCCGGGACCATGCCAACGTGATCCTCGCCAACCCCGACATGCTGCACTTCGGGATCCTGCCAAACCACGCCTGGTGGGCCCGGTTTTTCCGCCGTCTGCGCTACGTGATTGTGGACGAGGCCCACAGCTACCGCGGCGTCTTCGGCTCGCACGTCGCCAATCTGATGCGCCGGCTGCGCCGGATCTGCGCCTACTATAACTCCGGTTCCGGCCAGCCCGGTCCCGTGTTTATTGCCGCTTCGGCCACCGCCTCCGACCCCGGGACTTCCTTCGGCCGGCTCATCGGCGCCGAGGTCCGGGCGGTGTCCGAGGACTGCTCACCGCATGGCGCCACCACCGTCGCCTTCTGGGAACCGGCGCTGACCGAGCTGCGCGGGGAGAACGGCGCCAGGGAGCGCCGCACCGCCGTCGCGGAAACCTCGGACCTGCTGGCCAACCTGGTCTCCTCCCGGATCCGGACCATCGCGTTCATCAAGTCCCGCCGCGGGGCAGAGACGATCTCCTCCATCACCAAGCGGCTCCTGGATGAGGTGGATCCCAGCCTGCCGCAACGGGTGGCGGCCTACCGCTCCGGCTATCTGCCGGAGGAACGGCGCGCCCTGGAGCGGGCGCTGCGCTCCGGGGAACTGCTGGGCGTTTCGAGTACCTCGGCCCTTGAGCTGGGCATCGACATTTCCGGTCTCGACGCGGTCCTGGTCGCCGGCTGGCCCGGGACCAGGGCGTCGCTGTTCCAGCAGATCGGCCGCGCCGGCCGCGCCGGACAGGACGCGATTGCCGCCTTCGTCGCCAGCGACGATCCACTGGACACCTACCTGGTGAACCATCCCGAGGCGATCTTCGACGTCTCGGTCGAAGCCACCGTCTTCGACCCGTCCAACCCGTACGTACTGGGACCCCACTTGTGCGCCGCGGCGGCGGAACTGCCGCTGGGGTACGCGGAGCTCGGGCTGTTCGGCCCCACGGCTGAAGGGCTGCTGGACCAGCTGGTCGGCCAGGGGTACCTCCGGAAACGGCCGGCGGGCTGGTTCTGGACCCACCCGCAGAGCGCCGCTGCCATGGTGAACCTGCGGGCTGACGGCGGCGGCCCGGTGAGCATCGTAGATGCCGACACAGGCTCCCTGCTCGGCACCATGGACTCGCCGCAGACCCACTATCAGGCGCACACCGGAGCCGTGTACGTCCACCAGGGCGACAGCTATGTCGTTGAGGACCTGAACGAGGATGAGCACTGCGTCGTGGTGCGGCGCGCCAATCCGGATTACTACACCACGGCCCGGGGACGTGACCCAGATCGAGGTCCTGGAAACGCTGCGCAGCACCCAGTGGGGTGACGTGGCGGTCCATTTCGGCGACGTAAAAGTAACGACACAGGTGGTCTCCTTTCAGCGCAAGGCGCTGATTTCGAACGAGATCCTCGGCGAGGAGCCGTTGCAGCTGGGCGCCCGGGACCTGTTCACCAAGGCGGTCTGGTTCGTCGTGGACAACCGATCACTGACGGACGCCGGACTGATCGAAGCGCAGTTTCCCGGCGCCCTGCACGCCGCCGAGCATGCCGCCATCGGGTTGTTGCCGCTGGTGGCCTCCAGCGACCGATGGGACATCGGCGGGGTCTCCACTGCGATCCACGCCGACACCGGGATGCCCACGATCTTCGTTTACGACGGCCATCCCGGCGGGGCCGGTTTCGCAGAGCGCGGCTACGACAAGGCCAGGGTGTGGCTCTCGGCGACCCGTGAGGCGATCATGGCTTGCGAATGCGAATCCGGCTGTCCGTCATGCGTCCAGTCCCCCAAGTGCGGCAACAAGAACAACCCGCTGGACAAGGACGCCGCCGTCACCCTGCTCGGGATGCTGTTGACGGACGCTACCGACACCATGGGCCACAACGCCGGGCTGGGCGGCGTTCCGGCGGATCCGGTCACGAACCAACTGGGCCAGGCAAGTCCGCTTTGACGGTCACGGTGCCTGTACGCGCCCCGGTCCGGCATCAGAGGCAGGGGGAGGGCCCGCCCGGGCCAGCCCCGAGGCAGGACCGAACACTGCGCGGGAGCGCAGTTCTGTGCGGACCTGGACGGTGTCGCCGGCTTCGACGGCACACGCCAGGAGCCGCGCCTCGTGCCTGGCGGCGACTTCGGCGGCGACGGCACATGGCTGGCCGCTGGTGAGGCCCCGGGCTGCGTCCGCGGCGGCAAGCGCCGCCAGATCAGCAGCTGCAGCAGCCCTGGAGGCCAGCACGGTGGCCTGGCCCAGTAGCACCACGGCGGTCATCGCCAGCAGCAGCACCAACCCGAGCCCGAGGGCGAGGACCGTCCCGGCGCCCCGCTCAGGGCTGCGGGCCGGCGCCATCAGGCGCTCCTGTGCCACGGCAGGGGCTCCGGCCCCGGAACAAAGAGCGCCGGCGCGTCGGTGGTTTCACTCCTCGCCCAGGCCCTGGCCGTCAGGGTCCACGGGACCAATGGGGCCACCGCTCCGTGGACGGTTCCGGAAACTGTGACGCTGAGCCATCCCGCGTCGGAAGCCACGGCCACCCGCGCTGAATCACCGGCGAGGTGCCGGACGATACCGCCGACAGCTGCTGCATCTTCACCGCGGGCGAGTGCCCGGGCTCCGCCCCGCGCGGCTTCTTCCAACCGGAGCTGCGTCAAGCCGGCGGCCGAACCGGCAAGCAGCAGGCCCAGCACCAGGATGACCGCGGGAAGCGCGACGGCGAACTCGGCTGTCACAGCGCCACGGCACGCTCGAGCGTCCGGGCAGGTCACGGGGCCAGGGCCGGGACCGTCCGGTCGGACCGGGGCCCTGGCCGGGCAGTAGAACCTGATCCGGCTCCGGACCTGCGCTCGGCGCCGGTTTCCAACAAACGGCAGCATCAGCCTCACGGCAGTGCCAGCGCCGTGCGGATCAGGTTCAACAGAAAGCCCCGCACTTCGTCGCTGCGCATGATGAGCACGAGAAGACCGGGAAAGCCCACCGCGGCCAAGGTGGCGATGGCGTACTCAGCGGTCGCCATCCCCGCTTCGGACCCGCGGAGCTTTCCCCGCCTGCGGGCAGACCAGGCCAACCCGGCCGGCCACCCGGACCGGGGTCGGTGGACCGGGGTGGCCCGTGTGGCACCGGGATAGATCTCCCGGACTGCAGCAGCTCCGTTCTCTTCCGGCGCTTTGTCGGGACGGGCGGGGGCGTTTCGGTGGAAGGTCATGAGCGTTCCTCTCGGGAGGTTCCGGTACAGTCACCGGCTGCTACCAATCTCATCTGTCGGGTCCGTGCCGGTAAGGGCGCTGCCGGGTCAAGTGGAAAAACCCGGCTGTGGAGGAGGAGTCGCAGCGCCGGCCGCCGGCACCCTTCAGGAAAATGCAGGAAACATCGCCAGCAGGACCGGCACTATGCCCAGGCATACGAAGGCGGGCAGCGAACACAGCCCCAAGGGAACGACCAGTTTGACCCCCAGGGCCGCGGCGCGCCGTTCGGCGGCACGGAACTGCTCGCGGCGCAGCCGGGCGGCCTGTGCGTACAAGATGGCGGACGACGGCACCCCGGTCACCGCGGCGAACCCCAGGGCGTCCCGGAGCGCGAGCAATTCCGCGGGCAGAGCGCGGGAGCTTCGCCATGCCGTCTCCCAGTCGGTGCCGAGCGCAAGGGCGGACACGACCCGGTCCAGGTGCAGCCGGAGCGCCGGAGCCGTATGCAGGACGACGACCTCCAGGGAACGGCCGAGACCGGAACCGGCGTCCAGGACCGCACCGATTAATTCCAGCATCATGGCCGGATCCCGCAAACCGGAGTCCGGGCCCTCCAGGGGTACGCCTCCCCCGGGGGACCCGGTATACGGACTGCTACTGCTGCGCGGTGGCAGCCCGCGCCAGCGCCGGCCTGCCCGGCGGTGGTCGGTGAGCGCGAGAACTGAGGCTGCGGCGAGCAGGGCGGTAACCGCGAGACTGCCGGGTTGGGGAATCACCGGCGCCCTCCCGCGGCAGACCGAACGAGCCCGGCGGACCAGATCCGGCCAGCACCGGTGAGTGCGAGTCCCACAACGAGGGCGACCGGCCCGAAAGGTGTGCCGAGCAGGACCGCCCGCGGATCCACGCCGAGCAGCACCGCCAGTCCGAGGCCCAGGAAAGGCAGCCAGGTCAGGATCCGGACGGTGGCTTGCGGGCCGGCGAGCGCGGTCTGGCGCGCCGCTTCGGCGTCGTCCTCGGCCTCCAGGTGGGCCGCGAAGCGGGTCAGGATGTCCGCAAGTGGGCAACCACTGGCCCGGGCCACCTCGAAGCACACCGACAGTTCCAGCCAGATCGCCCTTTCCTTGGCGACGGGGCCGCGCGACGCGGCTCTGCCGCGCGACGCGGCTCTGCCGCGCGACGCGGCTCTGCCACGCGACGTGGCTCGGCCGGGGAATCTGGCTCGGCCGGGTGGTGCGCCGCTGCCGGGTTCCGGGCAGGCTCGGCTGCGGATAGCGGCAGCTACGGGAGAACCTCTCACTGCCGCGGTACGGGCGGCGGCCAGGATTTCCTGCGATGCCTGACTCAACACACCCGCAGCCGGCCCCGTGCCCCAGCTGAGCCCTCCGGCAGTGCCGTGTAACTGGTCCGGCGGCCCACAGCCGTAGAGCACCGCCAGCTCTTCCCACAACCGTGCGGGCGTCCTGCCGGCCCTGAGCAGGGCGGCGAGCTGCTGAACCACCACAGTCATGGAAACTTCGGGAATTGTGCGGCTGGCCGGGGGCCAAAACGGCAGCCGACCGCGCCAGCCCGCGGACAGCGTTCGGGTTCGGGTTCGGGAGGAAGCGTGGGGCGGGCCGGAAAGGACCGTGCGGAAACGGCGCGCGGACGGTCGAGCCGGAGCGGCCATCATCCACAGCGCCAGCGCCAGGGTTGCGGCCAGCAACGTCGTCATGGGCCGGCGCTAATTAGGGCGGAGCGGCCAGTACCGGGTCCGTCGTGCGCGTCCAGTCCCAGTCGCTCCGCAAGCTCGGGCCAGGCGGGACCGGCGAGAAGCTCCTGCCCGGCCGCTTCAAGCGCCGCAGTCACGGCCAGTTCGGGACCGTTCCCGACCACCAGCCCGACGGAGGCCACCTGCCGGCCCTGCCGGGTTCGTTCGAGATGCACCACGGCGTCCACGGCGCTGACCGCCTGTAGCCGGACGGCGTCGGCCCCCATCCCTGCGAGGGCCCCGAGCGCGGTCAGCCGGGCCGGGACGGCCGCCGCAGTGTTGGCGTGGATGGTTCCGCCGGCGCCGGTGTGGCCGGTGTTCATGGCCATCAGCAACTCCCGGACTTCGGCTCCGCGGCACTCGCCCACCACCAGCCGGTCGGGCCTCATGCGCAGCGCCTGGCGGACCAGCTCAGCCAGGTCCACGGCTCCCCCGCCCTCGATGTTGGTGTGGCGTGACTCAAGGGAGACCACGTGTGGATGGACCGGGTTCAGCTCGGAGGCATCCTCGATCAGGACGAGCCGCTCCCCGGGAAGGCACAGGCCGAGGAGTGTCGCCAGCAGGGTGGTCTTTCCTGAGCCTGTCGCACCGCTGATGAGGAAACTGAGCCGACGGGCCACAATTCGCTCCAGAACGTCCCGCACCAGGGGTCCGAACATTCCGCCGCGGCCCAGTTCGTCCATCGAGAAGACAGACTCCCGCCGGATCCGGACGCTCAGCAGGGTGCCGGCGGTGGAAATCGGCGGCAGCACGGCGTGGATCCGGTAGCCGCCGTCGAGCCTGACGTCGACGCACGGGGAACTGTCGTCCAGACGCCGGCCACCGGCGGCGACCAGCCGTGCGGCCAGGGCTCGGACCTGCGTTTCTCCTACGAAGGCAACGGGGGCCCGTTCGAGCCCGCGGCCGCGGTCAAACCACACCGAGTCCGGGGCGTTGACGAAGATGTCCGTCACCAGCGGATCACGGATCAGGGGCTGCAGCGGGCCAAGGCCGTTCAACTCGGCGCTGATGCTGTCGACCGCAGCCAGCGCCCCTGCGGTGCCCAGCACCTTGCCGCTTGCCTGTACAGCCGCCGCAACCCGGGACGGCGTGAGGGGTCCGGCGTCGGACAGGACGGTTGCCCGGACCGTTTCGAGCAGACGCGCATCGATCCGCGACTCGGCTCCGCCGGGCAGTTGCCGCCGGAGCGGCGGCCTTTGTCCAGGCGGCAGGTCGGACGCTGCATGCGAGCTCACGGATACTCGTCCCCAGTGAGGTCCAGCACGGCATCCGCGAAACGCTGCACGCTCCGCCGGTTCCCGGCGTCCAACAGGCGGCCAAGCTCGGTCGCGGCGGCCGTTCCGCGAACCTCGGGCAGAACGCTTTGCACCGGCGCACCGACGGAACGGGCAATGAGCTCATAGTCGACAGCGGCCCCCGGCCGGACCCTGACCGCGAGCGGTGTCTCCACGGGCGGAAGTTCGGGTACCAGCCGGGCAGCGGCGACGGCGGCCCGGAGCTGGGCCGGCAGCACGACGAGAACCCGGTCGCATTCCCAGGCGAAGGTGCGCACGACTTCCCGCCCCCGCCCAATGTCCAGCAGGACAAGCTCGAAACTTCGCCGGGCGGCGTCAAGCACGGCGGAGACCGCTGCCGTGTCAACGGGGACGGGACGTTCCCGCTTGCCAGGCCAGGACAGGAAGGAGAAGCCGCCTGCGTCCGGCAGCGCCTCCCGGAACTGGTCCGGGTCGATACTGCCGCTCGCGTCCGCGAGGTCCGGCCAGCGGAGTCCGTCCTCTTCTTCAGCGGAGAGCGCAAGTTCGAGACCGCCGCCCCAGGGATCGCCGTCAATCAGCAGCACGCGTGCGCCATGCCGGGCTGCGGCCTGCGCAAGCCAGACGGCCGCGGTCGTTGCCCCGGCCCCGCCGCAGCCGCCGACAACGCCCAGGACGTGTCCGCCCGGATCGGCGGCGTGGTAGCGGCTCAGGTACTCAGCCAGCCAGGGGCCGCCCTCAGGAAGGACTGCCACGCGTTCGGCACCCATAACCGCCGCCAGTTGCCACAGCCTGTCCCCTTCACCGCTTAGCCCCACCACCACGGCCGGGACACGCCGCCGGTAGGGCAACTCCGGCACATCACTGCCCACCAGCACCGCCCCGGCCGCATCCCAGAACGGCGCCGCCTCCGCGGCATCGCTTACGGAGGTCAGCTGCCGTCCGGCGGCCGCGACGATGCATTCCACCTCGGCCCGCAGCACCTCCGAGCCGGTGACCAGCAGCGTCTCTGCCGCGCCGTCGGGCAGCCATGCCGCGGGAGGAGGACCGGCAGCGGTGCCGCCCCGGGGCGCGGGCCGCGGGGACCCGGGTTCGGATGATTGGTGCCTGCTCATGGCACCACCTTGATGGACCCGGAGCCGGGCCGATACCGCCGCCGCCGGCTATGTGGAAAACCGTCCCCGCGGCCGCTGGCATTTCAGCACGGAACAGCAGGGCAGAATTGAGTCCATGCATCTGCTGCTCGCCGCCCACCCTGACGGCGCAGCCGTGCAGCGGCTCACGCCGTCGGGCGATCCAGATCCTGCCGCCCCCAAACCGCGCCTGGTCAGCACCGCCGAGCTGCCCGGCGTTGTCCGTGATCTGGAGCGTCGGGGGGCCCGCTGGATCTGGCACCGTACCCAGGACTGGTACCCGGCCCTGCTGGCTGCCGGCGTCGAGGTGGAGCGTTGCTATGACCTGACCCTGTGCGGCGCCATCCTGGCCCACTCTGCGTTCACGGCGCACACCGACTACGCCCGGTCTGCGGAGAAGCTGACCCAGGACGATGACCTCGCGCAACCGCCGCGGGTTTTGCAGCCGCCGCCCCCGCCCGCGGACCAGGGCGCCCTGTTCGATGACGCCCGGCTGCAGGCGGCCCCGCGGCATTCACTCGAAGAGCTGCGTGCCGAGTACGCCGCCCAGCAGGAGGCGCTGGCCCTCGCGGGGCAGGGCGGCCCCGGATTGGGCGGTGCGGGGTCGGCCGGCGCGGGGTCGGCCGGCACCGGGCACGCCGGCAGCCACCGCAAGCAGCGGCTCCAGCTCCTGCTGGCCGCCGAGTCCGCTTGCGCCATAATCGCTACCGAAATGCAGCACACCGGCGTGCCATGGCGCGAGGAGCTGCACGAGCAGATCCTCGCCGGCCATCTCGGGCCGCGGCCGCCCCACGGCCACCGTCCGGCGAAGCTGGAGGCCCTCAACAGCGAACTTCGCCGCCTGCTGCAGTCCCCCGCGCTGAACCCGGACTCCCCGCAAGACCTGATGCGGGCCCTGCACCGCAACGGGATTGAGGTAAAGAGCACCCGGCAGTGGGAACTGAAGGAGTCCACCCACCCGGCGATCGAACCGTTGCTCGCCTACAAGAAGCTCGCCCGGCTTCACGCCGCGAACGGCTGGGCCTGGCTGGACGCCTGGGTCGCGGACGGCCGCTTTCGTCCGGAGTATGTGGTGGGCGGCGTGGTCTCGGGCCGTTGGGCCTCACGCGGCGGCGGAGCGCTGCAGATTCCGCGGCAGATCCGGGGCGCGGTGCACGCCGACCCGGGGCACAAGCTGATCGTCGCCGATGCCTCCCAGCTGGAGCCGCGCGTGCTGGTCGCACTGGCCCAGGACACCAAAATGGCCGAGGCCGCCAGGGACAAAGACCTCTACGCCGGCATCGCCGCCCAGGGTTTTGGCGGCGACCGTGCCAAAGCCAAGGTGGCATTGCTCGGCGCCATTTATGGGGCAACGAGCGGCGAATCCGGCCGCCTGATGCCGCAACTGGCCCGCCTTTACCCGCGGGCTGTCGGCTTCGTGGAGCAGGCCGCGCGTGAGGGCGAGGCGGGCCAGACCGTGACCACCCGGCTGGGGCGCAGCAGCCCGCCGCCCTCGGACCGCTGGCTGCTCAGCCAGCGGTCCGCCACCTCCGAGGAACAACGCCGGGCCGAATCGCTGGCGCGGGCGCGCGGCAGGTTCACCCGCAACTTCGTGGTGCAGGGCTCGGCCGCGGACTGGGCCGCCTGCTGGCTGGCGGAACTCCGACGCCGGCTGCGGACCCTGCGCGCTGCCGGCTCCCCCGCCGGGGAGCTCGTCTTCTTCCTGCACGATGAAGTGATGGTCCACTGCCCGGACGGCGCCGTCGAGTCCTGCGTCCAGGTCATTGAAGAGTCCGCCGCCGCGGCCAAGGAGCTGTTGTTCGGCCGGATCCCGGTGGAGTTTCCGGTGAGCGTCGCCGTCGTCGAGTCCTATGACAACGCGAAATAGCCGATAAAACGACGCCGGACGCCGCGTGTGACGCCCCGGGTAATGTACCCGGCAGTAGCGTTGCGGCCCTACTCCGGGCCTTGTTACGTTCGAAATACCGGCCGGACATTCGACCTTCCCGCCGGTGCGAAGGCAAGGCAATGAGGCAGGGAACGGAAGGCAGCACGGTGGCTGGCATATTCGAAATCGCAGCGTCCGGAGACGCGTCGTACTTCTTCAGGATGACGGCACCGGACGGGACGGTGGTTGCTGTCTCGCCGCCCTACACCACCGTCGTGGGCGCGGCTGCCGGCATCACCGCGGTGCGGGACGCCGCGACCGGGCTGGTCGTGGACCGGTCCGCCGGGCAAGGCTAGCCGGGCGCGCTGCGCCTAGCCCCGTTCCGCTAAACGTCGATCCCGTGCAACCGGGTGCGGTCCCACGGAACTGACCAGCCCAGCTGGTCGAACAGCTGGTTCAGGATCATCCCGGTGAAGCCCCAGACCACCACGCCGTTGACCGCAAACGCCGGGCTTCGGAAAGTCTGGCCGGCCCGGCTGACGGTGGCCATCACCCGGTTGTCCGGGTCGAGGAGATCCCGGACCGGAACCCGGAAGACCTGCGAGGACTCGCCGTAGTCCACGACCCGGACCGGTGACGGTGAAGCCCACCAGCCCAGGACCGGAGTGACCAGGAAGTTGCCTCTCGGCAGCGCCAGCTCCGGCATGACGCCCAGGACCTCGACTCCGCGCGGATCCAGCCCGGTCTCCTCTTCCCCCTCGCGCAGGGCCGCTTCAATCACGGACTCGCCAGGGTCGATGCCGCCGCCGGGAAAGGCCACCTGGCCCGGGTGGTCGTCCAGCGTCTGTGCGCGCTGAAGCAGCAGCACGTCAAGATCCGCAGGTGCGAGCAGTTTCACCGAGGCCGCGGGGACATCGTCCAGGGAACCGAAGAGCATCAGTACGGCGGCCCGGCGCACGCGTTCGCCCGGTTCAACCGTCAGCTCCCGCCACCGAGGGTCCGGGGGCGGAGCCGTGCCGGCCTCCACCGCGGCCACCAGATCGATGAGGTCCTGTCGTGCGGTCATTGGGGCCTTCTTTGGGATTCCATCCGGATTTCAGCGGCGCGGTGGGTCTCGGCGAGCAGCTTTGCCAGCAACTCCTCCTGCCCGGGAGCCAGCTCGTATTTCAGCAACGCCTTGGCCTTGTCCGGGTCCGTCTCACCCGTCCCGTAACTGGGGCACCAATTCGCCACGGCGCAGGCGCCGCAGGCCGGTTTGCGGGAGTGGCACACCCGCCGGCCGTGGAACACGACCCGGTGCGAGAGCATCGTCCAGTCTTTCCGTTCGAACAGTTCGGCGACGTCGAACTCGATCTTCACCGGATCCTCCGACGCCGTCCAGCCGAAGCGGCGGGCCAACCTGCCGAAGTGGGTGTCCACGGTGATGCCCGGGATGCCGAAGGCGTTTCCGAGCACGACGTTCGCGGTCTTCCGCCCGATGCCGGGGAGCTTCACAAGGTCCTCCAGTCGGCCGGGCACTTCGCCGTCGTAGTCGTCCACAAGCTTGGTGCACAGCGCCATCAGGTTCCGCGTTTTCGCCCGGAAAAAGCCGGTGGGCTTGACGATGGCTTCCACGTCGGCGGGCTCAGCCTCGGCGATGCTCCGGGCGTCCGGGTAGCGGGCGAAGAGCAGCGGCGTGATCTGGTTGACCAGCACATCCGTGGTCTGGGCCGACAGCACTGTGGCTACGACCAGCTCGAACGGGTTGCGGAAATCCAGTTCGGCGTGCGCGTAAGGGTACTGCTCGGCCAGCGCCCGGTTGATCCGGCGGCCCCGGCGCTTGAGCCCCAGCAACGTCTCCCCGGCAACCCGCCCGCTACCGGGATCCGGGCCGCCGGGGTCCGAGCCGCCGGGGCTCGTTTTGCCGGTGCGCGGGCTGCCGGGGGTGCTGGCCATGGCGTGGTTAGCCGCGTTCGATGTTGCTCAGATCGCGCAGAACGCCGACCCGGCCGTCCGTGTGCTGGACCAGGAACTCATGGCCCCGGTCTTCGAGGGCGAGGACCCAGCCGCCGGGCTCGACGACGAACGCGGGGGCGCCGGTGTGCTCGTCGACGGCGGTGCGGGGCTGCGCAACCGCGAACCAGAACGCCTCGTAGACGGGCTGGTCGCCCGCGGCGGGGCGGCTCGCCGGGTCCACTGTGGCGCCGATCGGCTCCTGGGCGTGGACCTGGGGGGTGAGGGCGGTGGGGGCATCGTGGCCGACTGCGGAGGATCCTGCTGCCGACGCCGGGACTGCGGCGGCTTGGGTTTCTTCCGCGGCCGGGTTCGGAGCCTGGGCAGCCTGAGCGGACGTTGCAGCGTTGGAGCCGACCGGTGCGGCTGCGGCTTCGGTCCGCTGGGTGGACGGTCCTGCATCTGCCGCCGGGGCGTACCCCGCCGTCGGCTCGGGGGATGCAGTCGGTACGACGCCATGGGCCTGGGTAGCGGGCTCAGCGGCGGCCGGACGGGCATGCCCGGCGGCACTGCCGCCCGCAGCACCCGCAGCACCGGCAGCGACGACGTGTGACGCACCCTGCGGCCCGTGGCCCTGCGGGGCGTGCTGCACGCTGTTTGATTCTTTACTGGCTGCGTCTTTTCCGGGGGTGATGCGCTTAGCCCAGCCCGCCAGCGGATTGCTTCCCTGCTTGGACGCCGTGGCGTCGCCTGCGGGTTTCGGCGCCTTGGCTGCACGCGGCTTGCGGACCGGCTCCGCGGCTTCCCTGGCTACAACGTGCGCGGGGGTTTCGGCGCGGTGCAGGAAGTCGCCGGCGAAAACCGGGAACAAGCGCGCGAGCACCGTGGCGGCGAAGAGACCGAGCGCTCCCACGAGCCCCAGCAGCAGGCTCGGAACGAAAGCGCCGGCGGCGGCCAGGAAGAAGAAGGCCAGGCTGAAGGAGGCCACAACGGAGGCGAACTGGTCGATCGAGAGGGAGCCGATCCGGATCTTCGTGCCTGGGCTGACACGGCGTGCCACGAACAGCGCGACGACGATCAGCGGCAGAAGGATTCCCAGACCCAGGAAGAAGAGACTCCCCAGGTTCCAGAGGTTGTACCGGACGGCGAACATGGGAATCAGCGAGGCGATGAAGAGAACCAGCGTTGAGCCGAAAACGGTGAGGTCCCGGACGGTGAACTGCCCCAGCACGGCTTCATTGTTCTTCGGATTCGGCTTATCCACGGTAAAGCGCGGGTGTTCCCCCTGCCCGGTTGCCTGCCCCGGGCCGTCGGCTCGGGAGGGCGCCTGGAGCTGCCCGTTGCTTTGCTCGTTCATTCTGTTCTCCTTAGCAGGGCCGCACTCTGGACAGTGCCGCCTAAGGGCAGGCAAAGTCAGGACCGTTTGCGGCCCTGTTGCTCCCATCGGATGTCACGGTTTCGTCTCAGCCTAACCAAGTGCCGGACCGATCACTAGCTGACCTGCCGTGGCCCGCGCACCAGCGCCCCGGCGGCGGCCGCTCAGTGGGCGCCAGGACCCCGTGCCGCCACTCGGCGCTTAATAAACGCCGCTCGCGGCGCCCTTTGTGATGGGGCACACGTTCTGTCCGGGCCAAGGGTTAGTGTGTATTTCGGAACAGCTCTTTACGGTTCGCCGTGACCAGCCAATGCCCGACGCCGCCCAGGTGGCCGGGACGGAGGGGGGACGGTCGGCCCGTACGGCACGGCTCGATGAATGATGAGGTTCACCATGTCCCAGCAGACCCCCGGCTCCACCACCGCCACGCCCCGGCACGGCGATGCCTTCGAAAACCTGTCGCAGGAGAACCGCAAGTTCTCCCCCTCGGCAGAGTTCGCCGCCAACGCCGTGGTCACGGCCGCCGACTACGCCGAGGCCGACGCCGACCGGCCAGCGTTCTGGGCCAAGCAGGCCCGCCAGCTGCTGAGCTGGAGCAAGGACTTCACGGAGACGCTGGACTGGTCCAATCCGCCGTTCGCTAAGTGGTTCGTTGGCGGCGAGGTCAATGCCGCGTACAACGCCCTTGACCGGCACGTCGAGGCCGGCAACGGCGACCGCGTCGCCATTTATTTCGAGGGCGAACCCGGCGACACCCGCACCTACACCTATGCCCAGCTCACCGAAGAGGTCAAGAAGGCCGCCAACGCCTTTGAGTCCCTTGGCGTCGCCAAGGGTGACCGCGTCGCGGTCTACCTGCCGATGATCCCCGAGGCCGTCATCACGCTGCTGGCCTGCGCGCGGATCGGCGCCATCCACTCCGTGGTGTTCGGCGGCTTCTCCGCCGAGGCGCTCCGTTCCCGGATCGACGACGCCGAAGCCAAACTCGTCGTCACAGCCGACGGCACCTACCGCCGCGGCAAGCCGAGTTCCCTCAAGCACGCCGTCGACGATGCCTTGTCCCACGAGGGAGACGGTAACGGCCACACGGTCCAGAACGTCGTCGTCGTCAAGCGCAACGGCCAGGACGTGGACTGGCACGAGGGCCGCGACCACTGGTGGTCCGAGACCGTCGAGGTCGCCTCCGCCGAGCACACTGCCGTCGGCCACGACTCCGAGCACCCGCTGTACATCCTCTATACCTCCGGCACCACCGGCAAACCCAAGGGCATCCTGCACACCACCGGCGGCTATCTCACTCAGTGCGCCTACACGCACCGGGCAGTCTTCGACCTGCACCCGGAAACGGACGTCTACTGGTGCACGGCCGACGTCGGCTGGGTCACCGGTCACTCCTACGTCGCCTACGCGCCCCTCATCAACGGCGCGACCCAGGTGATGTATGAAGGCACCCCCGATTCCCCGCACCAGGGCCGCTGGTGGGAAATCGTGGAGAAGTACAAGGTATCCATCCTCTACACGGCACCCACCGCGATCCGCACGTTCATGAAGTGGGGCAAGGAGGTCCCGGCGAAGTACGACCTCTCCTCGATCCGGGTCCTGGGTTCAGTGGGCGAACCGATCAACCCCGAGGCCTGGATGTGGTACCGGGACGTTATCGGCTCCAACGCCGGAGCCCACGGCGAGAAGAAGGAACACCCCGCCCCGATTGTGGACACCTGGTGGCAGACCGAAACCGGCGCCCAGATGATCGCGCCGCTGCCGGGCGTCACCGCCACCAAACCGGGCTCCGCCCAGGTCCCGCTGCCCGGCATCGCCGTGGACGTCGTTGACGAAGCCGGCGAGTCGGTGCCCAACGGCGCAGGCGGCTACCTCGTGATCCGCGAGCCGTGGCCGGCCATGCTGCGCGGCATCTGGGGCGACCCGGAACGCTTCAAGGAGACCTACTGGTCCCGTTTCGAGACGATGTACTTCGCCGGTGACGGCGCCAAGAAGGACGAGGACGGGGACGTCTGGCTGCTTGGCCGGGTTGACGATGTCATGAACATCTCCGGCCACCGGCTCTCCACGGCGGAAATCGAATCAGCCCTGGTGTCCCACCCGGCCGTCGCGGAAGCCGCCGTCGTGGGCGCAGCGGACGACACCACCGGCCAGGCCGTGGTGGCGTTCGTGATCCTGCGCGGGGACGCGGTGGATTCCGGCGACGCCATGGTTCAGGAACTCCGCAACCACGTGAGCAAGGAGATCGGGCCGATCGCCAAGCCCAAAACCATCCTGGTGGTTCCGGAGCTGCCCAAAACGCGTTCCGGCAAGATCATGCGCCGGCTGCTCAAGGACGTCGCCGAGGGCCGCGAGGTCGGCGACGCGACCACGCTGGCTGACAACTCCGTGATGGCGCAGATCGCCAGCTCGCTGAAGAAGTAGGGTTACCGGGCGCGGACCCGGACTATTTCGAAACTTGTCGCCGCCGGGTTAGTGAACTTCGCGTTGACCACCGCGAGGGTGTTGCCGAACAAGGCAGCCGTGGTGGGGACGTCGAAGTGCGGGCTGGTGATCACCTGGCGCACGGCGCCGGAGTCCAGGCCGTGGCCGAGATGGACGCGGCTGACCAAGTTGTTCAGGTTCTGCACAGCCCACAGCGTGTTGCCCCGAAGCAGGATGCCGTCAACGTTGGGAACGCTCACGCCCTCGATCTGGGCGCTCTCACCGGTGCGGGGGTCCACGGTGTAGAGCAGACCGCGGGCGGTGTGGGCGACGATGAGGGTGCCACCGTCCTCGGTGGACGCGATTCCGTTGAGGTTAAAGCCCTGGTCCAGCGGCGCCGCAGGCCCGGTCAGCTTCAGGGTGCGTGCCGTGCCGGGTTCTCCGCCACGGGCCACCGGTACGAAGTAAAGCTCGCCGGCCTGGGAGTTCGTGAACCAGGCGCCCCGGCTGGTCAGGGTGACGTCGTTGATGAAGCTCGCGCCGGGCGCGGCCAGCTGGTAGGTCGCCTCCGTCTTCCCGGAATCCAGGTCATAAATGTACGCCTGGCCTGTGCCGCCGCCGGCGACGAAGAGCAAGTCATGGCACACGTCCACCTTCATGCCGGCCGCGGACCGGCCGGAGGGAGCGGTGATGAACCTACTTGCGGTGCCGTCGCGGATGTCGCCGCGGAAGATGTCTCCGTTGAGCCGGTCGCCGGCAAAAAAGGTGGAACCTTCACCGGCCGCGATGCCTTCGGCGCCGGTGGCGCCGGGGAGGGTGATGACGGAGCCGCCATGGCCGGAGTCCGGCCCGGCGGCGGTGGCCAGCGGCGCCGGCAGGAGCGTTGCGGCCGCGGCCAGGAGAGCCGCGGCCACACGACGGATTGTTGTTCCCGTGGAAATATTGCGCATGATGACGCTCCAAAAAGAATGGGCTGGTTGCGCGGACCGACCGCTACGGAGGCTCCGCACGATGGTCCTTTCAGTCTAGGGAGCGGGCCCGCCGCGGGCCAGAGCCGCGGTTACGCGATAGATTGGCTGGCATGAGCGAAGCGACCCCCGCCGGTGCCGGCCGCGGCACCATCCTGGTCCTTAATGGGCCGAACCTGAACCTGCTGGGCACGCGCGAGCCGGAGAAGTACGGCACGGCTACACTGGCCGACGTCGAACAGCTCGCCAAGGACGCCGGCGCGGCGCACGGGCTCGACGTCGAGTGTTTCCAGTCCAACCATGAGGGAGCGCTGGTGGACGCAATCCACGGCGCCCGCGGCAAGGCAGCGGGCATCGTCCTCAACGCCGGGGCCTACACCCACACGTCCGTGGCGCTCCGTGACGCCATCACCGCCGTGCAGCTGCCCGCCGTCGAGGTCCACATCACCAACGTCCACGCCCGGGAAGCGTTCCGGCACCACTCCTACCTGTCGGACGTCAGCAAAGCCGTGATCGCCGGCGCAGGCATCCTCGGGTACCGCTTCGCCGTCGAATATCTCGCCGACCTGCTCGCCACCCGGGACTGAGCATGTCCGCCGCGCCGGAGCCCGGAGGGACCGCGGACTGGTACCGGCATTTCGGCACCGTTGACGCACCCGGCAACTCCGCCTGCTATGCGGAGTGGTCGCTGGGCATAGCGGACGACCCCGAACTGATCCGGCGGATTGAGCGATGGCCACACAACAAGCGCCAGCCGCTGCTGATGCTGGCTGCCGCCCGTTTTCTCGGCGCCCGGATCAGCCCGTACCCCGAGTTCCGGCGGTTTCTGGACGCGCATTGGGACGAGCTGGCCCGGACTGTCCTCTCCCGGTCCACCCAGACGAACGAGGCCGGCCGCTGCGCCGCGCTGCTCCCGTCCCTGGCCCGAATCGCTGCCGCCGAAGGCCGACCGCTGGCTCTGATCGAAGTCGGTGCCTCCGCAGGGCTGAGCCTGTATCCCGACCGCTACGGCTACGAATATGTTGCCGGCGCCGCGGGTCCTGTGACGCGACTCGCCCCGGCCGGCGCCGTGACTGGCAGCCACCCGGTCCTGCACTGCGCCACGGCCGGGCCAGTGCCGTTGCCGGACCGGCCGCCCCAGGTGGCGTGGCGCGCCGGCATCGACCTGAATCCGCTCGACATCAGCGACCCGGACGACGTCGCCTGGCTGGAGGCGCTGATCTGGCCTGAGCAGGACTTCCGCCGGGAACGGCTGCGCCAGGCGATCGCCGTCGCGCAGGCCGGTCCGCCGCTGTTGGCCCCCGGGGACCTGAATGAAGAGCTGGTGGCCCTGGCCGGGCAAGCACCGCCTGATGCTGCGCTCGTCGTGTTCCACAGCGCGGTCATGGCCTACCTGGATGCCGACAGCCGGGAACGCTTCCGCGAGACCGTCGCGCTGCTGGCCGCGGACCGGGGCTGCCATTGGATCTCGAACGAGGGCCACACGGTCATCGTCCAGGCCGACGGCTCCAGCGTGGTGCCCGAAATGGACGACGCGCGGTTGCGCGGCCGCTTCCTGCTGCTGGAGGACGGCGTGCCGGTAGCGATTGCCGGCCCGCACGGCCAGAGCCTGGAATGGATTGCAGCCCGCTGAGGGCGCCGGTTCGTTTCGCTATTTCTTGACGCACTGACCGGGCGAGACGGCTGCGCCCAGCCCGGGCGCCTGTGCAGCCACGGGGCCCAGATCGTTCATAGTGATGGCGAACCCGAGCGAGTTCTCGGAGGTGGACTTGGCAAACACGACACCGGCCACCCGTCCGTCCGTGGTGAGGAGCGGGCCGCCCGAGTTCCCGGGCTGCACATCGCCGGCGAGCCGGTAGACATCCTCGGGCGCAGCGTTGTTGCCGTAGATGTCCGGGACCAGAACGGTGGCGATGTCCCGCACGGCCGCGGGCTTGGACTGGAACGGTCCGCCGTGCGGGTAGCCCGCGAACGCAGCCGGACTGCCGGCAGGAAGATTGGAGCCAAGCGGCAACGGCGCGGATGGCAGCCCCTCGACGGCCAGGACGGCCAGGTCATGCTGGCTGTCGAAGTAGACGACCCGGCCGGGCAGCGCCCCGCCGCCGGGAACCTCGACGACGGGCTCCGGGACGCCGGCCACGACGTGGGCGTTGGTCACGACCCGGTCCGGGGAAACGACAAAGCCACTGCCTGTCTGGTTCTGTCCGCACTGGTACGCGGTTCCGGCGATCTTCAGCACCGAAGCGGCAGCGCCGTTCAGGGCGGGCGTGTCCGTGCTGGCGTCCGGGACGGTTACGGGCTGGCCGCCGATACCCTCGAGCAGCGTCGGAATCCCGTCGCCAATCACTGTGGAGCGCAACTGGGCCATTGACGTCTTCAACGGCGTGGGGGTGACGCCGTCTATGAAACCGATCACCTTGGAGTCGGCGAGCTGCTGCGAAACGAAGGGAACGCCCAGGGCGCTGATGCTGAACGCCAGCATGGACATCACCAGCGCGGATACGACGACGTTGACTCCGCCGCCGATCACCCGGTCGGCCAGCCGGAGCGGCGGGATTTTGACGACGCTGCGGATGCGCCGTCCGATCATGGTTCCCAGCCCGTGCCCGATCATCATCAGCAGCACTGCGGTGGCGATGATGGCGGTGAGCCGCCAGCCCGGATCGTCCACCAGGTCGCTCACGATGGGCACCGAAACGAAAGCGGCCACTGCTCCGGCCGCGAACCCTGCAATGCCGCCAAGGGTCACCAAGAAGCCGTTCCGCAGGCCGTAGATCAGGTAGGACAAGAGCGTCAAGAGCAACGCCAGGTCCAAGATGGTCAAGCCAAACACCGGGGCTCCTTAGATACTGGTAGGAGCTCATTCTACCGGCGCGGGCTGACACGAAGTCAGTTGCCGGGCACCAGGCCGGAGGGTCGGCAGCCTTGTGATTAGGCCGCCTCGATGCCAAGTACGTCACAGAAGCCGCAAACTTCTGAAAGAATAGCTGGAGCGCCCCAGCCGACACAGTTTAGTCAGGAGATTTTATGGACATCGAGGTATTGCGCCGCGCACCCCTTTTCGCCACGCTCGACGACGAGGCCTTCCGTTTGCTGACGGACGAGCTCACCGAGGTGGACCTCTCACGCGGGGCCTCGGTTTTCCGGGAAGGCGACCAGGGTGACCAGCTCTACTTCATCGTCTCGGGCAAAGTGAAGCTCGGCCGCACCTCCCCCGACGGCCGCGAGTCCTTGCTCGCCATCCTCGGCCCGGGCGAGCTCTTCGGCGAAATGGCGCTGTTCGACCCGAGCCCGCGCACGGCCACCGCGACTGCTGTCTCCGAAACGCGGCTGGCCGGGCTGAAGAACGAAAGCCTGAACGCCCTCCTTCGCACCCGCCCAGAGGTGTCCGCCCAGCTGCTGCAGGCCCTCGCCCGCCGCCTGCGCCGAACCAATGATTCCCTGTCCGACCTGGTGTTCTCGGACGTCCCGGGCCGCGTCGCCAAAGCCCTGCTCGACCTGGCGGACCGCTTCGGCCGCCCTGCGACCGACGGCGTCCTCGTTGCCCACGAACTGACCCAGGAAGAGCTGGCCCAACTGGTCGGCGCTTCCCGCGAAACGGTCAACAAGGCCCTCGCCGAGTTCGTCCAGCGCGGCTGGCTGCGGCTGGAGGCTCGCGCCGTCGTCATTCTTGACATGCAGCGCCTCCGCCAGCGCTCGCGCTAACCGTCCCCAAAAGCTCAAAGCGAAGGGCCTGCCCGTTACGAACTGCGCGCCGAGGGTCGGTGCTGCAATTCTTCGGCGGTGCAGGCTTCCGGCCCGCAGGTCAGGCTTCCCCTTTTTCACATTTCAAGGCTGCGTCCCCCGTGAGGACGGAGCCTTGATGTGTTTTCTCTCAGATGAGGTCCGAATGGCGTTGTACCGTCGGGCCTGCCTGCACGAAGGCGGGTTTTGGCTCCAACGGCATCCACCCGCGGTCAAGGTGCTTGCCCGTGTCAAACGGACATAATTTGGCGTAACCGATGCCCGCGGGCGGTTAAGAAGCAATGTGGGCTATGTCATATGCTTACCCATCCTTGTCACGATCCGTTCCGAAGTACAGGTGGCCCCTCTCCGGGGGTGCGAACATCCCACGCACGTGTATGAGGAGATCTACAACATGAAAAAGACCCTTCGCCTGATGGCGGTCCCTACCTTGGCTTTGGCTGCCTTGGCCGTATCCGGCTCTCCCGCAATGGCAGCGGACCAGTCCTATCAGTCCACTTTGGGCCAGGTCAACGGCAGCGCTGGCTCCGGTACCGTCACGGTTGACGTCACGGGCAACCAGGCACATGTTGTCCTGAAGGTCGCCGGGATGCCCGCGACCTTCATGGACGCACCGTACCCGCACGTTCAACACATCCACGGCGGAGCCCAAGGCACATGCCCGGCGCCGTCGGCCGACAAGGACGGTGACAAAGTCATCTCCACTACCGAAGGTGCTCCCTCCTACGGCGCTATCGCCACTACTTTGTCCACGAGCGGCGACACCAGCCCCGCAGCCGGCCTTGACCTCAAGGTTGGCGGCCAGGGTGCCGCCTACACCATTGACCGCACGTTCGAATTGAATGCCGAGACCAAGGCAGCCCTCCAAGCCGGCACCGCTGTGGTAGTCGTCCACGGCCTTGACCCGGCCACACTCAGCGCGGCAGGACAGGCCGCCAAGAGCGACCTTGCACCGTCCCTTCCGCTGGCCGCTACCTCCCCGGCGCTGTGCGGGACCCTGAAGGCCGGCCAGATGACTATGCCTGTCGGTGGCGCTGACACAGGCGTCACGACTGAAGCGGGCACCGATACCGGCGCCCTCGCCCTTGGCGGCGGCCTCACCCTGGCGGCCCTCGCCGGCGGCGGCTACATTATCCGCCGCCGCACCGCCGGTGCGGCAGCTTAAGCACCGGCTGACCGGATCACTACTGTGAGAACCAAGAATCCCGGCCGCTTCGGAAGCCTCTGCGCCGCCGTCACGGCCGGGGTTCTGCTCCTGCTGACGCTGTCCGGCTGCGGCACGGGAAACAACGGAACACCCGACGCCGGCTCGCCGTCTTCGTTTTCCGCCTTACCCTCCCCGGCCACCACCGCAGCCCCCGGCTCCGCCAGAGCGGTGCCTCCCACATCGAGTCCGTCTGCCGCGCCCGCGATGGCGGAGCCCGCGGTGCTGACCCGATCCGAGCCGGTGACCTTGGAAATCCAGGCCATCGGCCTGCAAACCGACCTCCTGAAACTCGGACTCCGGGAGAACGGCTCCCTCGAGGTCCCGCAGGACAGCGGCAACGGAGCGCCCGCCGGCTGGTACGACGGCTCTCCCACCCCAGGAGAACGAGGACCATCCGTAATCCTGGGCCACGTCAACGCGCTCGGCGGTGCCACCGGCGTTTTCGCTGACCTCCGCAAGCTCACACCGGGAACCGATGTCAAGGTCTCCCGGGCCGATGGCACCATGGCAGTGTTCACGGTCGACCACGGCGCCCAGTACAGCAAAAACGACTTCCCCACCCTGGAGGTCTACGGCACCACCCCCGGAGCTGAGCTCCGGCTCATCACATGCGACGGTTACGACCCCGCCACCCAGCTCTTCGATGACAACTACGTCATCTTCGCAAAACTAAGAGTTTGAAACCCGGATCCCGCTCATACCGTGAGCGGCTACTGACGCCGAATGGACTGGACATGAAACACCGTAGGCACGCCCTGGCTGCGCTGGCCGCCACATCACTGCTGCTATCCGGTTGTGCAACAGCCGCCGGATCCGTAACGCCGGTCGCCGCAGAGGCCCCGCTGTCGTCCTCAGCTGCCGGCGAATCGGCGCACGCCGGCGGGCACAGCCACGGCTCCTCCTCACACCCGGGCACGCCGCAAGCCGCAGGTCCCAGCGACGCTGCACGGATGGTGTGCGGGGACCAGCCGATGGACAGGCTGACAGCTATTTTGGATTTGGACTCGAAACCGCACACAGTCGATAAGTGGGCCGACAACACGTTCACCTGCACCTACCATCTCAAGGAGGGGTCCTTGGAGATCTCCGTCAGGGAGGCGAAGGACCAGGCATCGGCACTGACATACTTCAACGCCATGCAGGCCCTGGCGAAGGACGCCAGCCCCATCGAGGGCCTCGCAAACCTCGGTTTCCCGGCCTACGAAACCGGTGACGGATCAGCAGTTTTCCAAAAGGACAGCTTTGTCTTGCAAGTGGATGCCTCCGATCTGCCAGCAACGTTGGGGCCGGAGGGCGTGAGCCGGAACGCGCTGGCTTACCAGCTTTCCACCACCATCTTGGCCTGCTGGGTCAAACATCCCTGACCTCTGAGGTCAGGGACCGGGCACAGCGCGTGGTCGCATTGCAACCCTGGCCCGGCGGGTACGGTCAGCGCTCGCGCTGGGGTTCCCCTGCCACGGTCTTCGCGGCCTCAACCTCCAACATGAGTTTGCCGCCCTCCTCGACCAGCGCCGGCTGGTACGCGTGGGCGGTTCGCTTGTAACTGAGGTACGCAATGCAGCCGTTGGCGGCTGCCATCTTCTCAAGCATGATCTCGGACCCGGGAACCAGCAGTTCGCCCAAGGTGAGGCCCACTGTATTCGGCTGGCCCACCTCGTCGCCCAGGGCCGTGGTGTCCCGCTCGGCAATGACCTTGCGGGCACAGACCCAGCGCGCCCATACCCCTTTGCTGGCCAACAGCGACGGCTGCTGGTTCACCGGGACGGTCGCGGCAAAATACCGGGTGTTGAAACGCCGGTGGGAGAAGTCCGGGCTGAGCCAGTTCACCAGCGGCTTGAGCAGGTCGGTCCGCACCGACAGCCCGCGCTTGGCGAGCACATCGGTGAAGGACTTCTCCTGGTCGGCCACTGCTTCCCGCGCCCGCATCCACTCCCCCGTGGAGGTGCCTTCCACCGTGGAGGACAGGTCGGGCCCGGCCAGCAGGATGCCGGTCTCTTCGAAGAGCTCGCGGATGGCGCCCACCACGTGGCGGCGGGCCAGGCCGACGTCGGGCGTTCCCATCTTCTCCGCCCAGTACTGCGGCGTCGGGCCAAGCCAGCTGACGGCGTCGTTGTCGGACGCTTCCAGCGAGCCGCCGGGAAACGCGAGCACACCGAGCGGGGAAGTACCGGGCCGGTACCCCAGCCAGGTCTCCAGCCCGGTGGGCGAATCCCGCAGCAGAACTACCGAGGACGCATAGCGGGGCGCGCGCGGCGTCCGCTCGCCGTGTTCAAGCCAGCTGCGGGCGGCCCCCTCGAGATCCGGGGGAAGGACGAACAGACGTCGTGCTAGGTGCGGCAAGGGAAACGACCGGCTTCTAAGCGAATTCAGCGATGAGTTCGACCTCGACCGGCGAGTCGAGCGGCAGCACCGAAACGCCGACGGCGGAACGTGCGTGCTGGCCGGCGTCCCCCAGGACTTTGCCCAGCAGTTCGGACGCGCCGTTGATGACGCCGGGTTGTCCGGTGAACGAGGGGTCGGAGGAGACGAATCCCACTACTTTCACGATCCGTGTGATGCGGTCCAGATCGCCGATCACGCTTTTCACTGCGGCGAGGGCATTCACGGCGCAAATCTCGGCGTAACGCTTGGCTGCGTCCGGTGACACTGTCGGTTCATCCGAGGTGCCCTCAGTTCCGGACGAGACCTTGCCGGTGGCTTCAAGCGCGCCGTCGATGAACGGGAGTTGGCCAGAGGTGTAGACGTGGTTGCCGGAGATGACAGCCGGCACATACGCAGCCACCGGTGCGGCCACAGCAGGAAGCGTCAGCCCGAGCTCGGCGAGGCGCTGCTCGACAGCGGACGGCGCGCCGGTGCGTACGTCGCTTTCACCTTGCGAGGCGGCGTTCCCGGCGACGTTCGGGGTCTCTGCACCGGCGCCCGCACGGGCAGTTTCGGCGGTGCTCATGGCTACTGCTTCTCCCGCTTCAAGTAGGCAACCAGGCCGTTTCCGTCGGGGCCCGGAACTACCTGGACAAGCTCCCAGCCGTCGTCGCCCCACTGATCCAGGATCTGCTTCGTGGCGTGGATAATGAGCGGAATCGTGGCGTACTCCCATTTGGTCATGAAGTAAAGCCTAGTCCTTGCCGCTAAAGTGGAAAACATGGCGACTGGTAAGAACCCTTTATTCGACACGGCCACCACCCTTGGAAAGCTCATTCTCTTCCTTGGCGTGAGCGTTGTCTGTGGCGTGCTCGTGGCGGGACTTTTGGTGCCCGCTGCTGCCCTCTCGGGCAACACGGCGAGCGGGTCGATCAAATTCTTCGAGACCCTCCCCGCCGAACTGCAGGTTGATCCGCCGAGCCAGTCGACCACGGTTCTGGCCGCCGACGGCAGCGTGATCGCGAACCTGTTCTCCGAGAACCGCACCCGCGTGTCCCTTGACCAGATGTCGCCATACGTCAAGGACGCGGTGATCGCCATTGAGGACAGCCGCTTCTACGAGCACGGCGGGGTGGACACCACCGGCATCGTGCGCGCCCTGGTCAGCACCGCCCGCGGCAACAAGCAGGGCGCTTCGACCATCACGCAGCAGTACGTTAACAACGTCATCAACTCGTCGCTGGAGTCCGAAGGCAAGAGCGATCAGGTCCTGCTGAACGGCGTCAACAAGGGCGTCGGCGACAAGCTTCGCGAGATGAAGCTCGCCATTGCCCTGGAAAAGAAGTTCAGCAAGGAGCAGATCCTTGAGGGTTACCTGAACATCGTCTTCTTCAACCGCGACGCCTACGGCATCGAAGCCGCCTCCAAGTTCTTCTTCAGCACCTCCGCGAAGGACCTCACCCTGCCGCAAGCCGCGCTGCTGGCCGGCCTCGTCAACAGCCCGTCCTTCTACGATCCGATCACCCACCCCGACAACGCCAAGGTGCGCCGGGACCTGGTGCTGAAAGCGATGCTGACGCAGGGCAAGATCAAGCAGGCGGACTACGACGCCGCCGTCGCGGCCCCGGTGGAAACCAAGGTCACCCAGGCCAAGCAGGGCTGCCAGTACGCGGCGACGGCGCCGTACTTCTGCGACTACGTCCTGCACCTGCTCCTGAACAACCCAGCTTACGGGGCTGACGCCGATGCCCGCCAGCGGAAGATTTTCCGCGGCGGCCTGACCATCAAGACCACCCTGGATCCCAAGGCCCAGGCCGTGGCCCAGGAGCAGGTGAACGCGTCGGCCGGCGCGAACCCGGACAAATGGGGAGCGGCCCTGGTGTCGGTCCAGCCTGGCACGGGCAAGATCATCGACATGGCTCAAAACACGACCTGGTTCCCGGGCGAGGGCAAGTTCGACTCCAACCTCAACTTTAACGTCGACAAGTACGACGAAAAGGGCAACGACCTCAACGGCCTTGGCGGCGCCCAGCCCGGGTCGACGATGAAGCCCTTCACCTTCGCTGAATGGCTCAACGAAGGAAAGTCCATGAACACGGTGGTGAACGGCGCCGTGCGGAAGTACCCGCTGGACTTCAAGTGGCGCAACTCCTGCGGCGTCACCACCGGCGCGTACAACACTGCCGAGAAGGACCTTGGCGCCGCCGAGGACCTCCAAAACGCGGAAGAAGGCTGGTACCGCCCGCTCACCGTTCTTGAGGGCCTCTACAACTCGATCAATACCGTCACCTTCGCCTCCGCAGCCCAGCTGGACTTCTGCGGAATCCAGAAGATCGTCGACGCCGTTGGGCTGCATTCGGGCCTGCCGTCGACGGACAAGGACGGGAAGATCCTGGAACCGAACCCGAAAATCAACATGTTCACGACGGCGAACCTGCTGGGCTCTACCCAGACCTCGCCGCTGACCATGGCCAGCGCCTTCGCGACCTTCGCCAATGACGGAAAATACTGCGAGCCGATCGCCATCACGTCCGTGACTGACCAGACCGGCGCCCAACTGCCGGCGCAGGCCACCAACTGCCGGGACGCGCTTAAGCCGGAGGTCGCCCGGGGCGTCAATTACGCGCTGCAGGAAGTCCTGAACAAGGGCTCGGGCGCGCTGATCCAGCCCCGCATCTCCACCCGCACCGACTTCCCGATCGCGGCCAAGACCGGTACATCGAACAACAACGGGTCCACCTGGGTGGTGGGCCACACCACCGGGCTGGCCACTGCCTCCTGGTTTGGTGATGCGCTGGGCTCCCAGCAGCGTCCGGGCCAGAACATCACCGTCAACGGCCAGTTCTACAAGGGCATTGACGGTTACATGATCGCCGGCCCGCAGTGGTCAAAGTTCATGTCCCAGGTGGCTCCGGGCTACGGTACCGACCCGTTCCCGGCGCCGCCGTCGAACCTGCTGTCCGGCGGCGGCTACAGCCAGGGCCCGGCCCCCGCTCCGCGCCAGTACACCCAGCCAAGGCAGGCGCCGGTTCCCGCGCCTGCTCCCGCACCGGCCAAGCCGCCGGCTCCGGCCCCCGCACCGGTACCGGTCCCTAGTACCCCCGCAAACCCCGCACCCGCTCCGTCGAGCAATCCTGGCGGCGGCAATGGAAGCAACCCCTAGTGGCACTGGAAGCCAGTGCACTGGCAGGCCGCGTCCGTCATATCGGGCGCGGCCTTGCCGTAGCCACTGCAGTCGGGGCCGCCGGGGGTGTTGCTGCGGCCGGATACGGTTTGTGGGAGAAGAACCAGTTTGTTCTGCGCGAGGAGAACCTCCCGATCTTGCCGCCCGGCTTCGGTCCGATCCGCGTGTTGCACCTCAGCGACATCCACTTCGTGCCGGGCCAGCGACGCAAAGCCGATTGGCTCGCCTCTTTGGCCGGCCTGAAGCCGGATCTGGTGGTCAACACCGGAGACAACCTCAGCCACGTCAAGGCCGTTGAGCCCCTGCTGGAGTCGCTGCGGCCCCTGATGACGTTCCCCGGCGTCTTCGTCCCCGGATCCAACGATTACTTCGCCCCCCGGCTGAAGAACCCCGCAGCCTACTTCCGCGGCCCGTCCTTGCGGCCGAAGAGCCCGGAAAAGCTGGATTGGCCCCGGCTGCGGTCCGGCTTCGGGATGTCCGGCTGGGTGGATCTCACCAATCGTTGCCAGTCGCTCATCCTCAAGGGGCTGCGGGTCGATTTTTCCGGGGTCGACGATCCGCACCTGCGCCTCGAGCGGTACGCCGGCTGGCCGCGCGGCACCAGCGGCCAGGACGCCAACCCGCACCTGAGGGTCGCCGTCGTGCACGCCCCCTACCAGCGGGTACTCGACCATTTCACCGGGGACGGGGCGGACCTCATCCTGGCCGGCCACACCCACGGCGGCCAGATCTGCGTTCCGGGTTATGGGGCGCTCGTCGCCAACTGCGACCTGCCTACCTGGCGCGCCAAGGGCCTGAACGACTGGGGAAGGGACGGACGGACGACGCCGGTGAATGTCTCCGGCGGCATCGGGACCTCCCGCTTTGCCCCGGTCCGGATCGCCTGCAAACCGGAGGCTGTGCTGCTGACCCTGACCGCCCGGCCCTAGCGGCCAGGCACCGCGGGCGCTCCCGCCCCGCGGGGAAAAGGGCCTATTACGGATCACAATATCTGCGCCAGTTTGCACAGTAGCCCGCTAAGCTGTGAACCGGGTCACGCTATGGCCTAGGGTAGTTGCTACCGGAAACTACATTCAGTTGCGTAATTCATTTCGCAGTGGCAGCTAAGAAGCAGGCATGGCCAAGCAGACCCCTTTCTTTTCATCAATTCGCCGTCTCTATCCGCACGTCAGGCCGATTCTGCCGCGGCTGGTCCTGGGCCTGCTCTGCGCCTTGCTGGCAAGCATCGTGGCGCTGGCCATCCCCCAAGTCCTGCGGATACTGATCAATGACTGGCTGAGGCCGGGCGGCAACAGCCAGGCGGTGTGGATCGCCTCCTCCGTGATCCTGCTTCTGGGCATCGCGGAAGCCGGGCTCGTGGCTCTGCGCCGCCAGTTCGTCATCAACCCGGCCACCACGGTAGAGACCCGCATGCGGGTATCGCTGTATGACCATCTGCAGGATCTTGCCGTTTCCTTCCACGACCGTTGGGGTTCCGGCCAGCTGCTCTCGCGCGCCATGACGGACCTGAACTTCCTCCGGCGCTGGATGGCGTTCGGCGCCATCATGCTGGTGGTTACGACGCTGACCGTGGTGATCGGCGTCGTCGTGATGTTCTCCATGAGCTGGCAGCTGGCGCTGATCTTCCTGGCCGCCGCTGTCCCGATCATGATCTACGGCTTCCGCTTCCGGACGCGCTTCAGCAAGGTGGCCCGGCGCAGCCAGGACCAGGCCGGCGACCTCGCCACCACCGTTGAGGAATCCGTGCACGGCATCCGCGTGCTCAAGGCGTTCGGCCGCAGCCGGGAAGCATTGGAGAACTTCAACGACCAGGCCGAGGAGCTGCGCCAGACCGAGATCGCGAAGGCCAAGCACCTGGCCGCTTTCAGCCTGGTCGTCACGCTGCTCCCCGAGCTGGCCCTCGGCGCCGGCCTCATCGTCGGCGTCATGCTGGCAGCCGACGGACAACTCAGCATCGGTTCGCTGGTGGCATTCTTCGCCACCGCCGCTGTCATTGCCGCTCCGGTGGAGTTCTGCGGCATGCTGCTGGCGATGGCGCTCACCGCCAAGACGGCAGTGGACCGGCACTTCGAGGTGATGGATTCGATCAACACCATCACCAGCCCGGACGACCCGCGCAGCCCGGACCGGCTCAAGGGCGCCCTGAGCTTCCAGCACGCCTCCTTCGCGTTCGAGGATGCACCCGACAAACCGATCCTCAGGGACATCAGCCTGGACATCCGGCCCGGCGAAACCATGGCCCTGGTGGGCATCACCGGCAGCGGCAAGAGTGCCCTGCTGCAGCTGGTGCCGCGGTTGTTCGATGTCACGGCGGGCTCGGTGACGATCGACGGCGTCGACCTGCGCGACTTCAGCGTGCAGGAGCTGCGCACCATCGTCGCCGTGGCGTTCGAGGACACCACCCTGTTCTCCAGCTCGGTCCGGGACAACGTCCTGCTCGGGGTCCAGGGGCAGGAGTCCGCGGAGCGCCGGGAGCAGATCCTGGCCGAGGCGCTCGACACCGCCCAAGCCCACTTCGCCTACTCGCTGCCGGAGGGACTCGACACGCTGATCGGCGAGGAAGGCCTCAGCCTGTCCGGTGGCCAGCGGCAGCGCATCGCCCTCGCCCGTGCGGTCGCGGCGCAGCCCAGGGTGCTGGTCCTCGACGACCCGCTCTCCGCATTGGACGTCAATACCGAGGAACTCGTCGAAGGCCGGCTCCGGGAGGTGCTGGCCGACACCACCACCCTGATCGTTGCGCACCGGCCCTCCACCGTGGCGCTGGCCGACCGGGTGGCGCTGCTGGAAGACGGCCGGATCACCGCCGTCGGCACCCACACCGAACTGCTCGCGAACAACAGCCACTACCGGTACGTGATCGCCAGCCTGGACCCGGAACCGCGGGATCTCGATTCCGAACTGTCCGCACTCGAGGCCGAGGAGGTTTCCCGATGAGCACCGCAACCTTCGGCACCGCCAACGAGGACAACGCACACCTGTCCAGGGCCGACAGCAAAGCCGTCCGGCAACGCTCCCTGACCCTGCTTGGCTCGCTGATCCGTCCCGTCCGCCTGCGCTTCTGGCTGACGATCGCCGCCGTCGTACTCTCCCAGGCCGCCCGTGTGGCCGGGCCGGCGCTGATCGCTTTCGGCATCGACCGCGCACTTCCGGCCCTCCGCGCCGGTGACAACCTGCCGCTCGTCCTGGCCGGGGCCGCGTACCTCGCCGCGGCCGTCGCGACCGCGGGTCTCACCGCCCTGTACGTGACATCGACGGCGCGGCTCAGCCAGGCGATGCTGCTGGACCTGCGCGTGCGGGTCTTCCGGCAGACGCAGCGGCTGAGCCTGGAGTTCCACGAGAAGTACACCTCGGGCCGCATCATCGCCCGGCAGACCTCCGACCTCGAGGCACTGCGCGAACTCCTCGACTCCGGCGTCAGCTCGCTCGCCTCCGGCATGCTGTTCATGGTCTTCACGGCCATCACGGTGTTCGCCCTGGACTGGCGCAGCGGACTGTTGGTGCTCGCCGCCGGCGTGCCGATGTACTTCCTCGCCCGCTGGTACCAGAAGCATTCCCAGATCGCGTTCCGCGAGTCCCGGGTCGTGTCGGCCCGGCTGATCGTGCACTTCGTGGAGACCATGACCGGCATCCGGGCGGTCAAGGCCTTCCGCAAGGAACCCCAGAACGCCGAACGCTACGCCAAACTTTCCGAGGAGTACCGCAAGGTCACCGTCCGCTCCATCAACCTGAACGGCATCTTCCAGCCCGGCCTGGTGCTGATCGGGAACGTCTGCGTGGCCGTCGTGCTGCTCACCGGCGGCTTCCGTGTCCTATCCGGCGAACTCGCCGTGGGCGTGCTGCTGGCGCTGATCCTCTCGACCAAGCGTTTCTTCCAGCCGGTGGACCAGATGGCGATGTTCTACAACTCGTTCCAGAGCGCGCAGGCGGCGCTCGAGAAGGTATCCGGCCTGCTGGAGGAAGTGCCCACCGTCCGGCCGCCCAAAAACCCGGTCGCCCTGGAGCGGGCCACCGGCCGCATCGATTTCGAGAACGTTGAGTTCCGCTACGGCGACGGCCCGGTCATCATTCCTACGATGGACCTGCACATTCCGGCCGGCCAGACGGTCGCGCTGGTGGGCCAGACCGGCGCCGGAAAGTCGACGCTGGCCAAGCTGATCGCGCGTTTCTACGACGTCTCCTCCGGTTCGCTCACCCTCGACGGCGTGGACCTTCGGCAGCTGGCGACGGCGGATCTGCGCCGGAACGTCGTCATGGTCACCCAGGAGGCGTTCCTGTTCAGCGGTTCCGTGGCCGACAACATCGCCCTCGGCCGGCCCGAGGCTTCCCGGCAGGAAATCGAGGACGCGGCCAAGGCCGTCGGAGCCCACGAGTTCATCACCGCCCTGCCGGAGGGCTATGACACCGACGTGAACAAGCGCGGCGGGCGCGTTTCCGCCGGTCAGCGCCAGCTGATCAGCTTCGCCCGGGCCTTCCTGGCCCGGCCCGCGGTCCTGATCCTGGATGAGGCCACCTCCTCCCTGGACATCCCCTCCGAACGGATGGTCCAGGCGGGACTGGCGAGCCTGCTGCGCGGGGCCGGCACCGGTCCAGGCTCGTCCGGCGCAGCCCGCACGGCGCTGATTATTGCGCACCGCCTCTCCACCGTGGAGACCGCAGACCGGGTGCTTGTGGTCCACGACGGCCAGGTGGTGGAGGACGGAACCCCGGCGGAACTGATCGGCGGCGGCGGACGCTTTGCCAAGCTGCACGGGGCGTGGAAGGAATCGCTGGTCTGACGCTTGCCTAGCCGCGACCCCGGTCGGCTCCCGGATTTCGCATCCGGGGCCGAAATCGGATACTCTTGTGAAGTTGCTTTTGAAGTAACGGATCGGGATGTGGCGCAGCTTGGTAGCGCGCGTCGTTCGGGACGACGAGGTCGCAGGTTCAAATCCTGTCATCCCGACCAGTCAAAAGAGGGTCTTCCAATCGGAAGGCCCTCTTTTGTGTTTCCTATAACCCCCCGTACTGCCATCGAGTGCTCCGTGAGTGTCGTTTTCACCGCTCAAAACGGCCGTTACGGCGCAGCCGATCAGCGGGGGCTGGGCACAAAACAGCCCCGAGACCTTACGGCGGTCCCGGGGCTGAGTTTGTCGAGAGTCGGTTACATCGGGTCGGGCCAGTTGCCGACGTTCGTTGAATAGGTCATGGGGTCGGGCCAGTTCCCGACGGCGGTGGCCGTGCGCATCGGGTCCGGCCAATTGCCGACGGCGGTGACATTGGTGGTATCGGCAATGGAACCTGCGGACAGAACGGCCGGGGCCGCTGCGGAGAAAGCCAGGGCGCCTGCGAGAACCGCGCCGGCTGCAATCTTCTTCAACATAGAGTTCCTCAATTTTGAGTCGTAGTCGTTACCAAGTCAGCACTGCCCTTGTTGACATACATTGTAAAATTGCTTGCACAGAGACTGTCAAGCATTTAGTACAAAGACTGTCCGGAATTAGGAGGAACCCGTGGGCAACGGATTCGGGGAAAAACTCCGCGCGGAGCGGCTGGAGCGTGGGCTCACCCAGGCGGAGCTGGGGAAGGACCTGTACTCCCCCAGCTACATTTCCCTGCTCGAAACCGGCCGCCGGGAACCCACTGCCGACGTAATCGAGGAGCTCGCCCGCCGGCTGGAGCTCGCCCCGAAAGCGCTTGAGGCGTGGAGCCAGCCGGTATCCGTCAGCGACGCCGAATACGTCCTGGCGGGCTTATACGCCCGTCAGGCCTGGGACCTGCGGGACTACCCGCTCGCGGCAGTTCACGCCGCCACGGCAGCCCAGATTGCCTTAGAGGCTAAAAACACCAGCGCCTGGTGGAACATGACGTACATGCAGGCTGAGTGCCTAATCAAGCAGGGCATGTGGGCGGAATGCGCGGCCATGGTGCAGCGGCTGCTGGACCATCCGATGGCGGCCGAGTCGGCAGGCCTGGGGGTCCGCGCCCGGCAGATGCTGGCGGCGGCGGCTCAGGGGCAGGGGCAGCTGACAGCAGCTGTGGAACACGCCCAGGAGGCGGTGCGGCTCTGTGCCCAGCTGCCCAAGGGTTCCACCCTGATTATCGGCGCGCTGCGGGCCCTGATCGGTGCCCTGGCCGAAAGCGGCCGGCTCGACGAAGCCTGGAAGTACTGCCAGGACATGAACGAGCAGATGGACGAACATTCCATGACCCAGCTGGCCGGCGAAGTGGCGTGGGTGGTGGGCAACGTGGCCTTCATGCGCCACGACTACGCCGAGGGCCTCAGGTACCACGAGAAAGCCGGCCAGCTCCTCTCCCCGGCGCACGACATTGACCTCTGGGCTAGGTTCAACAAGGCCTCGGCCGCGGTGCGCCTGTCGTCGGGCATTGTCGAGCCGGAAACGCTGTCATCGATTGAACGTGCGGAACTGGCACTTTCGATCGTGGGCGGCAACAAAACGGACCACCTTGAAGTGGCCTTCATCCGGGCGCGCTGGCTTTACCTCACCGGCGACGTCGTCGGGGCGGTGCAGAAGCTGCGCGAGATCCACGCCGAACGGGACGTACTGGCAAAGCACACGGCGGGTGAGGTGTCGCTGCTGCTCGGCAAGGCACTCAAAGCCGGCGGGGAGTCCGAGGAGGCCCTCACCTACCTTGATGAGGCGCAGAAGGAGTTCAGCGCGGCGGGCGCCTCAGACCGGGTCCAGCAGGCGATGGACGCAGTGCTGGAAATCCGCTTGGCCCAGCGCCGCGCCGAAGCAGCCGCCGGGAGCTAGAGCCGCCGGAAGCAGGACCGCCGGAAGCAGGACTGCGGACAACCATGGCAACCGGAGGCCAGGGCCGCAGGCGCTAGTCGAAGGCGCGGCCGGTCAGCAGCTCGTAGGCTTCAACGTAGCGGCTCCGGGTGCGGGCGACGACGTCGGCCGGCAGCGCCGGGGGCGGCGTGTCCGAGGACTTGTCCCAACCCGATCCGGCCGACGTCAGCCAGTCGCGCACGTACTGCTTGTCGTAGGAGGGCTGCGCCTTCCCCGGCTCGTAAGTGGCTGCGTCCCAGAAGCGCGAGGAATCCGGCGTGAGGACCTCGTCACCGAGGGTGATGACACCGGTTGCGGGATCTAGGCCGAACTCCACCTTGGTGTCCGCCAGGATGATGCCGCGGCCCCGGGCAATCTCCTCGGCCTTGGTGTAGATCTCCAGCGTCAGCGCACGGAGTCGGCCTGCGGCGTCGGCGCCGACCTGCTGCACCACGGCGTCGAAGGTGATGTTTTCGTCGTGCTCGCCCACCTCGGCCTTGGCCGAGGGAGTGAAAATTGCCTCCTCGAGCCGGGAGCCGTCCACCAGGCCCGTGGGCAGCGGAACGCTGCAGACAGTGCCGGACTGCCGGTATTCGACGAGCCCCGAGCCGGTCAGGTAGCCGCGCGCAATGCATTCGACCGGGAACATCTCAAGTTTCTTGCAGATCATGGCGCGGCCCGCCACCGCGGCCGGAACACCGCCGTCGACCGTGGACGCAAGCACGTGGTGCTCCACGCCCAGCTGCTCAAACCACCAGAGGCTCAGCTGGGTGAGGATGCGGCCCTTGTCCGGAATCTCGCTGGCCAGGACGTGGTCATAGGCGCTGATCCGGTCACTGGCCACCACCAGCACGCATTCGTGGCCGAAGCGCTCCGCAATGGCGGCATCCGCCGGCACATACAGGTCGCGGACCTTGCCGGAGTAGCTGTGTTTCCAGCCGGGCAGGTCCAGGGTCTCGGTGTCCAGGCCGCCCTTGGGCAGGGACGAGTCAGTGGCGTTCATGTCAGTCCTTCGCTTTCGCTGCGGCGACGGCCGCGGCTGTGCCGGGAGACGCCACCTTGATTTCGCCGCGCGCGGCCTTGCCGCCGATGTCGGTGCGGAACTGGCCGCCGTCGAGCTGGACCAGTTCGACGCCGTCGTACGCCCGGTCGCGGGCCTCGACGAGGTCCGTTCCGAGCGCCACCACGGCGAGGACCCGGCCGCCGGCGGAGACGACTTTGCCCTCGCCGTCGAGCTTGGTGCCGGCGTGGATGACGTGCACGCCCTCAATCGCTTCAACCTTCTTCAGGCCGCGGATCCGGTCTCCCGTGCGGGGTGTGCCGGGATAGTTTTCGGCAGCGACGACGACGGCGACGGCCGTCTCCCGCGACCAGCGCAGCGGCTGGACCTTGTCCAGTTCGCCCTTCGCCGCAGCCATCAGCAGGCCGCCCAGCGGGGTCTTCAGCCGGGCCAGGACGGCCTGCGTTTCCGGATCGCCGAAGCGGACGTTGAACTCGATGACGCGGGTGCCGCGTGAGGTCAGGGCGAGCCCGACGAACAGCACGCCCACAAACGGGGTGCCGCGGTGTGCCATTTGGTTGACCGTCGGCTGGGCAACCCGTTCGAGGACCTCCTCAACGAGACCTTCGGGGGCCCACTCCAGCGGGGTGTAGGCTCCCATGCCGCCGGTGTTGGGGCCCTCGTCGTTGTCGAAGATGCGCTTGAAATCCTGCGCCGGGGACAGCGCAACGGTGGTGCTGCCGTCGCAGAGGACGAACAAGGAAACTTCCGGCCCGTCGAGGAACTCCTCGATCACCACGGAACCGCCGGCGTCGAAGCAGCTCTGCGCATGCGCCAGGGCCTCGTCCCGGTCGCCGGTGACGACCACGCCCTTGCCGGCGGCAAGCCCGTCATCCTTCACGACGTAGGGCGCGCCGAAGGTATCCAGCGCGTCCGCGGCTTCCTCGGCGTTGGATGCCACGCGGGCCATCGCGGTGGGCACGCCGGCCTCCGCCATGACCTCCTTGGCGAACGCCTTTGACGCTTCCAGTTGGGCCGCGGCCTTGCTGGGGCCGAAGACCGGGATGCCGGCGTCGCGGACCGCGTCCGACACACCCGCGGCAAGCGGCGCTTCCGGTCCCACCACGACGAGGTCGACGGCGAGCTTCGTCGCCAGGGCCGCAACGGCGTCCGGGTCGTTCGCGTCGACGGCGTGCGTGGGCACCAGCCGGCTGATCCCGGCATTGCCCGGAGCCGCGTGGACCTCGGAAACGTTGGGGTCCGCGAGCAGGGACCGGACAATGGCGTGTTCGCGGCCGCCGGGGCCGATGACGAGTACCTTCACAGTTTCCAAGGGTACGTCGCAGACCCTGCAGGCTCCTAAGCTGTGACTGCAGCGGGGCATGCTCAGTCCCCGGGTGAACTGGTCCCGGGCCGCCAACGGGCACTCCCGGCCATCCCGGGGCGCCGCGGCTCCGAATATGCTGTATGACCACGCCCAGTACCCGGAAGCCAGGCAGCACCCCGTTGGCACAGCAGCGATCGGCGCCGCAGCGGCCCGCGCTCCGGTCGGGGCCAACCGCCCTCGCCGCGCTGGCCGGGGTAGTCTCAGCCGCCGTCGTGCTGTCAGTCGCGGAACTGGTGGGCGCCTTCTTCACGGCCCGCGCGACGCCGCTTATCGCACTGGGCTCGACTTTTATTGACTTCACCCCGCCGTGGATGAAGGACTTCGCCATCGCGACCTTTGGCACAAATGACAAGGCTGCGCTCTTTGCCGGAATGGGCCTGACGATCCTGCTGCTGGCCTGCGTGCTGGGTGTTGTCGCCTACCGAAGCTGGGTTCTGGGCGTGGCCGGTGTGCTGCTGATGGGCGGGATCATCGTCGCCAGTGTGGTGACGCGCGCCGGTGTAAAGCCACTCGACGCCGTCCCTTCACTGCTCGGCACCGCGGCAGGCCTGCTGGTGCTCCGGTACCTGGTCAGCATGCTGTGGCGGACGCGGCAATGGCCGGACGCTCCCTCGGACCGGGCCGCCAAAGATCCGGACCGTCCCGCCGCCAGCCGTCGCGCGTTCGTTGCAGCCACCGGCATCACCGCCGCCGCAGCCGCCGTCGCCGCCACCGGCGGCAGGCTGCTCAGCGCCGCCCGCAGCAATGTGGCACAGGCCCGGGAAGCCCTGACTCTGCCCGCGCCGGCGAGACCCGCCGCCCCGGTCCCCGCCGGCGTCCAGTCCAAGACCGCCGGTGTCACCCCCTGGCTGACGCCCAACCAGGACTTTTATCGGATCGACACCGCTCTCAGCGTCCCCGCGATCAACGTCCAGGACTGGGAATTGCGGATCCACGGCCTGGTGGAACAGGAGGTCCGGCTCAGCTTCCAGGACCTGCTGGATGCAGACCTGATCGAATCCCATGTGTCCCTGACCTGCGTCTCCAATCCGGTCGGCGGGAACCTGGCCGGCAATGCCAAATGGCTGGGTATGCCCATCCGGGACGTGCTCAAGCTGGCCCGGCCCAAGCAGGGCGCGGACATGGTGCTCTCCACGTCCATCGACGGCTTCAGCGCCTCCACGCCCCTGGAGGTGCTGCAGGACGACCGGGATGCCATGCTGGCGATCGGCATGAACGGCGAACCGCTGCCGCTGGAGCACGGCTACCCGGTCCGGATGGTGGTCCCCGGCCTGTACGGCTTCGTATCGGCCACCAAATGGGTCGTGGACCTCGAGGTCACCCGGTTCGCGGACAACAAGGCTTACTGGACCCAGCGCGGCTGGTCCGAGCGCGGCCCGATCAAGACCATGGCCCGGGTGGAGGTCCCCAAGTCCTTTGCCAAGGTCCCGGCCGGAAAAGTAGCGATCGGCGGCACCGCCTGGGCGCAGACCCGGGGCATCACAAAGGTGGAGGTCCAGATCGACAATGGTCCGTGGACCGAGGCCGTCCTGTCGGCGGAGGCCTCGGTGGTGACCTGGCGGCAATGGTCCTTCGACTGGGAAGCCACCCCCGGGCCGCACTACATCAAGGCCCGCGCCACGGACGGTACCGGCGAGCTCCAGACCGACAAGCGGGCGGACCCCGTGCCCGACGGCGCCTCCGGCTGGCAGTCTGTCATGGTCACCGTGGAGTAACCGGGCTGAGCCCGCCGCGCACCCTAGACTTGCAGCATGCCTACGAATTCGCATGCCACCTTTACTGTTGACTCCGCCGTCGAACTGGCAGTCGTTGAACGCAGCGGTTTCATCGAGTCCCGGCACATCGGTGCAGCCGTGGTGATGTCCGCGGACGGCAACGTCGTCACGGAACTCGGAGATATCAACAGCCCCATTTTCGCGCGGTCCACCCTCAAGCCGTTTCAGGCGCTGGCCTCCATGCAATCCGGGGTACCGTTGCGCGGGGCGCAGGTGGCCATCGCGTGTGGCAGCCACGTGGGTTCCCTCGATCACATGGACGTGGTGGAGGGCATGCTCAAGGCAGCCGGCGTCAAGGAAAACCAGCTCCAGTGCCCCGCAGCTTGGCCGGAGGACGAAAGGGCCCGGACCTGGCTGGTCCAGACCGAGCGCGGGAAATCACGGCTGGCGTTCAACTGCTCGGGCAAGCACGCGGCGTTCCTCTGGGCCTGCACCGAGAACGGCTGGGACACGCACAGCTACCTCGAGCCCAACCACCCCCTGCAGCAGCGCATCCGCTCCGTGATCGAGGAGTACTGCGACGAAAAGATCGCGCACCTCGGCATTGACGGCTGCGGCGCACCGGTGGCCGCCGTATCGCTCACCGGCCTCGCCCGCGCCTTCTCCCGCCTGGCGAAGGCTCCCGGGGACAAGAACTCCAACGCCCGCGCCGCCACGATCGCCACCTCCATGCTGGACTACCCGTGGGCGGTGCAGGGCCAGGGACAGCCAAACACCATCGTCATGGATGAACTGGGAATTCTCGCCAAGGTCGGCGCCGAGGGCGTGCTGCTGATGGCCACGCCCCACGGTGTCTCCGTGGCCATCAAGGTCCTCGACGGCAACGTCCGCGCCACGACGCTGGTCGGGCTGACGCTTCTGGCCGCGGCGGGGGCGGTGGAGATCCCGGAAGTCTCGAGTGTCCTGGAAAAGGTCGTTGACCCGGTACTGGGAGGCGGCCGGCCGGTGGGCAAAATCCGGCTGGGCCACGCCGTCTCGGCGCTGCTGGATTAAGCCATGGCTGTGTCACGGCGCCGGATCCCGGTCGACGAGGGCCGCGAGGCGCTGGCCGCCTGGCGCGCTGCCGGCGAGCCCGGTGCTGACGCCGCACCCCTCCCGCGCACTACGCTCGCGACGGCGGTGCGCTACTCGCTCGAAGAAGTCACCGCCCGCGCGCCAGGCAACTCCGTCGAGGTCCGGGTGCCGCCGTTCGGGGTGACCCAGTGCGTCGAAGGTCCGCGGCACACCCGGGGCACTCCCCCGAACGTAATTGAGTGCGACGCCGCGACCTGGCTTGCCATGGTCACCGGGCAGCTCGGCTGGGCGGACGCCGTGGGTGCCGGCAAAGTCGCCGCTTCCGGCTTGCGGGCTGACCTGTCCAGGCTGCTGCCGCTCTAGCCGGCGCCTTCCGGGCGGCCCGGAGGCGGACGCGTTCGCCGTCAGCCGCGGCCCACGAACGGCATCCCAGCGGCGGTGATCAGCAGCGAACCGACGCTCGCAGAGGCCGGCATCCCGCCCATCAGCAGCACGGCGCGGGCCGCCTCCGCCACCGGGAAGGTTGGCTCCGGACGGCGGCTGCCGTCGGCCTGGAGGGCACCGTCGTCGACCCCAATCTCAGCCATCAGCTCCGTAGCGGTGTTCCCGATGTCGATCTGGCCGCAGGTGATGCCAAAGCCGCGGCCATCCAGTTCAATGCTTTTCGTCAGCCCGGTGATGGCGTGCTTGGTAACGGTGTAGGCGACAGTCCGGGGCCGGGGAGAATGCGCCGCGATCGAGCCGTTGTTGATGATCCGACCGCCCTGTGGGCTCTGGGCTTTCATGGCGCGGACCGCCGCGGCGGCACAAAGCATGGCGCCGGTCAGGTTCACGGCCACGGTGGCGTCCCAGTCCGCGGTGCTGATCTCGTCCACTGACGCGGCGGGCCCGAACACGCCGGCGTTGTTGAACAGCACATCGACCCTTCCCCAGCGCTCCAGCGCCGTGGCGAAAAGCCGTTCGACGTCGTCGGGCCGGGTCACGTCGCAGGGAACGGCGAGCGCCTGGGCGTGTCCTGCCCCGGTCTCCAGCAGGGGCGCCTCCCGGCGGCCGGCCAGCACCACGCGGTAGCCTTCGGCCAGCATGAGCCGTGCCACTGCCCTGCCGATCCCGGAACCGGCTCCGGTGATGACGGCAACCGGGCCGAGGTGGTGGTGTGTCATGCGGTGCTCCCTGGATGGCCGGATGGATGACGGTCCCGGTCAGCCTATGCCGAGTTGGCAGGTCACGGCAGTGCCGGGCGCCAACATTGCCGTGAAGTGTCATCTCGCGGGGCAGCGCCGTCTGCGCCGGTTCCCGCCGGAAGCCCGGGGCGAAGACGTAAAGTGAAGCGTGGCAACCACTGCGGGCCAGGTCCTGCTGGCCTACCTCGAACAGCAGCTCGCCGAACTGCGCCGGCACGCACCAGGGGTCCTAGCAGCGCGGCCGGAGGACGTTCACCAGATGCGGGTCGCCGCCCGGCGGCTCCGCTCGCTGCTGGCGTCAGGCCGGCCGCTGTTCGCGGACGGCGCCGTGGAGCCGGTCCGCGACGAACTTCGCTGGCTCTCCGGGCTGCTCGGCGAAGCCCGGGACCCAGGCGTCGTCAAGGCACGCCTGGCCGCCCTGGTGGCCGGCGAGCCCAAGCCCCCGGACTGCGGCTCAGGACTGCCAGGCCAGGGGATCGGCCCGGCTGCCCGGCGCATCGACGTGGACCTGGATGCCCGTGCTGCCGACGGCGTTAATGCCGCACGGGAGGCCCTCGCGAGCGAACGCTACGCCCGGCTGCTGGTGGGTCTGGATCAGCTGCTGGCCGCCGCCCCGCTCTCGGCAAAAGCAGCCGGGGATCCCGGCAAAACACTCCGCAAGGTGATGGCCAGGGACGAGCGCCGGCTGATGCGGCAGGTCGCCGGCCTTCCGGACCGGAAGCACGACGGCGGCCCCGCCCGGGACGCCGGGCTGCACGAGGTCCGCAAGGCCGCCAAGCGGCTGCGTTACGCCGCTGAACTGGCCGCTTCGCTGCCCCGGGTCCGGGTCCGAACCGGGGAGAAGGGCACGCCTGCCGGTCCTAAGCCCGGCAAGAAGCGGCGCCGGCGGGCGAAGCGGACGGCGAAGAGGGCACGCAAGATCCAGGAACTGCTCGGCCAGCATCAGGACAGCGTGGTCGCCCGGGAGTACCTGGCGGAGCTGGCCGGCCGCGCGCTGCGCAGCGGGGAGGATGGCTTCAGCTACGGGCGGCTGCACGCGAAAGAGGAAAGCCTGGCGGCCGCCTCCGAGCGGGCCTTCCTGAAACTCTGGAACAGGAAAGGCCAGGCCCGCTGAGACGGCCGCCAGGCGGTGAATGAGCTGCGCAGGCCGTTAGGGCTTCAGCACCACCTTGATGCAGCCATCCTGCTTCTTCTGGAACTTCTCGTACATTGCCGGGGCCTCCTCCAGGCTGGCCTCGTGCGTAACGAGGTCCATCACGCCCAGCGGGTCGGCGTCGGCCTCGACCAGCGGCATCAGGTCCTCGGTCCAGCGGCGCACGTTGCACTGGCCCATCCGCAGCTGAATCTGCTTGTCGAACATGGACATCAGCGGCATCGGGGAGGCTTCGCCGCCGTAAACACCGCTCAGCGACACGGTGCCACCGCGCCGGACCGCGTCCAGCGCGGTGTGCAGCGCCGACAGCCGGTCCACCCCGGCAGTCTCGAAGGTCTTCTGCGCCAGCTTGTCCGGCAGCAGCCCGGCCGCCTGCTGGGCGAACGCCGCCACGGGTGAGGCGTGCGCCTCCATGCCGACGGCATCGACCACGGAGTCGGGTCCCCGGCCCTGCGTCATCGACCGCATCTCATCCGCGACCTCCTTGGAGAAGTCCAGGGTTTCCACCCCGTGCCGTTCCGCCATGGCCCGGCGCTCCGGAACGGGGTCCACGCCGATGACCCGCAGGCCGAAGTGCTTACCGATCCGGGTGGCGAACTGTCCCACCGGGCCCAGTCCCATCACCGCGAGGGTGCCGCCTTCGGGCGTATCCGCGTATTTCACGCCCTGCCAAGCGGTGGGCAGGATGTCCGAGAGGAAGAGGTAGCGCTCATCGGGAAGCTCGGAACCGACCTTGATGGGCCCGTAGTCGGCGTGCGGCACCCGCAGGTATTCCGCCTGACCGCCCGGCACGGAGCCGTACAGCTCGGAGAACCCGAAGAGGGAGGCTCCGGACCCTTTTTCTTTGACCTGCGTGGTTTCGCACTGCGACTGCAGGCCCATGCTGCACATGAAGCAGTGGCCGCAGGAGATGTTGAACGGAATGACGACGCGGTCACCGACCGCAAGGTTAGTGACCCCACTGCCGACCTCCACGACGACGCCCATGGGCTCGTGGCCGATGATGTCGTTCTTGTGCATATAGGGGCCGAGGACCTCATAGAGGTGCAGGTCGGAGCCGCAGACGGCCGTCGATGTGATGCGCACGATCGCATCCGTGGGTTCCTGGATCACCGGATCGGGAACTTCTTTAACTTTCAGCGAGCGTTTGCCCTGCCAAGTTAGTGCCTTCATGTGCTTGCCTTTCGGTCGCGGACTGGAGGGAAAATTTGGGAGGGACACCGGAGTGCGGCTACGGCGCCGCATCGGGTCCAGGTTGACGGGCGCGGGTCACCGGCGCCGGCCAGGATTGCCGGGCATCGGCCCGGGGTAAACGGGTACCGATCGGGCGTCCGGCGTCAGCCAGGGTTCAGCGGGCGCGGGCGGCCAGCTTGCCGATGGCGCTGCCGGCGAGGTTATCAAGCAGCTCGCGCGGGTTCTCATAAACCTCTACCGCGCCGGCCTCCCTGAGTTCGGCTTCGCTGGTACCGCCGCAGGTCAGGCCGATCGCAGGGATGTTCAGGGCACCGGCCGCGTAGATATCCCAGACGGCGTCGCCCACATAGACGGCGTTCTCGGCAGAAACGTCAACAGCCTTGAGCGCGGCCACGAGAATGTCCGGCGCGGGCTTGCTTTCTTCGGCATCTGCCGAGCTCGTCGCCGCGTGAATGAAGGCGTCCGCGTCGATCGTGGCGCGCAGCACCTCCAGATCGACGCCGCGGGCGGACGACGCGAGGGCGACGGCCAGGCCGCTGTCATGGCATTGCGCCAGCAATTCACGGGCACCATCGAGCCGGCGGAGTGAAGGCCAGTAGGTGGAGAACACGGCAGCGTGCGACGTCATGATGTCCGCGTCCTCGTCGGTATCCCGGTCCTTCGGCAGCAGGCTGTCGAGGATTTTGTCCCCGCCCATGCCCACCGAGCGGTGGATGCTGGCCATCGGCACGTCGTACCCGGCCTGGCGGAAGGCGCGCCACCACGCGAGGGTGTGGATGTAGGAGGAGTCGATCAGCGTTCCGTCAACGTCGAAGAGGACCGCTGCCGTGTGCTGGGGGGTTGAGGAGTTAGTTATGGGCACGGGTACGCTTCACTCCCGCCAGGGTGCCGCCGGAAAGGGAGGAACCGCGGCCGGCGCCGCCGCCGGTCCGGCGTTTGGCCATCGAGGCCAGAATCGCTTGTTGGCCGTCGCCACTGCGGTCGCGAATCAGGCCTGTGCCGGCGATCTCGCGGGCCTGGGCAATCCCCGCCACGGCCGCGCGCTTCGTTGGGAAGGTGACGGAAACAGCCATCAAGTCCCCTGCGGCATCCACCATCCGGATGCGGTACCCGCCGTCGGGCGCATCCACGACCTCGAAATATCCCGCCATCGCATACTCCTTCAATCCTGCACCCCTCGTGGGGATATTAGTAAGTATACTTATCTAGGCGCTATAGGAAAGTCCTGCCGGCCGCCGCGGGGGCTAACCGGACGGCAGCCGTCCGCGCCACTCAGTGCCGGTGCAGGGGCCTGTCGCTGCGCTGCATATCGTGTGATTGCAGCTGCAGGGCGCTCCGCACCAGAGCGAAATGGCTGAACGCCTGCGGCGTGTTTCCCAGTTGCCGGTTCTCGTTCACGCCCCACTCCTCGCTCAGGAGTCCGACGTCGTTGCGCAGCGACAGCAGCCGCTCGAAGAGCTTCGTGGCTTCGGGGCGGCGGCCTGCACCCAAAAGGGCCTCGACAAGCCAGAAGGAGCAGGCCAGGAAGACGCCTTCTTCGCCGGGGAGGCCGTCGTCGCTTTGGTCAACCCGGTAGCGCAGCAGGAAGCCGTCGTGGGTGAGCTCCCGTTGTATCGCATCGATAGTGCCGATCACCCGCGGGTCATCGGGGGCCAGGAAACCCACCCGCGGAATGAGCAGCAGGCTCGCGTCAAGTTCAGGCCGGCCATAGGACTGCACGAAGGTGTTGCGTTCGGCGTCAAAGCCGTTAGCCATCACGTCAGCGTGGATCTTGTCCCGCAGGGCTTCCCACCGGTCCGCTGGTCCCGCTAGGTCGAAGTCCCGGACCCCCTTGACCATGCGGTCCGCCGCCACCCAGCACATCACCTTGGAATAGGTGAAGTGGCGGCGCGGTCCGCGCATCTCCCAGAGGCCGTTGTCCGGCTGGTCCCAGGCGGTCTCAAGATGCTCCATCAGCGCCACCTGGACGTCCCAGGACTCGTCCGGTTGGTGCAGCAGTGAGTTCCGGGTCAGGGCCAGGCCGTCCAGCACCTCGCCCCAGACGTCAAGCTGCAGCTGCCCGGCGGCGGCATTGCCGGTCCGCACGGGTGTGGACCCCTCGTAGCCTGCCAGCCAGTCCAGCGCCAGTTCGGGGAGCCGTCGCTCGCCGTGCAGACCGTACATGATCTGAAGATCCGCCGGATCGCCGGCCACAGCGCGCAGCAACCAATCCCGCCACGCGGCTGCTTCGTCGGAGTAGCCGGCGGCGAGCAGCGCCTGCAGGGTCAGGGTCGCGTCCCGGAGCCAGCAGAAGCGGTAATCCCAGTTGCGTTCCCCGCCGATTTCCTCCGGGAGCGAGGTGGTCACCGCGGCGACAAGGCCTCCTGTCGGGGCGTAGGTCAGGGCCTTGAGGGTGATCAACGACCGCATGACGGCGTCGCGGTAGGGGCCGGTGATCCGGCATTTGTCCGACCACTTCAGCCAGAACGACTCCGTCGCCTCGAGGACTGCCTCCGGATCCACCCGGCGCGGCCGTCCGAGGTGGCTGGGCGACCAGGTCAGCACGAACGGAACGCGCTGCCCTGCCTTGACGGTGAAGTCGCTGGCCGTCTGCATATGCTCGCCCCGAAGCGGTGCATCGGTGACGAGGTAGGCGGCATCCGGGCCTGCGACGGCGTGGAGACCGTATTCGTCGTGGCGGACCCAGGGGACGATGTTCCCGTAGTCGAAGCGCAAGGCCAATTCGCCCCGCATCCGCACCGTGCCACGGATACCCACCACAATCCGCACGATGTCCGCAGCCCCGTCTCGGGGAGACATGAAGTCAATGACCCGAACCTTGCCGTCCGGGGTTTCCCATTCGGTTTCCAGGATGAGGCTGTTCTTGCGATACCGCCGCCGGGTGCATTCCCCGCCGGCCGCGGGAGCCAGCAGCCAGCGCCCGGCCTTGGGGCTGTCCAGTAAGGCGCTGAAACAGGCTGGTGAGTCGAAACGGGGCAGGCATAGCCAGTCGATGGAGCCTTCAGTGCTGATCAAGGCGGCGGTATGCAGATCGCCTACCATTGCATAATCTTCGATCCGAGCCATGATTCTTACAGTGCCACACGACCGGCTTCCCGGCGAGCTTCCCGGCGAGGAGCACGGCGCGCAGCATGGCGCGGGGCGGGCGCAGCCAGCCGGTCCGGGCTAGGATCCCAGCATGCCGGAATCTCAGACATGGGCACCAGAAACCGCAGCACCGCGCCGTGGAACTGCCTGGATCGGAACCAGCGGCTGGAGCTATGACCACTGGGAGAACGTGCTCTACCCTCCGAAGCTGGCCGTCCGGGACCGGCTGGCACACTACACGGCGCGTTTCAGCACGGTGGAGTTGAACGCGAGCTTCTACCGCTGGCCCCGGGACACCACTTTCGCCGGCTGGCAACGCCGCCTGCCGCACGGCTTCACCATGTCCGTCAAAGCCCCACGGGGTCTGACCCACGCCCGCAAGCTGTACAACCCGGAGGTCTGGATCGAACGCATCACCCGGTGCTGGCACGAACTGGGCGACAAGCGTGCGGTGCTGCTGGCGCAGCTGCCGCCGGACCTGGCCCGCGACGATGCCCGGCTGGACTACTTCCTCGCCGCGCTCCCGGACTGGATCCGGGTGAGCGTGGAGTTCCGCCATTCCAGCTGGGATGACCCGGCGGTCTATGAGCTGCTGGAGCGGCACGGCGCCGCTTACTGCGTCATGAGCGGAGCGCAGCTGCCGTGCATCCTGCGGGCCACCGCTCCGTTTGTCTATGTCCGGCTGCACGGACCGGACCGGGACCACCTTTATGCCGGTTCTTACTCCGACCAGGACCTGGGCTGGTGGGCCGAGCGGATCAGCGAATGGCAGGCGGCGGGCAAGGATGTCTACGCGTATTTCAACAACGACGGCGACGGCAACGCGGTGCGCAACGCGGCCACGCTGCTGGAGCTGCTGGGCGGGACCTAGGCGACGGAGGACGGCAACCTGGATGGACCGGGCAGCCGCTGTGGGAGAGTAGGGGGTATGGAAATGGCGTCACAGGAACCAGTACAGGAGCCAACGCACGGGCAGAAGGTGTCGGGCAGTCAGGCTTTCCGGCTTGCCCACCTGGTCTCGGACTCGGTCAACCACCTGCGTCTTAAGGCAGCCCGCCGTTGGAACTTTACCCCGCAGACCATCGCCTATCAGGGCTACGGTTCCACCGACTGGGTCCGCGTGCTGGGCCGCGTGGTGCTCACCAGCAAGCCGGCTGCCGGCAGCCGCGCCGAAGAGGCGGCGCAGAACGGCAACCAGAACGTCCGTGGCTGGCGTGCCTTCACGTCCGTGCCCATCCAGTTCGTCGAGGTGGAGATCGAGATCGGCGGTGTGACCGCCCGAGTGCACGCAGACCGCGGCGGCATTGTGGACACCGTGGTCCCGGTCAACCTGACGCCCGGCTGGCACACTGCCGTGCTGCGGGCTGAAGGCACCGAGGCGGCGCACGCCCGGATCTACGTCATTTCCCCGGACACCGCGCTGGGCATCGTCTCCGACATTGACGACACCATCATGGTCACGGCCCTCCCCCGGCCCTTCCTGGCGCTCTGGAACACCTTCGTGCTCAACGAGCGCGCCCGGATGGCAACCCCGGGCATGGCCGTCCTGATGGACCGGCTCTTGGTGGAACACCCGGAAGCACCTGTGATCTACCTGTCCACCGGGCCCTGGAACGCTGCCCCGACGCTGGCCCGCTTCATCACCCGCAACATGTATCCGTCCGGCACCCTGCTGCTGACCGACTGGGGCCTCACTCACGACCGTTGGTTCCGCAGCGGCCAGGACCACAAGCGCCGGAACCTTGAGCTGCTGGCGAAGGAGTTTCCCAACATGCGCTGGCTGCTGTTCGGTGACAACGGCCAGCACGACGAGGCCATCTACTCGCACTTCGCCCGACAGCACGCCGACCGGGTTGCGGCGATCGGCATCCGCCAGCTGTCCACCGGCGAGGCTGTGCTGGCCGGCGGTCATTCCGAGAGCGGCGACCACAGCAGCTCAACCGTCCCCTGGGTCTACTCCCCCGACGGCGCCGGCATGGCCAAGCGCCTGCAGGAGCTGGAGATCCTCTAGCCGGCGGCGGGGCTTCCGGCCGGCTCGGCTCCGGCGGCGGAGTTTCCGGCGGCTTCGGCCTCTGCCGCTTTGTCTGCCCTTGGCTCCGCCTCCAGCGCGTCGGCCTTACGGTTCCGCGCCGCCATGAGCTCCCGGAGCCAGTGGAACGAGGCCTTCGGCGTGCGTTCCATGGTGTCCCGGTCCACATGCAGCAGGCCGAACTGCTGCTTGTAGCCTGCGGACCATTCAAAGTTGTCCAGCAGGGACCAGACGTAGTAGCCGCGCAGCTCGATCGATTCCGCCGCCCCACCTGGTGCGGTCGCCTCGATGGCTGCCTCGATGTGCTCGGCGAGGTAGCGCACCCGGCGCTCATCCGGCACGATGAGCCGGCCCTCGCCGTCGTGGATTTCCAGGTCCTCGAAGCTGGCGCCGCCCTCGGTGATGTAGACGGGCGGCAACTGCGGGTAGCGTTCGGCCATTTCCGCGAGCGCCACGGCCATGTAGTCAGGCTTGATGGGCCAGCCGTAGGCGGTGATCTCGGTGTCGGGAAAGCTCTGGACGTGGAACGGGGTGCCGGACCCGCCGCCGTTCAAGTCGTTGCCCATGGCCTCGGCCATTCCCTGTGGCACGGCCCCGTCGCCGGGACCTGCGGCTACGCGGGTGGGCATGTAGTAGTTCAGGCCGTAGAAGTCCAGGGGCTGCGAGATCAGTTCCATGTCCTCCTTCGACGGGCTGAAGGAGGAGAAGAACGTGGCGGCCCGGATCGCGTCCGGATACTTGCCAAGCAGCACCGGGTCCGCGTACAGACGGTTCTGGGCCATGTCCATGAGACCGGCGCTGACCTTGTCCAGCGGATTAATGGAGGCAGCGACCATGGGCGAATAGACGTTGGTCAGGCCGACCTCGCCGGGGACGTTCGCCGCCCGCAGCGCCTGCATCGCCAGCCCGTGGCCAAGCAGTTGGTGGTGGACACTCGGGAGTGCCTTCAGCATGTGCGCTTCTCCCGGGGCGTGGACGCCGAGCATATACCCGTTGGCGCTCACGGTGGCCGGTTCGTTGATGGTCACCCAGCGCACCACCCGGTCTCCGTAGGCCGCGGCGGCGATGGCGGCAAACTCCCCCAGCCGGTAGGCGGTGTCGCGGTTCATCCAGCCGCCGGCTTCGTCCAGCTCCAGCGGAGTATCCCAGTGGTACAGCGTGGCCATCGGTGAAATCCCGTTGGCCAGCAGCAGGTCAATCAACCGGTCGTAGAAATCAAGCCCCTTGGGGTTCACCGGGCCACTGCCGCCGGGCTGGATCCGGGGCCACGACAGCGAGAACCGGTACGAATCAATGCCCAGTTCCTTCATCAGGGCAACGTCCTCGGGCATCCGGTGGTAATGGTCGCAGGCCATCGCGGGGCTGTGGTCATTAACGATCGACCCGGGCATCGCCGCAAAGACGTCCCATCCGGACGGACCCCGGCCGTCCTCATCCAGCGCTCCCTCGATCTGGAATGCGGCGGTCGCGACGCCCATCGTGAACCCGGGCGGCAGTATGGCAGCCAGATCGTGGGCAGAAGCTTTCATTGACGGTTCCCCTATGCAGTTGCGCTGGTGATTGACTGATTTTAGGCCCGGATGAGGCCCGCGCCTAACCGCCGCGACGCGTACCCGCGACAGGGGCCGCCACGGGGCGGCCACTGCATCGGACCGGCAGCTCAGTACGCGGCGCCCTCCGGTCCGAACAGGAAGTCCTTCGCATGGGCCACGGCTTTCTTGAAGGCATCGTTCCTGAGGCTCAGCAGCTGATCCGCGTCGTCCGCCGCAGGTTCCAGATAGCCGGTGAAGCCCGGACGGAGCACCCAGATGTCCCCGGACGGAGGCAGATAGAACACGCCAAAGGAGCGGTGCTGGCTGTCTTTGTCCGCCCAGATGGGGACGACCGCCAGGGCAGCGCCGGTGTCCACGTTGATCCACTGGGCGCGAGGCAGGGGAAGTTCATGCGCTTCCGGGTCCAGAAACGGCGCAGTGCCCTCGCCCCAGCGTTCCTCGAAACGTTCGTGGAACGCCGGGATCAAGTGTGAATCGTAACGCCGCCATGCGCTCATGGCCGCCCTCCTCTTTCTCGTGCTGCTGGCTGAACGTGGCGGACTGGCTGCCGGGGTACCGGTCACCCGCGCCCGTCACTCCGGGCCCCGCTCCCACCGCACCGGGGTGACCCGGAGTACTGGCTGCCGGACCGGGTGGAACCGCACCGGAATCTCCGTGTGCGCGGCCGGGCTTCCGCTCGCTTCTGCCGGCGGGGGTGCTGCGGCTGACCCCGGGGTTGGTGCACCGGCTGCCGCAGGATCGTACTCGGCCCTGGACGCCGCGTTCCGCAGGACCGCGAAGGACTCGAGAATGCGGCGCACCTCGCCGGCGTCCGCAGGCCCGGTACCGGATGAGGCTTCGAGGTCGGGGTGGCGAAGGCGCATGAGCGCGCGGAACGATTGCCGGATCTCGGCAGCCGTTGCACCCGGCGCGACATGCAGGGCCGCGTACAAACCGCGCGGGTCACGGTTCATCACTTCACCCCCTAGTCTGAACGGCTCGGCTGGACGGCTCGGCTGGACGGCTCGGGCGGGATGCCCGGGCTGGACGGCTCGGCTTGACGGAGTTGCGGGGATCCCGCCGCCGGCAGGCACGGGACCCCCATCTCATCCGCAGCAGGGCAAAGTCCGCCCCGCCGTAGCTACCTCCCGATCTCGTGCATCGATTCCTGTTTGTGCGTGATTTCAATCTTCCGCGGCTTGGCCTTCTCCAGGACCGGAATGCGCAGAGTCAGCACGCCGTCGGCGTAGCTCGCCTTGACCTTCTCGGTGTCCAGCGTGTCGCCCAGGATGAGCTGGCGGCTGAAAACGCCGCGCGGCCGCTCCGAGGCGATCAATTCGACGTTGGGCTGGGCCGGGTCCCGACGTTCGGCCCTGACTGTCAGAACGTTCCGCTCAATGTCGAGGTCGACCGAGTCCACGTTGACGCCCGGAAGATCGAACGCGACGACGAACTCGCCGTCCTCCTGCCAAGCGTCCATCGGCATGGCGGCCGGCCGCGCCGTGGTGCCTAAGACTTGCTGGGTCAGCCGGTCCAGTTCGCGGAACGGGTCCGTACGCATCAACATCATTTCTCACTCCTTCGTATGAGAATCCTAAGTTCTTCCGGATATCCAGTAGCACTGATCTGTGGTGGTGGATATAGATTTTTTATAGCACTAGTGCCACACTGTTGCAAGAGGAAGTCATACCGGCCAGATGGCACGCCGGCACCGCAACCAGTAGGGGCAGAGAAGGAGTACTCGTGACGGATCACGGCCAGGAGCTGGGCGTTTATGCCATTTCCGTGGTGGCCCAGTTGGTCGGGACCGGCCAGCAGAATATCCGGCTGTACGAGCGGAAGGGTCTGCTGACACCGGACCGCACCGCCGGGGGGACGCGGCAGTACAGCAATGCGGACCTCGCGGTGCTGCGGCGGATCAGCGAACTCCTGGAAGAGGGTCTCAATCTGGCGGGGGTGGCGAAGGTTCTGGAGCTGGAGGCCGTCAATGCCGGGCTCCGGGCCGAGCTCGAAGGCCGCAGGCACCAGTAACCTTCGGCAGCCAGCGCCTGCAGAGGCCGATGTTAGGCGGAAGAGCTCTCCTGTTTGGAGAGCTTGCCAGTGATCTGCTCGCCGGGAACCCGGGCCGTCCGCCAGATGTCCAGCATCATCACGGCCCCGAGGATCACGAACGAGATGGAGAGCGAGGCGAGGGCGTCGGTGGTCCAGTGGTAGCCGAGGTACAGCCGGCTGACCGCGGCGAAAAAGATCCCGAGGCCGGCCAGGGCAAAGCCGGCGACGGCGGCTTTCGGGTTTTTGCGACGCGAGAAGACCAGGAAGGCCGTGACCAGAAGGAAGTCGCAGGCGCCCAGCACATGTCCTGAGGGGAACGAAAAGGTGGAGTCAGCCCCGAAGAGCATGAGGTTCGTGGGCGGGCGCTGCCGGCCGACCGTCCGGCCAATGATCTGGGCCAGGATGACCCCGGTCAGCATGGCGCCGGCCAGCACCATCGGGCGCCAGGCGTGCTTGGCCAGCAGCCCCCACGCCACGGTGATCACCAGGATGATGATGGGCAGCCCGATGGGCCCGAAGACGACGGCGAGGATGATCATGATCGTCGTGGCAGGCTCCGCCCGCAGTGTCATCAGTCCGGAACGGACCGGTTCGTCGACCACACTGATGCCGCCGCGCTGCAGGACACTGATCAGAATGAAGGTGAACAGCACGGCGCCGACGGCCATCAGCATCACGGCGGTCCGGTAGAGGTTCCGCCGGGCGCCGGGACCCATGTAGCGCTCCTCCACCACGAACTTGTCGTGGAAGACCCGCCACCGGCCGGACAACTTTCCTGGTTGGTCTTGCGCCATTGCCCGCATCCGCCTCTGCCTGATTTTGTTGTCGGTGTCGATCTGTACCGATAAATGTTGGTTCCGGTGAAGATTATCCCGTTTCCGCTCTGCGACGGCTTTCGGCCGGCCCGGGACGCCCCACTCGCTGCCCCCGGTCCCGTCCGCGTGGCGAATTGACTTGCATTTAAGTCCGAGGCTAGTCTCACTTCAGCCGTCCGGCACCACCGCGGCTCCCTCCTAGGAAAGACAGTGCAATGACCACAGCGAGCGAGTGCATCGAGATCCAAGTCGACAGCCGCAGGCTGCTGGACGAACGGCTCAACGACGCTGTCCTGGGCCTCCAGCGGCTCGCCATGCTCACCGGCACCCATGGCATCCTGCTGACCCGGCACAAGCCCGGACACTACACTGCCGCTCTCTCGGACCAGGTTCCCTTCGGGATGACCCGGGAACTGGTCCACTAGGCCGGCGTGCCGCCGGGGCCCGCCCCTGGCAGCCCTTAACAAGCCAGGTCCCGGGCGGCTGAGCATGGACTCGCCGCCCGGGACCTTCTTGGTTCAGTTGCCGCTCACCGGCCGGGGCAGCTCACCAGTCGTGAACCGTTCCGTCGACCAGGCGGTTGTAGGGCAGGTAGGCCTGCTGGTACGGGTACGCCGCGGCCGCTTCCTCGTTGAACTCGACGCCGATGCCGGGGGTTTCGCCCGGGTGCAGGTAGCCGTCCACGAACGTCATGGACTGCTCAAAGACCTCGTTCGTGGCGGCCGAGTGCTGCATGTACTCCTGGATCCCGTAGTTGTGGATCGCCAGGCCCACGTGGAGCTGCGCGGCGAACCCGACCGGAGAGATGTCCGTGGGGCCGTGGAAGCCGGATTTGATCTGGTACTGAGCGGCGTAGTCCATCACCTTCTTGAGCGGCGAGATGCCGCCGAAGTGCGTGGACGCGGCCCGGACGTAGTCGATCAGCTGTTCCTTGATGATGCTTTGGAAGTCGTAGACGGTGTTGAAGATTTCGCCGATCGCCAGCGGAGTCGTGGTGTGGGACCGGACCAGGCGCAGCGCCTCCTGGTTCTCCGCCGGAGTGCAGTCCTCCAGCCAGAACAGGTCGTAGGGTTCGAGCGCCTTGCCGAGTTTCGCGGCCTGGATCGGTGTCATCCGGTGGTGCCCGTCGTGCAGCAACGGCAACTCCGGGCCGAACTCGTTCCGGACTGCTTCGAAGACGGTGGGCAGGTGCCGCAGGTAGGCCCGGGTGTCCCAGTCCTCCTCCAGCGGGAAAGCTCCCCGCCCGGCCGGTTCGTAGTCGTAGCGCTCCCCCGAGGCCTGGGCCTGCGCGGCGACGCCGTAGACGGCTTTGATCCCAGGCACTGCAGTCTGGATCCGGATCGACTTGTAACCGAGCTCCAGGTGCTCGCGGACCGAATCGAACAACGACTCCAGGTCTGCGCCCGAGGCGTGACCGTACGCGCGCAGCCCGTTCCGGGATGCCCCGCCCAGCAGCTGGTACACCGGCAGCCCTGCCACCTTGCCCTTAATGTCCCACAACGCCATGTCCACGGCGGCGATCGCGGCCATCGTCACCGGACCCCGGCGCCAGTACGAGGACCGGTAGAGGAACTGCCAGGTGTCCTCGATCCGGTGCGGGTCCTTGCCGATCAGCAGCTGAGCAACGTGCTCCTTCAGATAAGCGGCGACGGCCAGTTCGCGGCCGTTGAGGGTCGCGTCACCGATACCGGTGACACCATCATCGGTGGTGATCCGCAGTGTCACGAAGTTCCGGGAGGGGCTGGTGACAAAGACTTCTGCAGCAATGATTTTCACGTTTTAGGGGGCCTTTCAAGCGGAGCGTGAGCGGGGGATGGGATGGTTCGGGGAAGTTAGCGGTGCGTGCTTCCGTCCAGGGCCGCATCCAAGAGCGCCAGTTCCGTAGCACTGGGGAGGCCTTCGGAGTCGCCGGCGGTGCTGACGGCAAAGGCGCCGGCGAGGGTCCCGCGCCGCAGCCGGGCCTCTACGTCGCCGCCGTCGAGCAGGGCCGAAAGGTAGCCGGCAGTGAAGGCATCCCCCGCACCGACAGTGTCGATACTGGTGACCCGGACAGCCGGAGCCTCCGAGCGGCCGGCCGCGGTGTGCACGCCGGCGCCAGCGGCGCCGCGCTTGACGACGACCTCCCGGACGCCTGCGTCCAGCAGTTCGGCTGCCATTGCCAGTTCGGTTGCCTCCGGGTTCGCTCTCCCGACGGCGGCACCGCCGTCGGCGACGAGTCCGAGTTCGTCGTCGGAGGCGATCAGGACGGTGGCATGGCGGGCGAGCGGGGTCAGTACGGCCCGGGCCTCGTCGCGGGACCAGAGCTTGCTCCGGTAGTTGACGTCGAGGGATACCACCAGCCCTTCGGCGCTGCCGCGCGCGGCGGCGTACTCCACGGCACGCCGGGCGTCAGCGCTGAGGGCAGCGGTGATCCCGGTCAGATGCAGGACGCGGGCGCCGGCGCTGAAGGCCTGGTCAACGTCCTCCCGGCTGAGAGTGGAGCCGGCGGACCCGGCCCGGTAGTAGTAGGCGCGGCTGATGTCCGCCGTGCGCCGCTCCAGGAACATCACCCCGGTGGACCGCACCGGCTCCACCCGGTGCTGTACTGCGATGCCCTCGCTCCGCAGCTGCCGCAGGATGAACTCACCGTGCGGGTCCGCGCCCACCACCCCGGCCCATGCGACGCTGTGGCCGAGCCGGGCTACGCCGACGGCAACGTTCGACTCCGCTCCGGCGACGTGCATGCTGAGGCTGCCGCCGGCGGACAAGGGGCCGCCCGACCGCAGTGACACCATTGATTCGCCGAGGGTGAGCAGGTCGACGGTCACCGCGGCGGACCGGCGGCGGCCCAGCGGCCGAAGTCTGCGGCCAGGGCAACGAACGCGCGGGCCCGTTCGCGGACCGGGGCAAGGTCGCCGCCGGAAGCGGCGTCGCCGAACAGGGGCCCGCCGACGCCGACGGCGACCGCGCCCGCTTCCCAGTAGCCGGTTGCCTCATCGACGCCGACGCCGCCCACGGCTATGAACGGGATGCCCGGGAAGGGGTCGCGCAGTGCTTTCAGGTAGCCGGGACCGCCGCTGGAGGCGGGGAAGAGTTTCACTGCGGTGGCGCCGCGGTTCATCGCCTCGTACGCCTCGCTGGGAGTCATCGCCCCGGCGAGGACGGGGATGCCGAGTCGGGCCGCCTCCTGGATCGAGCTTGCCAGCGACGGCGTCACGATGAACTGCCCGCCGGCGTCGGCCACCTCCTCGACGTCCGCCCCGGTCAGGACAGTGCCCGCGCCGACGAAGGAGCCAGCGGGAGCCGCCGCGCGGACCGCGCGGATGGCTTCCAGTGCGCCCGGGGTGGTGAGGGCGATTTCAACGTAACGGAAGCCTTCTTCCATCGCGGTGAGGGCGGCCTTGGCCGCGGCGCCGCCGTCGGTGCCGCGGACGATGGCTACCAGCCGGGCGTCGCGGATCCCTGCCAGCAGGAGATCGGGGGTCAGTGGGTCTGTCATGTTCTTCACCATTCTGCGAAGGCGCCGTCGGGGTGGCGCCAGATGGGGCCGCGCCAGGCGTGGCCGCGCTTGTCTGCGGCCCGGACCACGGCCTCGTCGATTTCGATGCCGAGGCCGGGCCCGGTGAGCCGTTCGATGTGGCCGTCGACGAATTTTAGCGGCGATTTGTCCACCACGTAGTCCAGCACCTCGGCGCCCTGGTTGTAGTGGATGCCGATGCTCTGTTCCTGGATCAGGAAGTTGGGGGTGGCGAAGCCGACCTGCAGGCAGGCGGCCAGCGCCAGCGGACCGAGCGGGCAGTGCGGGGCCAGCTGGACCTCATAGATTTCGGCCAGCGAGGCGATCTTGCGGACCTCGGTAATGCCGCCGGCGTGGGAAAGGTCCGGCTGGGCCACCGCGATGCCGGCCTGCAGCGCAGGCAGGAACTCCTGCCGGCTGTACAGCCGCTCACCGGTGGAAACCGGCGTCGTGGTGGAGGAAGTGAACTCGCGCAGCAGGTGCGTGTTCTCCGGGACGACGGGTTCTTCGAGGAAAAACGGCCGGTACGGTTCCAGCAGCGGAGCGACGCGGCGGGCGTTGGCCAGGCTGAAGCGCCCATGGAAGTCGACCGCGACGTCGCGATGGTCGCCCAGGACTTCGCGGGCGGCGGCGACGCGGCGCACGACGCCGTCGAGCTCCGCCACCGTGGCGACCGGGCTCATCCGGCCGCTGGCGTTCATCTTTACCGCGGTGAGCCCGACCGCCAGCTGCGCGCTGATCTGGTCCGCCACTTCGTTCGGCTCATCGCCGCCCACCCAGCCGTACATCCGGATCCGGTCCCGCACGTGGCCGCCCAGGAGCTGGTGCACCGGGGTGTTGAAGTGTTTGCCGGCGATGTCCCACAGCGCCTGGTCCAGGCCGGAGACGGCGCTGGCCAGGATGGGGCCGCCGCGGTAGAAGGAGCCCTTGGTCATGACCTGCCAGTGGTCCTCGATCCGCAGCGCGTCCTGGCCGACCAGCAGTTCGGAAAGCTGGCCGACGGCGGTGCGGACCGTTTCGCTGCGGCCCTCGCAGCTGGCCTCGCCCCAGCCGACGATCCCGCTGTCGGTCTCGATCCGGACGAACAGCCAGCGCGGGGCGACGAGGAAGGTTTCAATCCTGCTGATGCGTGTCATCTGCTGCCTAGCCCTTGGTCGCGCCGGCGGTCATGCCGGAGACAATGTACTTCTGCGTGAAGAGCGCGATGATCATGATCGGGATGGTCACCACGGTGGCGGCCGCCATTAGTCCGCCCCAGTCGATGCTGGCGTAGGAGACGAAGTCGAAGATCGCGACCGGGAGGGTCTTGGTCTTGGAGCCGGAGAGCACCAGGGCGAACATGAAGTTGTTCCACGAGAAGATGAAGGACAGGATGCCCGCGGTAGCCATGCCGGCGACGGAGAGCGGCAGCGTGATCCGGCGGAAGGCGCCGATCGGGGTGAGGCCGTCCACCTGCGCGGATTCTTCCAGCTCCAGCGGCAGTGAATCGAAGTAGCTCATCATGATGTAAACGATCAGCGGCAGCGCCACGAACATGTGGCTGAGGATCAGCACCTCGAAGCCGCCGACCATCTTCAGGTTGGAGAAGACGTAGTACCAGGGCACCAGCAGAGAGACGCCGGGGATGACGCGGGCCATCAGGACCACCAGGGCGGAGCGGTGCATCGTGAAGCGGCTCATGGCGTAGGCCGCCGGGACACCGAGCACCAGCGACAGTGCGGTGGAAACGAAGGCCACCCAGAAACTGTTGAAGATGAAGACGAAGTAGTTGTTGCGCTGCAGCACGTTGGCGTAGTTCTCGCCGGTGGGCGTGAAGAGGAGCGACTTGCCCGTGTCATAAATGTCGACGTTGGTCTTGAAGGAGGCCAGCAACATCCAGATCAGCGGGGCGATCAGGAAGAGCACGACGGCGATCAGGGCCGCCACCCGGAATACCTTGTAGGCGCGGGTGGCCAGCGGCTTGCGGCGGCGCCGCGCCGGTGTCTGTCCGGCTGCCGGCGTCTGGGGTGCGAGGTTCTCGTTCAGGACGGTCATTAACTTACCGCTTTCTTGCGCATGGTCAGCAGCCACATGGTGCCGATGATGATCATGAAGAACAGGATCAGCACCGCGGAGGAGAGCCCGTACTGGTTGTAGTCAAAGCTCAGGCCGTAGGCGTAGACATTGAGCGTCTCCACCTCGTGGAAGGAGCCGCCGCCCTTGCCCTTGGTGGCGTAAAGGATGTCGAAGGTTTTCAGCGCGTCGATGCCGCGCAGCAGGATGGCGACAATGACGGTCGGCATCATCAGCGGCAGGGTGATGAAGAAGAAGCGCTGGAAGGCGTTCGCGCCGTCCATCCGGGCAGCCTCGTCCGGCTCCTCGGAGAGTGAGGTGAGGCCGGCGAGCAGGATCAGGACCACCATGGGGGTCCATTGCCAGATGTCCATGAAGATAGTGGTGCCCAGGGCCGTGTCCTGGCCGGAGAGCCACGGCTGCGCCGGAATGCCGATCATGCCGAGCAGCTGGTTGGCGAAGCCGATGTTGGGGTCGAAGATCAGCCGCCACATCATGCCGACGGCGACCGGGGTGGCGACCAGTGGCAGCAAGATGGCGACGCGCACCCACTTTTCCCCGCGGAACGGCCGCCACAGCAGCAGGGCGATGCCCATGCCCAGAACAACCTCGCAGACCAGAGCCAGGCCGGTGAAGGTCAGCGTGCGGCCCACCGCGGGCCAGAACCGGTCGACGTCGGCGAGGACGGTCGCGTAGTTCTGCAGACCGATAAACTCGGTGGCTGCCCGGACCGAGCCCTGCGAGTCGGTCAGGCTCAGGTAGAGCGTCCAGGCCAGCGGAAAGATGATCAGGACGCCGACGAAGATCATGGCCGGCGCGGCAAAGAGCCACTTGCGGTGCCGGTTCGCCCAGGCAGAGAAGTTTCTCTGCGGGCCGGACGTTCGAGCCGTCCCGCGGCTGGCGCCCCGGGCTGCGCCGCGGGACGTGTTCCCGCGTGAGGTGTTCAGAACAGACATGGTTCACCTAAAGAGTTTGGGGGTGAAGCTAAGAGCGTGGTCCCGGCGGGACGGCGGCTGTGCAGCCGTCCCGCCGGGGGTCTGGAGCCAGGCGCAGGGCGCCGGGTGCGTTACTTCTTTTCGCTGTCCAAGAACTTCTGGAAGGCGTCGTTTGCCGAATCGGCTGCTGCCGAAGCGTCGGAACCGGTGATGGTGGCAACGATCGGAGCGCCGACGATCTCGCGGGCCTTGCCCACGGTGACAACCTCGGGACGGTCGTGGCCGACGCCGTTCTTGGCGCTGGCTGCGATGGCCTCGGCGAGGTCCTTCGGGTACGTCGAGGTTCCGGCCGGGTCAGCCCAGACCGAGGCACGCGGGCCCGGGACGCCAGCCTTCTGGGCCTGCAGGGTGCGGTCCTTGCTGGTGGCCCACTGGATGAACTTCCAGGCGTTGTCCTGGTTGCCGGAGGCCTTGTTCACGGCCAGGCCCCACGACGGGATGTTGTACGGCTTGGAACCGGCCGGGCCGGCAGGGAGGGCTGCGAAACCGACCTTGTCGGCGACCTTGGATTTGGCCGGGTCAGTGGCGTTCTTGTAAAGCGAGTCGGCCTCCGTGTAGAAGGCTGCCTTGCCCTGGGTGAAGATGGCCATTGCCTCGGGCCAGCTCATGTCGGTGCTGACGTTCTTGGGGCCGTAGTTCTTGATCAGGCCGCCGTAGAAGGAGTAGGCCTTCTTCGCGGCGTCGCTGCCGATGGCGGACTTGCCGTCGGCACCGATGAAGTCACCGCCGAAGCTGTACAGGAAGCTGGAGAACTGGGTCACGGCCGCGGACTTGCCGGTGCGCGCGACGAAACCGGCGGTGTCCGGGTTGGCGGCGGAGATCTTCTGGGCTGCGGCCTGGAGTTCGTCCATGGTCTTGGGGACCTCGACGCCGGCGGCCTGCAGCAGGTCCTTGCGGTAGTAGAGGACCTCACGCTCGGTGATGATCGGGACGCCGACAACCTTGCCGTCAACAGTGGAGGCCTTGACCGGGCCCTCCTGGTAGTCCTTCCAGTCCCAGTTGGCGTCCCCGGACACCTTGCTGGTCAGGTCGGCGAGGTAGCCGTTCTTCGCGAACGCCTTGCCCTCCTGGAGCGGGCGGTACATCATGACGTCGATTTCGTCACTGCCCGCGTTGAGCTTGACGTTGTACTGGTCGGAAAGCTGGTCCTCACCGAGCTGGGTGAGTTCGACCTTGAGCCCGGATTCCTTCTCGAACTCAGGGATGGCTGCCTTGATGCCTTCGGTCCACACGTGGTTGGCCAGCGTGACCCGGACCGTACCGGCCGCCTTGGCATCGCCGCTGCCGCTGCCGCCGCCACAGGCGGTGAGGCCGAGCGACAGTGCCGCGGCTACGGCCGCATACTTCGCAATTGAACGCCGCTTCATTACGACTCCCTTGTCTTCAGGGCCGGATGGTGTCCAGCCACGTGCGGATGCATCTTTACATCTGCTCTGCAGCGATCTTAGAGAAATAAAGCAGACTTAAACAACCCCTTGCGCCCGCCCGTATGATTTATTCATGCAAACCCCAAAGGCGGAGTCTCCAGCGGACCTGCACTCAGTGCTGGTCCAGACCCTGGGGCTCGCCATTGCCGAGGGGACCTTGGCGCCGCACTCGATCGTGCGGCTGGACGAGCTCGAGGCGCAGCACGGTGTGTCGCGGTCTGTGGTGCGGGAAGCAACCCGGGTGCTGTCCTCGATGGGCATGCTGGCGTCCCGGCGCCGGCTCGGTACCGTGGTGCAGCCGGAGGAATCCTGGAATCTCTACGATCCGCAGGTGATCCGCTGGCGACTGGCCTCATCCCGACGGGTGGACCAGCTGCGGGCCCTGAACGAACTTCGCGGCGCGATTGAACCGCAGGCTGCCCGGCTCGCTGCCGAACGGGCTTCCTGGGATACCGGCAGCGACCTCGTCGGCCAGGCCGCGCGGTTGTGGGCGGCAGGGCAGCGCGGCGACCAGGACGAGTTCCTGCGGCTGGACATCGAGTTCCACGCCGCCGTCCTGCGGGCCTCTGGCAATCCGATGTTCTCCCAGCTGCACAACCTCGTGGCGGAAGTCCTCACCGGCCGGACGGAGCACGGCCTCATGCCGCACCTGCCCCAGCATGAGGCGCTGCAACTGCATGTCGACGTCGCCAGCGCCATCCAGCGCGCCGAGACGGACGCCGCCCACGCGGCGATGCGCCGGATCGTGGAACAGTCCACCGAGGAGATCGGCGATATCTGGTCCAGCCACCAGGACGCGGCCTCATAGGGGGCGCCCGGCTGCCGGGTGAGCCGGCGCTGCTCTCTTAGCGTCCGCCGGTGATCTTCCGGCGCCGCTGTTCCTGGGCCATCGGCCCGTACGGGTAGACCCCGACGCGCGGCCGGCTCACCTCACCCAACCGCGCCAGCTCCTCCCCGGTCAGCACCACGTCGGCGGCTGCCAGGTTGTCGGCCAGCTGCTGTGTGCTGCGGACGCCCAGAATCACCGAGGTGACCGCGGGCTGTTCCGCCAGCCAGGCGAGTGCCACCTGGGCGGCGCTTGCGTCGTGTTGTCCGGCGATCTCGTTGACGGCGTCGACGATTTCCCAGGTCCGCGGGTCGGCGTTCCTGGCCTCCCAGGCCTCCATGCCCCGCTTCGGGTTCTCGCCCAGCCGGGTGGCGCCCGCGGGCGGCTGGTCCCGCTTGTATTTCCCGGAGAGCCAGCCCCCGCCCAGCGGCGACCAGGGCAGCAGGCCGATCCCGGCGTCGAGTGAGGCCGGCACAATTTCCGACTCGATCTCGCGGACCAGCAGGCTGTACTGCGGCTGCAGCGTCACCGGCGGGTTCCAGCCGTGGGACCGTGCCACGTGCACAGCCTTGGTCAGCTGCCAGCCGAGGAAGTTGGAGAAGCCGTAGTAAGCAATCTTCCCGCTGCTGACCGCGTCGTTCAGGAAACGCAGGGTTTCTTCCAGCGGCGTGATGGGATCCCAGGCGTGCAACTGGTACAGGTCGATCTGCTCAACGCCGAGGCGGCGGAGCGAGTCATCCAATGCGCGGTTGAGGTGCCGGCGCGAGGTGCCGACGTCGTTCGGTGCCTGGCCCATCGGGAAGCGGCCCTTGGTGGCGAGCACCACCCGGTCGCGGGCGTCCGGGCGGCCGGCGAACCAGCGGCCGATGATCTCCTCGGAGACCCCGGCTGAGTACACGTCGGCGGTGTCGATGAAGTTTCCGCCCGCCGCCAGGTACTCGTCCAGGATCGCGTGGGACTGTTCCTCCGTGGCCTCCGCGCCGAAGGTCATGGTGCCAAGCGCGTAGTTGGAAACGACGGCGCCGCTGGCGCCCAGAGTGCGGTATTCCATGGGACTCCTCAGTCTTCGGTGGGGGTGGTGCGCAGCGAGTGGTAGTTTCGCCAGCTGTGTTCCGGCGCGTAGCCCAGGACGCGCTTGGCTTTCTCGATCGAGAGCAGCGTCTCGTGCTCGCCGAGTTCTTTGACCACTTTGACGTCCGGGAACACCTCTGCGGCCAGTTCGGCGCTGGAGCGGCTCATCACGGTGTCCTGGTTGGCGATGACGAACGCCTCGAAGCCGGGTTCGACGTAGGCGAGTGCCCGCGCCACAGCCTGGGCGCCGTCGCGGCCGTCGATGTAGCCCCAGAGGTTCCATTTGCGCAGCCGGGCGTCGGCGTCAAAGGAGGGGAATTCCTCGTAGTCCTCCGGGTCCATCACGTTAGAGAAGCGCAGGGCGGTGATGCTCAGCGCGGGGTCCCAGCGGGTCAGCTGGATGGCCATCTGCTCTTCGAGGTGCTTGACCAGCGAGTAGGTGCTTTCCGGCCTGGCCGGGTATTCCTCGTCCACGGGAATGTACGGCGGGTCGACGTCGAACGGCAGTCCCAGCACCGTCTCACTCGAGGCATAGACAATCTTCTTGATGCCGGCACGGCGCGCGGCCTGGAAGACGTTGTAGGTGGCGAGCATGTTGTTTTCAAAGGTGGCCGCGTCCGGGGCGAGGCCGGGGGCCGGAATGGCCGCCAGGTGGACGACGGCGTCAAAACCTTCGTGCCGGTCATCGAGGCCAAGGATGACGTCCACCACCTGCCCGTAGTTCCGCAGGTCCACGCGGGTGAATCCCGGGTCCCGCTCCCCCGTCTGGTCCAGGCAGGTGACCTGGTGGCCGTCGGCGCGGAGCCTACGGACCACGTTCCTGCCAAGCTTCCCGTTTCCTCCGGTGACTGCAATTCTCATCAGGTTCTCCTCGTTGGTCGGGTCGCTGCCGTGCCTCCACCCTAACGGGCGGCGTCGGCAGCGCACCGAACACGCACGGCGGGCAAGGGCTGCGGTGACCTTTGGCCCTAGGCACTGCGGGGACGGGCCGGGAAGGTGGTGCCATGACTGCAGACCAGCGGATTGTCGTGGGCGTGGACGGCTCGGAATTCTCCACGACGGCCCTCCGGCTCGCCGGCCGGATGGCCGCCAGCCTGGACGCTCCGCTGGAGGTGATCACGTGTCTGGGCACCTCTGACTATTTCTTCGCATCCCGTCTGCCGGAGGAGCGCACTGCCTCCACGGAAGAGCTTGAAGAGACCGCCAAGCGGCTGCTGGAGGAGTCGCTGGAGCGCGCTTTCGGCAGTGCCCGTCCGGAGCGGCTCAGCCGGCAGGTGAAGTTCGGGCCGCCGGCCAAGGTACTGATTGAGGAGAGCAACGACGCGCAACTGCTCGTCGTGGGACGGCGCGGCGGGGGCGGATTTCTCGCGCAGGTGATGGGTTCGGTCAGCGGCGCCTGCGCGGCCCATGCCCATTGCCCGGTGCTGGTGGTCGGCCAGGAGGCCGGCGAGCGCCAGTTGAACGAATGAGTGCCGTCCGGGAGACCGAGTCCGCGCGCCGGGCACCGTTTCCGGCCCGGCTGAAGGGCCCGTTCGCGGCAGTGGCTGCCGCCGCTGCGGCAGCAGGGTACGTTCTCGCGTTGCGCCCCTGGCTGCTGCGCTGGGGAGCCACGGCGCAGGAAGCTGCTGGGCCGCTGCCGGGTGATGAGCTGGTGCCCACGCCCCGCCTGCAAAGCACCCGGGCGGTCAGCATCAGCGCTCCGCCAAGCGACGTCTGGCCGTGGCTCGTCCAGATGGGTTCCGGGCGCGGCGGGATGTACAGCTATGACTTCCTGGAGAATGCCGTCGGCCTTGACATGCACAGCGCCGATCGGATTCTGCCGGAGTTCCAACAACTCGCTGTCGGCGACGTCATCCCGCTCGCCCCTGGTGGCGGTGTCCCGGTGCGCCGGCTGGAGCCCGGCGCGGTGCTGGCGCTCGGCGGGCAAATGGATCCGCGCACCCGCGAGGTAACTGGCGGTGCGAGACCGGCGACAGGGACGCGGCTGGAAATAGGCTGGAGCTTCGTGCTGCAGCCCTTAGGCGCCAGCAGTACCCGGCTGCTCTCCCGGACGCGCTACGATTACGCTCCGCTGCCGCTGGGCATCGCCTTGCGGCTGCTGCTCGAGCCGATGCAGTTTGTGATGGAGCGGCGGATGCTTCTGGGGATACGCGCCCGCGTGGAGCGCCTGCGTCCGGGCCGCACGGGGCGGCGGGCACACTGAGCGCGGGGGCTTTGTACCCTACGTCGGGTACCACGGCAGCCCTAGCCTGAGATGAGCAGAGCGGCGCGGCTGCCACCGAGTCCCCGGGAGGCGCAGGGTGCAATCGGCAAAGACGAGCATTATCGCTGGCGTGATTCTCATGGCCGTCGGCGGACTGTTGTTGCTGGACCTGCTCGGAATCCTGAAAACCGCAGCCGTCCTGCCGCCACTGATCTTCGCCGGGGTAGGCGTGCTGTTCGCGTCCCTCTTTGTCCGCAGCCGGGAGTTCTGGTGGGCCGCCATTCCCGGGTCGGTTTTCCTGGGCCTCGGCGCGGTCATCACTGCCACCCAACTCGCAGGCGCCGAGGGCGCGGGAACCTACCTGTTCCTCTTTATGGCGGTCGGTTTTGCCGCTGTCTTCTTGCGGATCCGGACCAACTGGTGGGCGCTCATCCCCGCCGGCGTGCTGTTCACCCTGGCCGTCGTCGTGGCCCTCCCGCCTGAACTTCAGGGCACGACCGTCGCCGCCGTCCTGTTTCTGGGCCTCGCAGCCACCTTCGGGCTGCTTTCCCTGGTGCCGGTCCAGCACCCCGGCGATCCCGCCCCGTCGGGCCGGATGAAGTGGCCGCTGATTCCGGCTGCCATCCTCGGCGTCCTCGGCGTCGTTTTCGCTTTCCAGGCCATGTCACTGCTCCTTGCGGTTGACTTCGCCCTCCCGGCCGCCCTGATCCTGGCCGGGATCGCGTTGCTGGTCTACGCCTACCGGACCACCCGCGGCGGCCACAGGCCGCACGGCGCTTAAAGGTTGTGCTCCTTTCCGGCGAATTTGAGTTCCCACGGCCCGATTCGAGGTTTGGCGGTTAGAATGATCAGCATGCTTACTGATCGTCCAGAGTTCCAAACTAGGGAAGGCATGACCCATGAGCACCTACCATCCTGAAAATGACCCGGCCAACCCCGACCCGCCGAAGCCAGGCGGAGGGTCCGCCCGCGACATCCACGTGGAGCGGCCCGGCGGCCAGAACGGGCAGGCGGCCGACCAGGGAGCCTCACCCAACCCTGATCCGCTGAGCGGCAACATCACCGGTTTGGAACCAGGCGGCGGCGTGCCGCCTGGCGAGACGCCGCCGGCAGAGGACCAAATGAGCGGCGACCAGGGGCACAGCGAGTAGCCCCGGACGAATCAGCGCCCTCCGTGGCGGGTGGGTCGGGGCGGATGCCCCTACCCGCCATCCGCGGCTTCGTGGGCGGTTCTCTCGTCGGGAGCGCCCTTTCCCGGGGCGCCTTCCGATGGCTCTTCAGCGTGGGAGCGGACCCCCGAAGTGCTCTCCTCGGCCTCGGTGTCCTCTCCCTCGGCGGGCGCTTCCGTGTGACGACGCTCGTTGGGCTCCGGCGTTTCAGTCATGACGAATCCTTTCGTTCCAACTTCAAGCCCCGCCTTGCATCTCCAGCGCAGGCCAAACCGTCTTCATCCTGTCCTCGTCCTCCTTGGCGGTCAAGGGTCAACGGCATGCTTGGTTCCAACGCCAGGTTCCCGGTACCCGCGGCACGCCGGACCACCGCTTCCACTGAAAAGCACAGAGGAGAATCCCATGCGCATCGTCATCACCGGAGCCAGCGGCAACGTCGGCACGGCACTGCTGACCCGGCTGCACCAGGCCCGGTCCGAAGAAGGTGCCGACCTGCAGCTCGTTGGCATCACCCGGCGCACTCCTGACCAGAATGCCGCCCCGTTCCGCGGGGTTGAGTGGCACACCCTGGACGTCGGCGAGCAGAACGACCAGCCGGCCCTGATACAGGCTCTGGCCGGCGCGGACGCCGTCGTGCACCTGGCGTGGCTGATCCAGCCGAACCACAACCGGGAACTCCTCCGCCGCACGAACGTGGCAGGAACGGCCAACGTTCTCGCCGCAGCCCGGGCAGCCGGCGTGCGCCAGGTCGTGTGCGCCTCGTCGGTGGGTGCCTATTCACCGGCCCCGAAGGACCGACGGACCCGGGAGGACTGGCCGGCGGCCGGCATCAAGGGCTCCCACTACAGTGTGGACAAGGCCGCGCAGGAGAGCCTGCTGGATGATTTCGCGAAAGACAACCCCGACGTCGTCGTGTCACGGCTCCGGCCAGCATTGATCTTCAGCGCGGAAGCCGGCAGCGAGGTGGGCCGCTACTTCCTCGGACGCGTGCTGCCCCGCCTCGTCCCGCGGAGGCCCTGGCTGCCGCTGCTGCCCATTCCCAGCGAGCTGGTCTTCCAGGCAGTGCACGCCGCCGACGTCGCCGACGCCTACTGGCGGGTGCTGGAAAAACGTGCCGAGGGCGCCTTCAACATCGCCGCCGAACCAATTCTTGATCCCAACGCGCTGGGCTGGGTCTTCCGGGCGCGGCGGCTGTTGCCGATCCCGGTCGCAGTGCTGCGCGCCGTCGTCGAGCTCAGCTGGCGTTTGCGGCTGCAGGCCACCGACGGCGGGTGGATCGATATGGCCGCCGGGGCGCCCCTGATGGACACGTCCCGGGCGCGGGAGGTTCTGGGCTGGCGGCCCCGGCGGTCCTCACTCGAGGCGCTGATGGACGTGCTCGAGGGGATGGGGGCCGGCAAGGGACGCCCGGCTTCACCTCCACTCCGGCCCCGTAAACCCTGACCGGAGCTGAGCCTAAGCCTCGTCCAGTTCCGCCAGGGCGGCACGGAGCCGCGCGCCGGCGTCGTCGGCCACTTCACGGACCGCGGGGCTGCCGCTGAGTTGCACCATGGTTTCGGGGTCAATGGCCTGCACCGTCGTTTCGGCCTCCCCCGGGCCGCGCCGGACCACCACATTGCACGGCAGCAGGGCGCCGATTTCGGGCTCCGCCGCCAGGGCGCGGCTTGCCAGCTGCGGGTTGCAGGCGCCAAGGATCACGTACTCTCCAAGGGTCTGCGCGGCGTCCTCGCCCAGCTTGGCAGCAAAGGTGTCACGGACGTTGATCTCTGAAAGAATTCCGAACCCCTGGCCCGCGAGCGCCGCGCGCGTCTTTTCGAGGGCGTCCGTCCAGCTCATCGGCACGACGGCGGTGTAGGTGTAGCTCATCTTCACTCCTGGGGGGTTAGTCGGTTCACGGGCAGAAGGTACTGGGTGAACCAGTCCCTGGCCAGAATGGCGGCCGCGGCGAGGGTGCCGGGTTCCTCGAACAGATGGGTGGCGCCTTGAACCACGGCCAGCTGGTTGGGACAGCGCATGATGGCCTTGGCTTTCCGGTTTAGTTCCAGGACCTCGTAGTCGAAGCTTCCAACGATCAGCAGGGTCGGCGCGCGGACCGCGGACAACCTGGGCCCGGCCAAATCCGGGCGTCCGCCGCGCGACACGACGGCGGCGGTCCGGGCGGACGGTTCGGAGGCGGACCACAGTGCGGCGCCGGCACCGGTGCTTGCACCGAAATAGCCCACGGCGCAGGACGCAGTGTCCTCTCTCGTGCCCAGCCAGTCGGCGACGGAGGAGAGCCGGCGGGCGAGCAGCTCAATGTCGAACACATTTGCGCGGTTGCGTTCCTCCCCCGGGGTGAGCAGGTCCAGCAGCAGCGTCCCGAGGCCGGCGCGCTGCAGTACGCTGGCGACAAAGCGGTTCCGCGGGCTGTGCCGGCTGCTGCCGCTGCCGTGGGCGAACACCACGACGGCGCGCGCCGGAACGGGCAGGTGCAGGTGGCCCTCGAGCCTGACGCTTCGGGACGGTATCTGCACTTCCTCGTCGAGTTCCGTCTGCTCCGCAGGCAGGTCCGCCACGGAACCGGACCGCGGCGGCGACTCCTGCAGCCGCCGTGCCGCGGCGTCGAGCAACTGGATTACCTCGTCGTCCTCGGTGGGTGAAAAGTCCCGGTAGTGGTAGCCGACGGCGGAGAACTGGCGCGGTGTCGCCAGACACACCAGCTCGTCGGGTTCGCCCAGCGCTGCGAGGGTGTCCGCCGGTGCCACCGGCACGGCGAGAATCACCCTGGCCGCACCCAGTTTCCGTGCGACCCGGCAGGCGACCCGGGCGGTGGACCCGGTGGCGATGCCGTCATCGACGATCACAGCGATCCGCCCGGTCAGGTCCTGGCGGCCGCGGCCGTTCCGGAACCGCGCCACCCGGTTCTCGAGCACAGCCCGTTCCCGGTCTTCGACCGCCTTCAGCTCCTGGTCGCTGACCCTTGCCTGGGCCAGCACGTGCTCCTCCAGCACCCTGGCACCGCCCTCACCGATCGCCCCCATCGCAAGCTCCGGCTGGTAGGGCAGGCCCAGCTTCCGCACCACGATCACGTCAAGGGGCGCATCCAGGGCGGCGGCGACCTCAAAAGCGACCGGGACTCCGCCGCGCGGAAGTCCGAGGACCACGATGTCCTTGCCGCGGAGGTCCGCCAACCGCCTCCCCAGCTGCCGCCCGGCGTCGACCCTGTCCTTAAAGATGCTCATTGTCTTGGCTTTCAGATCGGGCGGCGGCCGTCGGGCGCCCCACGGCGTGCACCACCGGCGTGCGCTGCAGGGCCGGGCATGGAACCAGCCGGGCCGCTTCCTCTCACTATCCGTCACGACTTTCGGGGATGTGAGGGCCCTTGTACCCGGTTTCCCCTGCGCGGCGCAGGCCTCCCGCGCCGCGGTGCGAGCGGTGCCCGGCGGGCGTGGCGGCTGACGGAACCCGGAGCACTGAAGCGCGCTGCGCGCCGGGCCACGTGGTGGTCCTTGCCCCGGCGCCGCACCCGCGGCAGGGCCGGGGCGGCGGGCTGCTGGGCCGCGCGGGCGAAGAACCACTGCTTGGCCAGCTCCACCAGCACCAGGTATACGACGATCATGCCCAGCAAGGCCAGAAAGAACGGGACGGGCAGCGGGTCAAAGCCGAGCACGGCGGCCAGCGGTGACAGCGGGAGGAAGATGCCCAGGGCCACTACGCCCAGTGATGCGCTCAGCAGTCCGGCCGACGGCCGGCTGCGCAGGAACGGCACCCGGCGCGTCCGAATGGCAAAGATGATCAGCGTCTGGGTGGCAATTGACTCGATGAACCAGCCCGCCCGGAACTCCCCCGGGGCCGCGTCGAAGACGAACAGCATCAGGGCGAACGTCGCGAAGTCGAAGACCGAGCTGATCGGGCCGAAGAGGAACATGAACCGCCGGATAAAGGAAATGTTCCAGTGCGCCGGAGCCAGCAGTTGTTCCTTGTCGACCCGGTCACCGGGGATGGCGAGCTGGCCGGTGTCGTAGAGCAGGTTGTTGAGCAGGATCTGCCCGGGCAGCATCGGCAGGAAGCTCAGCACGACGGATGCCGTGGCGGCGCTGAACATGTTCCCGAAATTGCTCGAGGTACCCATCAGCACGTACTTGATCGTGTTGGCGAAGATCCGCCGGCCCTCCATCACGCCGTCGGCCAGCACGCCGAGGTCTTTATCCAGCAGCACGACGTCGGCCGCGTCCTTGGCGACGTCCGTGGCGCTGTCCACAGAGATGCCGATGTCCGCCTGGTGCAGTGCCAGCGCATCATTAACGCCGTCGCCCATGAACCCGACCGCGCCGCCGCTCTGGCGCAGCAAGCGGATGATCCGCGCCTTCTGCTCGGGTGAGACGCGGGCGAAGATGCTGGCTTCCCGTGCGGCGGCGCTCAGTTCGGCGTCGGACATGGCCTCGGTTTCGGCACCGGTGAGTGTCCCGCCGGAGAGCACGCCCAGTTCGTCGCAGACCCGCTCTGCGACCTTGGCGTTGTCGCCGGTGGCGATCTTGACCGTGATGCCCAGGGCCGCAAGCCGGTCCAGGGACTCGCGTGCATTGACTTTGGGCGGGTCGAGGAAGACCAGGAAGCCGGCCAGCTCAAGGGCCGTTTCGTCAGCGGCGGTGATGTCGGTCAGGCCAGCGGCGGGCCTGGTCGCCACCGCCACCACACCGGGATCCGGCGTCGAACTGCTTGTCCAGCAGGTCCTGGACCTGTGCGGGGGTCGGGCCGCACAACGCCAGGACGTCCTCCGGTGAACCCTTGGTGATGATGAGGGCGGGGTTGCCGTCATCCCGGACCAGGACACTGGTCCGGCGCCGCTGATGGTCGAAGTCGATCACGTCCAGCCGTTCATACCGCACGGGTTCGAAAGCGGCGGCGTCCGGGGACTGCCAAAGCGCCGCGTCCAGCGGGTTTTGCCCGATGACGGTGCGCTGCGCTTCCATGTAGTCCGCCTCGGTGGCGAGCAACCCCAGAGTGAACACCTGCTGTGCCGACATGCCGGCGGCCACCGGCAGAGCCGCCGAAAAACTGATCCGGCCCTCCGTCAGGGTGCCGGTCTTATCCGTCACGAGGATGTCCATATCGCCGAGGTCCTCGATGCAGACCAGCCGCTTGACCAGCACTTTCCGCTTCGCCAGCTGCCGGGTGCCGGTCGCCAGGCTGGTACTGACGACGGCGGGAAGCAGCTGCGGCGTGATGCCGACGGCGATCGTCAGGGAGAACAGCAACGACTCGATCACCGGGCGCTGCAGGAGCAGGTTGGCGAGGAAGATGAGCGAAGTCAGCACGATGGCCACCTGCAGCAGCAGGAAGGAGAACCGCTTGAGTCCGAGCTGGAATTCCGTTTGCGGCTGCCGCTCCCCCAGACCCAGTGCAATCCGGCCGAACTCGGCGCGGCCTCCGGTCGCCACGACCACCCCGGTGCAGCTGCCGGACTGGATCACGGTGCCCATGAACATGCAGGAAGCCAGGTCGGCCAGCGTGGCGCCCTCCGCTACCGGTGCCGGGTCCTTGGGGACCGGCAGTGACTCCCCGGTCAGAATGCTTTCATCGCAGAGCAGGTCCTTGACCGTCAGCACGCGCACGTCGGCGGGGATGATGGCGCCCAGGCCCAGCTGCACAACATCGCCTGGCACCAGGGCGGTCACGTCCACTTCACTAACGGTCCCGCCGCGGACCACGACGGCGGTGTGCGTGACCCGTGAGTGCAGCGCCTCGGCGGCGCGCTCGGCCCGGAATTCATTGCTGAACCCCAGGCCGACGCTGACGAGCAGGATCACGCCGATGACCACGGCGTTGGTGGCGTCCCCCAGGAACAATGACAGCCCGGCAGTGATGAGCAGCAGGATCAGGATAGGGCTTCGGAACTGCCGGCCGAGGACAGACCAGCCGCTTGCCTCATGGCTCCGGACCGCGTTCGCGCCGAAAACCCCGAGCCTGTCCTTGGCCTCCGCTTCGGACAGTCCGGCGGGGGAAGTCCCGAGCCGGTCGAGCACGGCGGCTGCCGGGGTGCGGGCTGCGTCGGTGATGGACAATGGCAGGGCCGACTCCGTTACTGCGAGTTGTGACATACAGGATCCGTCCCTATCCCTCGAGTTACCGCTTAGACTACGACCGGCCACGCCGCGAGTCATTGGTTGTGAAACATTTCCCGCCGGCACGCGCGGGGCTGCCCGGAATTTGTGCACTGGCGCCTGCATTGGCCAGGGCAAGATCCCGGCGAAGGCCTGTATATACTTTTTCCCGGTACGGTTTAGCAGAAGGCCGTTGGATAGTTTTTTGATCCGGCTTTCTGACTGCTACCGTCGCCATACTCCGCGCTGTGGGGCAGCAGGTCGCCGGGTCGAAGAGACCGAGTGAAACGGCATCAACAAACAGTGGCAACCGAGTCATCAGCAACATCGATCAATGAGCACATGAACCAGCTTGTGCTCAACAGCGCCGACGTTGAGGAATTCCTCTGCGAGCTGGCGCGGGCATCGGCCCGCAGCCTTTCAGAGCCCGGCGACGAAATCCTCTGCGGGGTTACACTGCTCCGTCAGCGGAAGGCAGCCACCGTGGCCAGCAGCAGCCCGGCCGCGCAGGCCATGGATGAGATCCAGTACGGCTTCAGCGACGGCAGCCCCTGCGTCACGGCCGCCCTAGAACAGACCGCCGTGCACGTTGAAGACCTCGAAGCCGAAGAGCGCTGGCCGGATTTCGCGGCCACCATCCGGGAACACGGCATGCGGTCAATTTACGCTGTCCCGTTCCTTCTGGACGGTGAAACCAGGGCGGCCTTGAACCTTTACTCACACCGCCCGCACCGCTTCGACGAACCGGCGCGTGAGCTGGCAGGTACCTTCGTGAACCAAACCTCCATGGCGGTTCGCTTGGCCGTGCGCTTTGCCCACTTCAGCGAAACTGCCACCGACCTCAAGGCGACGCTGGAGACGCGGACCGGAATTGACGTCGCGGTCGGCATCATCATGGCGCAGAACCGTTGCAGCCAGGACGAAGCCTTCGAACTGCTCAAGGCGGCGTCCAGCGCGCGTAACGTGAAGCTGAACGTTGTCGCCGCCGGAATTGTGGATGCCTTGGGCCAGGGTCCCGCGCGGACCCACTTCGACGGCTAGTGCGCCCGGCCGGCGTCACCACCCCGGGCGGCCGACGCAGGGGCGGGAGGAGCGGACGCGGCCGCTTCCGCCAACACCGTGCTGATGGTGAGCTCGTGGGCGAGGATCCGGAAGTGGCCGCCGGTGTCCAGCTGCACGTTCCGCGCACCGGGAAGGACACTGCCCTCCGGAATGTGCGGGTCGAAAAGCCCGTAGATGGACGTGACCCTTTCGTTGACCCTCTGCTCCCGGGACAGTTGCAGCGTCACCGCGTTGCGCGGAGACAGTGCCCGCAGGCTCGGCAGGAGCATGAACCCGGCGTACCGTGAGCCGGAGAACGGCGAGGCGACGGCCACCATCCGGACCAGCCGCCGGTCCGGATCCAGTGCCATCATGGTGTACTTGCCGATCAGTCCGCCCTTGCTGTGGGCCACGATCAGGGTGTCCGTGAGGTCCCGGTCGCGGAGATAGTCGGCGATCAGGGCGGCTGCTTTAGGCACCGCGAGGCGGTTGCGCTGCAACACAGTGACCACGTGCACGGGATGCCCGGCGTCGTGGAGGCTGCGGATCAGGGGCAACATGAAACGCCAGTCCTCGAAGATGCCGGGGATGACGACGACGGGCCGGCCGGTGCCGCTGAGGAACTCATCGGAGCTGACTCTGGAGGCCGCGCTGCGCAGCTGCCGGCCGACGGCATAGACGTAGTCCTTGGCCCACCAGCCGGCGATCTGGAGAAGGCTGCTCACGAGGTGTACTCCTCCGCTGCGCTTCCCGGGGCACCGACGCCGGCGAAAGCAAGGATGGTCTGCGCAACTTCGACGGCCCTGTTGTGCTGGACGACGTGGCCGGTGCCCTCGATCTCCAGGCACCGGGCGTCGGCCGCCCGCGCCGCGAGCCGGTGGCACCAGTTCGCCGTCGCCACCGGGTCGTGTTCGCCGCGCACCACAAGGATGGGGGACGTGACGCCCCGGATTCTGTCCTCGATCCGGTAATTCAGCATCAGCCGCAGGTTCTTGAGGTACCAGACCAGCCCGCAACGAAGATAGTCGGTGAGGACCAGGGCGTTGGAGGAAGGGCTCTCGAAGAACAGGCAGTCCCGGCCGAGCGACAGGGCTTGCTGCGCCACGGTGCGCCGCTCGTCGTTTACCACCGGGCCCATCAGCACGACGTGAGGAATCCGGTGTGGCTGCTGCAGCGCGGCTTCAATTGCAAACTGCGTGCCCATGGAATGTCCGACGAAGACGAACTCCAGCACTCCCAGCTGCTCAAGGGCACCGAGGATGTACGTCGCGTGCTCGGCCACGCTCAGCGTGTGTGCCGGCGTAGGAGTGGCGGCGAAGCCGGGCAGATCGATCGAGTAGGTGTCGACCGACGCCGCCAGGTGCCGGTGCAACCGTTGCAGATACCGGTGCGAGACGCCGATCCCGTGGACCAGGACGACCGCAGGCGCCGCCGATGCAACGGCCGCCGGCCGCCGGGAGGCGAAGACGTGGCCGACGTGCCCAGCAGCCTCAACCACGATGCGTTCAGGCTTGGTCCTGGTGGATCTCATCTGGTAAGCATACTGAGCGCTTGGCTCCAACCCGACATCGAGCTGTTTCACCGGCCCCGGAAGCCAGGAGGTCTCAGCCAGACGCAGGTCCCAGTGCATCAGGAGCGCTGGTCGAGTCCGGGCTTGGTTCCTTGAGCTCAACGAAAATCGCGTGCGTGTCGGCGTCGCCGGTATTTTCGCCGGAATGGGACTGCGCGGGCAACCAGCGAGCCAGCCCGGCGGGAAGCTCGACGTCGACCTCCCGGCCGTCGGCTGAGAGTCGCCGGCGGAAACTGCTCAGGGTGACCATCACGCTGTCCGGGTGCGAGTGCGTCACGGTTTTATCCCCTGGGCGGTCCAGGTACTCCAACACCCGCACGCGTTCGTTTTCAAACACCACCCGGTACAATTCGGGGTTTGTCGCCACCGGATCCTGGTTCATGCCGGAACTCTAGTCCCCGCCCGGGCCCGGCGCCATCCTCACCCCCTCGCCTGTACCTTGCTGCCGGCGCGGCTGTAACTTGGGTGGAAGCACCGGAGTGGAAATCCATCCCAGGCCAACGTCGGAGGAACATATGAGCAACAAGCCGATTGAACCGGAAGACATCGTGAGCGACGGGGTCGAGGAGGGCTCCAAGCCTGTTCCCCGCGACGGGGGCAGCGCAGAAGGTGCGCCTACGCCGTCGGGCCCTGCCGAAGGCACAACGCCGGCAACGGGAGATACGCAGAAGGTGCCTGGACCGGCCGAGGAGCAGGACGAAAAGACCGCCGACGACCGCGGCCTCACCACGGACACCACTCCGGACTGACAACTTCGGACTGGCAGCCCCGGCAACAGCGCAGGCCGGGCCACCTGTACGGGGCCCGGCCTGCGCTTCGGAGGCGGCTACGCCGTGGCGGGCGCGATGTTAACCAGCCAGTCCACCCCGAACTTGTCCTTGCACATGCCGAAGGTGTCGCCCCACGGGGCTTTCTCCAGCGGCATGGTCACCGTGCCGCCGTCGGACAGCTTGTCCCAGTAGGCGCGCAGCTCCGCCTCGTCGGCGCCGCTGAGGGACACCGAGAAGTTGTTTCCGGGTGTGAAATCCATGCTGTTGGGCGTGTCCGCCCCCATCAGCACGAAACCCTTCTCCCCGGTCAGCATCGCGTGCATGATCTTGTCCTGCTCGGCGGGATCATCGCTGGCGTTGAACTCGGCAAACGTGCTCATGTTCAGCTCGCCGCCGAACACAGACTGGTAGAAGGTCATGGCGTCCTTGGCGTTGTCGCGAAAGCCAAGGTACGGGTTAAGGGTGGTCATATCGGGGACTCCTTGGTAGCTGACGGCTGCGGGGCAGACGGACGGCAACGCTAGGACCTGCGCCGCTTACACGGCATATCCTGCCCGAAAACGGCGACGCTTCATAGGCCCCGCCAAAGGGAACCGGCAGCCGCGCGGGCGGTGTCGCGCGCGGCTGCGGCCCGTGGCCTAAGCGGTCTGCCCGGCGTGCTCGCCTTCGGCGATTTCTTCCAGCAGCTTGTCGTTGAACGCCGGCAGGTCGTCCGGGTTGCGGCTCGTCACGAGGCCCTGGTCAACAACCACTTCCTCGTCCGACCAGTTGGCGCCGGCGTTCTTCAGGTCTGTCTGGAGCGTGTGGTAGGAAGTGAGGCTGCGGCCGCTCACCACGCCGGCATCGATCAGCAGCCACGGCCCGTGGCAGATCGAAGCCACCGGCTTGTGCTGCTCAAAGAAGCTGCGGGCGAAGGCCTGGGCGCCCTTGTCGACGCGGAGGTGGTCCGCGTTCACGACACCGCCCGGGATCACCAGAGCGTGGAAGTCGGAGGCGTTCGCCTGGTCCACAGTCAGATCGACGTCGAAAGTCTCGCCCTTGTCCGTGCCGTCATAGCCCTGCAGCTTCCCGCTCTTGGGGGCAACGAGGGTCGGCACGCCGCCGGCTTCCTTGACCGCGTTCCACGGACTGGTCAACTCGACCTGCTCAACGCCGTCCGTCAGTAGAAACGCGACTTTCTTGCCTGAAATGTTGTGCTCCGACATGTGTCCTCCTCTAGCAACGCGAGGGTCCAGCAGCCGTCCGGCCGCGTCCCACGCGGAGAAATTGGTGCCTTACAGGATTAACTGTAGGAAGCCGCGAAATAATAAGCAAGCTGATGAAATGTCCCGTTTTTTAGGTCGGCCGACCTGGATCTGCTGGCCAGAGGCGAAGTTCCATGGTTAGGCTGGCGGTATCCAGAGCCTCACGACTAGGAGTAGGACATCATGGACGAACGGGACATCCTGCAGCGCATCACCACCCTGGTGGACGAGGAACGAGAGCTCCGCGAGCGCGGCGAGTCTGCGAGCCCGGACCACGACCATGTCCCGGACCGGATTCGACTCCAGCAGCTCGAGGAGGACCTCGACCAGTGCTGGGACCTGTTGCGGCAGCGGCGGGCCAAGAAGCAGTACGGTGAGAATCCGGACGATGCCGAAGCCCGGCCCGTTTCGCAGGTGGAGGACTACAAGAACTGAGCGAAGGGGCGGCAACGGTGCGCGGCACCGCGCTCCGTTCCCCCGGGCAGCCGCTTACGTGGGCAGCCTGCCTATCTGAGCAGCTCGACGTCGGACACCAGCTCGATGTGGGCCATCATGGCCGCGGCCGCACCGGCGCCGTCCTGCGAGCGGATCGCCTCCGCGATCTTGCGGTGCGAAGCGATCGACTGTTCAGGCCGCCCGGGCTGCCCCAATGATTCGAGCCGGGTCTCCAGGATCATTTCGGCGATGAATGCCATGAGTTGACCCAGCACCGCTGAGTGGGCCGCCGCCGTGACCGCCTGATGGAACAGCTCATCGCCGCGCGCCCCCTTGGAACCGGCCGCCACTTCCTCCGTCATCACGGCGATGGCCGCGTCGATCGCCCGCATGTCCTGGTCAGTGCGCCGGGCGGCCGCCAGTTCGGCGAGCTTGACCTCCAGGGTGCTCCGGGCTTCAACAATCTCAGGAAGCCGGCTTCGGTGTTCCCGGAGTCCCTTGATCACTGCGGGGACATTCGGACGGTAGACCAGCACCGCACCCGTGCCGTGCTGGACGTCAATGACCCCGAGCACTTCGAGCGCTACCAGCGCCTGCGCCAGCGTCGCGCGGGAAACGCCGAGCCGTTCGGCCAGGTCCCGCTCCGCCGGCAGTAGGTCGCCGGGTCCAAGGTCCGCTGCCTCGATGAACTCGAGAAGTTGGGCCACAAGCTGTTCGTAGAGCCGCGGCCTGGACACCCGGCCGATCTCCGGACCCTCTGACTTCTTTGCCATTCGCCCTCCCCGCCTTGCGCTGCCGCCATCCTATCGCAGAGGCGTATTGACAAACTCACCTACAGTCTAAGAGGCTAGGCCAGTAGTCCTGTTATTCACATCACATTACCCGGAGGAACAAAGATGTCCGCTCCCGTGCTTTCCATCATCATTCTGGCGGTGATGTTCCTGCTGGCCACGGTGCTGCCCCTCAACATGGGCGCGCTGGCCTTCGTCGGCGCGTTCCTGCTCGGCTCGGTCTTTCTCGGCATGTCCACCACGGAGATCCTCGCGAATTTCCCCGGTGGGCTCTTTCTGACAATCGTCGGTGTCACGTACCTCTTTGCCATCGCGCAAAACAACGGCACCATCGACCTGCTGGTCCGGGCAGCGGTGCGGATGGTGGGCAACAGGGTGGCCCTCATTCCGTGGGTGATGTTCGCCATCACCGCTCTGATCACGGCCGTGGGCGCACTCTCGCCGGCCGCCGTCGCCATCATTGCGCCGATCGCCCTCAGCTTCGCCGCGAAGCACAAGATCAACCCGCTCATGATGGGCATGATGGTCATTCACGGCGCCCAGGCCGGCGGCTTCTCCCCGATCGCCGTCTACGGTGTCACGGTCAACGGCATCATCGCCAAAACAGAACTCGCAGCCAGCCCGATGGCGATCTTCCTGGCGAGCTTCTTCTTCAACCTCGTCGTGGCACTCGTGCTGTTCGTTGTTCTCGGCGGCAACAAGCTGCTCTCCTCCAAGACCGGCCGGTTCATCGAGCAGGCGGCGGAGACCCGCATGAACGTCAGCGTCGGCGCACGCGCAGCCGGCGTCACCCTGCAGGGCTCCGGTTCCGATATCTCCCCCGCCAGTGTGTCGGCCAAGGGCAGCGCCGGGGGCACTTCCGCTGCCGGTTCCTCCGCTGTCGACGGCGCTGCCGCAGCCGCCTCCAACGGCGCCCGGGCGACCCTGCCGCAGCTGGTCACCATCGTTGGCCTCATTGCACTGGCCGTCATCTCGCTCGGTTTCAAGGTCGACGTCGGCTTCGTCTCCATCACGATCGCCATCATCCTCGCCCTGGTCTCCCCCGAGGCCCAAAAGGGAGCCGTCAACAAGATCAGCTGGTCCACCGTCCTGCTCATCTGCGGCATGCTCACCTTTGTCGGTGTCCTTGAGGAGGCCGGAACCATCAAGTTCGTCTCCAGCGGCGTCTCCAACCTCGGCATGCCCCTGCTGGCTGCACTGCTGATCTGCTACATCGGCGGCATCGTGTCGGCGTTCGCGTCCTCCACCGCCATCCTCGCGGCCCTCATTCCGCTGGCGGTTCCGTTCCTGGCCAGTGGCGACATCGGCGCCGTCGGTGTGATCGCAGCCCTCGCCGTTTCGTCCACGATTGTTGACGTCTCACCCTTCTCCACGAACGGCGCCCTGGTGCTGGCCAACGCGCCGGAAAACCTGGACAAGGATAAGTTCTACAAGCAGATTCTCGCCTACAGCGGCATCGTCGTGGCCGCTGGTCCGGCCGTCGCCTGGCTCATCATGGTCGTCCCCGGCTGGATGTAACTGCGCCTGCCGGCCCACCGCACCCGCTGAACTGCACATCGTAAGGATCAACTCATGAGCAACGAAACCGACCGCACCACCGAAGGCCCGCTGTCCGGGTACCTCGTCGTGGACCTCAGCCGGGCCCTCGCCGGCCCGCACGCCGGCATGATGCTCGGAGACCTCGGCGCCCGCGTCATTAAGGTCGAGAACCCCGGAAGCGGCGACGACACCCGCGGCTGGGGCCCGCCCTTTGTGGGTCCTGAGGACGACCCGCAGGCTACGTACTTCCTGTCCTGCAACCGGAACAAGGAATCCATCGCGCTGGACCTGAAGAGCGACGACGGCCGGCAGGTTCTGCGGGAACTGCTGGAGAGGGCCGACGTCGTGGTGGAAAACTTCCGCCCCGGTGTCCTGGACCGGCTCGGTTTCTCGACGGCGGACATGCATGCGTTGAACCCACGGCTGGTGATCCTGTCCATCACCGGGTTCGGACACGACGGACCGGAAGCAAAGCGCAGCGGCTACGACCAGATCCTCCAGGGGGAGGCCGGCCTGATGTCCCTCACCGGCTCCGGGCCGGATGACCCGCAGCGCGTCGGGGTGCCGATCGCGGATCTTCTCTCCGGAATGTACGGCGCGTTCGGCACCCTCGCCGCGCTGCTGCAGCGCGAAAGGACCGGCACCGGCCAGGTGGTCCGGACCTCGCTGCTGTCGGCACTGATCGGGGTCCACGCGTTTCAGGGCACCCGGCAGACCGTGGCCGGCGAAGTACCGAGGGCACAGGGCAACCACCACCCTTCCATCGCCCCCTACGGCCTGTTCCACTGCCGGCAGGGCAGTGTCCAGATCAGCGTCGGCAGCGAAAAGCTCTGGAACAGTTTCGCGGCGGCATTCGGAATCGACACGAGCCGGCCGGAATTTGCCACCAACGCCGACCGGGTCCGTAACCGTGACAAGGTCATCGAGGCCGTGGAACACGCTTTCGCCGAGTACGAAGCCGAGCCGCTGCTCGCCAAGCTGAACGAAGCCGGCATTCCGGCAGGCAAGGTCAGGACCCTGGACGAGGTCTACGCCTGGGAGCAGGTCCGCTCCCAGGGGCTCGTCGTCGACGTCGATCACAAGGTGCTGGGAAACATCAGCCTGCCCGGTCCGCCGCTGCGTTTCTTCAGCACCGGCGATGTGCAGGAGACCACCCTGACCTCACACAGCGCACCGCCGCTGCTGAACCAGGACGGGGACCAGATCCGGCGCTGGCTGGAGACCGCCACTGCTCCAGATTCAGCGGCGGATGCGCCGTCCCAGGCCGGTAGTTGACGTGTTGGCGGACCAGAAAATGCGGCGTCTTGATGCCGCGGGCCTGATAGCAGCCGTGCTCGACCCCGGCTCCTTCCGGAGTTGGGACAAGCCGGTGACGGACGCGGATCCCGACCCCGGCTACCGGGCCGAGTTGGCAGCGGCGCGGGAAAAGTCCGGCGTCGATGAGTCCGTCCTGACCGGGGAAGGGCTGATCCGCGGGCGGCGGGTCGCCGTGATCGTCAGTGAGTTCCGGTTCCTTGCCGGCTCAATCGGGGCCGCCGCTGCGGAAAGAATTGTCAGCGCAGTTGAGCGGGCCACGGCCGAGGGCCTGCCCCTGCTGGCCGGTCCCGCGTCGGGCGGTACCCGGATGCAGGAAGGGACCCTCGCGTTTCTGTCCATGGTCAAGATCACCGCAGCGGTCCGCGCCCACCGGCAGGCCGGACTCCCCTACCTGGTGTACCTGCGCCACCCCACCACCGGCGGCGTAATGGCATCGTGGGGGTCCCTTGGGCACATCACAGTGGCGGAACCGGGCGCGCTGCTGGGCTTCCTGGGTCCCCGGGTATATGAGGCCTTGTACGGCACGCCTTTCCCGGAAAACGTCCAGGTGGCGGAAAACCTGTTCGACAAAGGCCTTGTGGACGCAGTGGTTTCCGCGGAGCAGCTGCCCGACGTCGTGAACCGTGCGCTGGATATCTTGCTCGCGGGCGCACCCGCCCCGGTAGCCGCTCCGGCCACGCTGGCAGTCGGGCCGGCGGAGGCCGGCGCGTGGGCGTCGATCGAGATTTCACGCAACCCGCGCCGGCCGGACCTCCGCCAGCTTCTGGCGTACGGGGCACGGGACGTCCTGCCTTTGAACGGCACCGGCCAGGGTGAGAAGGACCCTGGCTTGCTGCTGGCCCTGGCCAGGTTCGGCGAGAGGTCCTGCGTTGTGCTCGGCCACACCCGGCCGAGGCCGTCGCAGCAGACCGCCATGGGCCCGGCCTCGCTGCGCGAGGCACGGCGCGGCATGCGGCTTGCGGAGGAACTCGGCCTGCCCCTGCTGACAGTCATCGACACCGGCGGGGCGGCCCTGTCCAAGGAGGCGGAGGAAGGCGGTCTTGCCGGCGAAATCGCACGGTCCCTCCACGACCTGATCGGTCTGGGTTCGCCCTCGGTTTCGGTGCTGCTGGGCCAGGGAGCCGGTGGCGGGGCTCTTGCCCTGCTTCCGGCCGACCGGACAGTGGCCGCGCAGCATGCGTGGCTCTCCCCGCTCCCGCCGGAGGGTGCCAGCGCGATTGTGCACCGCAGTACCGAATTCGCGCCCGCCATGTCCGCGGCGCAGGGCGTCAACGTGGCAGCGCTGCACGCCAATGGACTGGTCGACCACATCATTGATGAACGTCCCGACGCTGCACTGGAAGCCAAAGCCTTCTGCCAGCGGATGGGACAGGCAATCGAATACGAGCTGTCCCTGGTCGCGGCCGCGGGCCTGGACGAACTGCTTCCGCGCCGGCTCGAAAAGTACCGGAACCTGGGCGGAGGGCCCCCGGGTTAGGGAATCAGGAAGGAAGGACGACGGCGGACATCCCGCCGTCGTCCTTTGGTTTAACATCGTTTGGCCCTGATTTTTTCTCCGTCCCGGGCCTACGATATGCACGGGGGGCGCTCGGAAGCGACAACGCTTAATGGAGGCCGCGATGAACACATTTGTCTGCACATTCTTCCGCCAGGCGCGAAAGACATTGGTGGCCCCAGGCCAGCGCGGTTCCGCGCCGGAGCCTGGTTATCCGGCGCCGGGCCGCCCCGCACGAGGGCGCTTCCTGGCGGGGCTGGCCGCCGCCGCGCTGGCCGTGGGTGGCGGAATTTCGGCAGCAGCACCGGCCGCGGCCGGGCAGGATCAGGACTACATCGTGGTGCTCAAGGACGGCACCGGCGACGCCGGGGCTATTGCTGCGGCGCACCGGGGGAAGTTCGGCGTCACGGCTTCCACGGTGTACCGGGACGCGGTCAGCGGTTACGCCGGGAAAATGACCGCCTCCCAGGCCAGCAAGCTTGCAACCGATCCGAGCGTCGATTTCGTCACCGTCGACCGACACTTCCACGAGCCGCCGGAGTCAGAGACGCCTTCCACCCAGATCGCCCCGTTGTGGTGGCAGCGCATCGGCGGGGACCCGGACGAGGCCATGAGGGCCGCCCACGTTCACCCGGGGACCGACGACGGACCCGGCGTCAATGTTGCCGTTATTGACAGCGGCGTAGACGCCACCCACCCGGACCTCAACGTCAAAGGTGGCATCGACTGCTCCTCCGGCCAACCCGTCAAAGTGGCCACCCCCATTGATGTCATGGGGCACGGGACGGCCGTGGCCGGAATCATCGGGGCCCGCAACAACGGCTCCGGCATCATCGGCGCGGCGCCCGGGACGCCGCTCTGGTCGGTGCGGGTCATGGCCGACTCCGGCACCATCAGTGAGGCAAGCCTGATCTGCGCCATTGACTGGGTCACCTCGACCCGCCGGGACAAGGACCGGAGCAATGACATTGACGTTGCCAACATGAGCATCGGCGGCGGCGGTTCCGACACGGCCAACTGCGGCAAGGGCACCGACCCGCTGCATTACGCAATCTGCCGTTCCGTCCGGGCCGGAGTGGCGTACACGGTGGCGGCCGGCAATGCCGCCTCCGACTTCGCCGGGACGGTGCCGGCCGCCTATCAGGAAGTTCTGACGGCCACGGCTATGGGCGATTTTGACGGCCGCCCGGGAGGCCTCGCCCCGAGCATCTGCAACCAGCTCGACATGGGCGCCCTCGGGCAGCGGGACGACCAGCCGGCGTTTTTCTCCAACTTCGCCGTCAACGCCCAGGACCGGCGGCATACCGTCGCAGCTCCGGGGGTGTGCGTCCTGTCCACGGTCCCCGGCGGTTACGGCGTGAACCACGGCACCAGCTTCGCCAGCCCAGCGGTGGCAGGAGCCGTCGCCCTGTGCATCAGCCATGAAACCTGCCACGGCTCGGGCGCTGACGTCACCGAGCAGTTCCTCGAGCTCACCAAGTCCTACAACCAGCGGCACCCGGACTTCGGCTTCGAAGGGGATCCGCTGCGCCCGGCAGGTTCGAAGTACTACGGCTACCTGACCCAGATCACCCGGTATTAGGCTCCGGACCAGGGCCGGCCTGGTTCGGCCCGTTTCGACGGTCTTCTGCCAGTTCGGTGGCTCGAAACGCCGGGTGCGCCCGGAATCATCGAACGGCGTGGTTCCCGCGGATTGAACTAGGCTGGCCGGCATGGGGAAACGCAGTGGGGGTATAGCAAGCAGGGCTGCGACGACGGCGGCCGCGGCCGCGGGAATCGGATGGCTCCTCAGCGGGGCGCTTTTCGCGGCATTGAGCTGGTTCAACGTCCTTCCGGTCTCCCTCGCCCGGCTGATCGCTCCCGAAACAGTGGCCGCTTCCAGTTGGCGGGCCGCGGGGCCTTGGCCGCTCCTGATTCCGATCGTCTCCGTACTGACGCTGCTGGGCCTGCTGCTGCTCCTGCTGCAATTCTTGGTGCCCCGTCCGGCGGGCCGGCCGCGCGACCAGACGGCCATGCTGAGTGTCTGGCTGTGCGTGGTGCTCGCATCGTTCCTCACCGGTGTGCTCTGGTCGGCCGGGAGCATCCTGGCGCAGTGGCCGCCACCGCGCCTGGCGTCACTGTTCGACAACGCCGGCACCGCCCTGTTGAGCGCCGGTTACTGGGGCACCGTGTGGGGCTGGGTCCCTGCTCTCATATGGATCCGGACAGCCCGCAGCGGAGGCCGCCAGGATGACGGCCACCTCTCCGACCGCGGACCGGCGTCCGAGCAACGCCCCCAGCTGGCTGGCCCGGGCCGACGGCGGCTGCCGGTGCAGTCCTGGGCCCTCCTCGCTGCCACGGTCGGCTGCGCCGTGCTGCTGGTCGCCGCCGCGCCGTTGTCTGGAGCGGCAACCCGCGCCGCCACCGCCGCCCGGGCCCGGCCCGCGCCGCCGCCGTCGCCCACCGCACCGCCCGTGGTGTACGGCTCGCCCACCGTGGGCCCCTCGCAGCAGGCTCCGGATCCGGGCTGGTGCCGCAGCGAGCAGGTGAAAATTACCCTCGGCACACCGGACGCCGCCACCGGCCACCGGGGCATGCCCATCCGGCTCGTCAATTCCGGCACGGCACCGTGCGTGCTCAATGCCTACCCCGACGTCGCCTTCAACGACACTGCCGGATGGGCCATGGACATCCTGACAGTCCGCGGCGGCACCTTCATGACCACGGACCCGGGCCCCCGCCCGATCACCGTCACCCCGGGAGCGGTCGCGCAAGCAGCCCTGGGCTGGAACGCCATGGCCGGCGCCGGTGACACTAGGGTCGGGACGGTCCTGGTGGCCCCGTTTTCCGGCGTCGCCCGGACCAGCCTCCCGGCAGACCTGGACGTGGTGAGCGGCGGTCACGTGGCGGTGACGGCCTGGAGCCTGGCCGAGCCTCCGGCCTAGTCGTCGACCACGAGGCCTTCAGCCGGGGTGGTCGTGCAAATTCACCGCCCAGCCCACCCCGGCCGGACCCGGCCTGCCTCCAGCCGGCCAGCCGGCACGCCCCCGACCAGCTGCACAGTCAGGACAACCGTGCGAGGAAAGTCAGCTTCGCCTGCCCCGCGCTGCTTCCGGCGTCCCGGCGGAAGGGGCCGCCTGACAGAATGGGCTCATGGATCTTGCTCTTGGACTGCTGGTTCTCGTGGCCGTCGTTTGTGCCGGCAGCGCATTGGGCCGGAAGCTGGATGTTTCCGTTCCCCTGCTGCTGGTCCTGGCCGGCGTCGCGGGGTCCTTCCTCCCCTTTGTCCCGCGTATTGAGCTGAACCACGAGTTGGTCCTCGTGGGGCTGCTGCCGCCGCTGCTCTACGCCGCCGCGCTGCGGACCTCACTGTTCGATTTCGGTTCCAACCGCCGCGCCATCGGTCTACTCTCGGTGGGTTACGTGATCTTCGGGACCCTCGCGGTGGGGGTGGTGGTTTGGTGGTTGTTCCCCGAAATCCCGCTGGCGGCGGCGATTGCCCTGGGCGCCGTCGTCGCTCCACCCGACGCCGTGGCTGCCACAGCCATCGCCCGCAAGGTGGGCATGCCGCGCCGGATCGTGACCATCCTTGAGGGCGAATCGCTGGTCAATGACGCCACCGCTTTGGTCTGCCTCCGCGCCGCCATCGCCGCGATTGCCGGGTCTGTGTCCGCGGCCGAGATTGCCGGCGGCTTCCTGGTTGCGGCGGGCGGGGGCCTGGTGGTCGGCCTGGCTGCCGCCTACGTGCTGACGATGCTGCGCAAGCGGATCCGCAACGTCGCGATCAATACCACGACGTCGCTGATGGCACCGTTCGTGGCCTACCTTCCGGCCGAGGCGATCCATGCCTCCGGTGTCCTCGCCGTCGTCGTCACCGGTCTCGTGATGGGCATGAAGGCGCCGTCGATGCCCAACGGCGCCGCCCGGCTGAGCCAGCGCAGCAACTGGAACACGGTGCAGTTCCTGCTGGAAAATTCCGTGTTCCTGCTGATCGGCCTCCAGGTCCAGACCATCATTGAGGGCGTCCAGGACGACTCGCTCGGCGCCGGCCGGATCTGGGCGGGCTGCGCCGTGATCCTGCTGGCCGTCCTGCTGCTGCGGCCGGTTTGGGTATTTCCGGCGACGTACCTGCCGCGGCTGATTCCGTCCGTGCGGCGGGCGGACCCGGCACCGCCCTGGCAATACTCCGCGATCGTCTCCTGGGCCGGCATGCGCGGGGTGGTGACGCTGGCCGCGGTGCTGACGCTGCCGCCGGACCTGGAACACCGGCCGGTGCTGATCCTGGCCGCGATGGTGGTGGTGGGCGGCACGCTGGCGCTGCAGGGCTTCACCTTGCCCGCCCTGGTGCGGCTGCTGCGGGTGCAAGGCCCGGACCAGCGCGAGGACGCCCTGAACCAGGCATCGCTGATGCAGCTCGCCACGTCCGCCGGGGTGGAACGGCTGCAGGAGCTGCGTGTCGACGAGGACCCGCCGGAGGTCGTCGCGATGCTGAAGCGGCGCACCCAGGAGCGGGGACTCGCCGCCTGGGAGCGGCTCGGCCGGCCAACCTCGGAGGCGGCGACGCCCAGCCACCGCTACGCGCAACTGCGGCTCGCCATGCTCGACGCCGAGCGGGCCAAGGTGCTGGAACTCCGGCGCGGCGGCGAGTACGCGCACGAAGTCCTCAGCCAGGTCCTGGAGCGGCTGGACGTTGAGGAATCCATGCTGGACGTCTCGCTGGACGAACTGGACACGACCGGCGAGGTTGGCGGCGAGGGCATCGCCCGGCCCGGCGGCACCTGCGAGCATCTCGAGGACTCCCCGGACCGGCCGGCCCCGGCAGAGCCCTTCTGCGCTGACTGCCGCCGGGACGGAACCACGCCGGTGCACCTTCGGATGTGCCTGGCGTGTGGCAACGTGGGCTGCTGTGATTCCTCCGCCGGAACGCACGCCTCCAAGCACTTCCGGGCCACCGGCCACCCCGTCATGCGCAGCGCCGAGCCGGGCGAGGACTGGCGGTGGTGCTACGAGGACGACCTGCTGGGGTGATGCCAAGGCCGGTCCCCGCGCGTACCCTCGGTTTGTGGACATTGTCGAGTTTTTGTCCGAGCGCATTTCCGAGGACGAGGCAGCGGCCCGGACCCTGCTCAGCGACCGGACAGTCTCCAAGTCGGGCGAATGGTACGAACAGCGGCTGCTGCTTGAGTGCGAGGCGAAGCGGAGGCTGATCGGCGTCGTCGAAGCGGCCCGGCAGTCCGCCCTCGCCGCGATGGTCAGCGACTCACTGCAGGAGCAGCACTGGGCGCCGCGCTCGCTCGACTGGATGGAACGGTCCCTGCAGGCCCTGGCGCTGCCGTACTTCGACCACCCCGACTTTGAGGAGCACTGGCTCCGCCACTGACAAAGGCCCGCACGCGCCAACTGTTTCGCGCGCCGACGTCGAACCCTGAAATATCTCAGGCGGGAATGCCGTTGGCCCGGGTATGACAACTATTGGAATTCTCGGTGCAGGACACATTGGCAGCCAGGTCGCCCGCAAGGCGGTCGAACTCGGCTACGACGTCGTGATCAGCAACTCGCGCGGACCGGAAACACTGCAGGATCTCGTCTCCGAGCTCGGGCCCCGGGCACGGGCGGCAACCGCGGCAGAGGCAGCCGCGGCGGGCGACTTCGCCGTCGTCACAGTCCCGCTGAAGAGCATCACGGAGATCCCCGCCGAGCCGCTGGCAGGCAAGATCGTCATCGACACCAACAACTACTACTGGGAGCGCGACGGCCGTATTCCCGCCCTCGACAACGGCGAGGCCACCACCTCGGGCATGCTGCAAGAGCACCTGCCCGAATCCAAGGTGGCCAAGGGATTCAACCACATCATGTACACGGACATCACCACCGACGGAACGCCTGCCGGCACGGACAACCGGCGTGCTCTGGCGACGGCGAGCGACTTCCCGGAAGCAGCCGAACTCGTCACCCGGTTCTACGATGAATTCGGTTTCGACACCGTCAACATCGGCCCGTTGTCCGACAGCTGGCGCGTGGAACGGGACCGCCCGGCGTACGGCGTCCGCCAGAACGCAGCCGAACTGCAGGAGAACCTGGCGAAGGCGCCCCGCACTCTCTGACCCTCCACCGAGTGTGCAGTTCGCGGCAGTTTCCGCGCCGGACACTGCCGTGAACTGCACACTCGCGCAGGCGGACGGGCAGAACCCAGTCAGGGCACGGGGCCCGGAACCGTCTTGCCTCGCCAGGCACCGACCACCAGCCACAGCGACCAGCCCAGGGTCAGAACAATGCCGGCCAGCGTGGGGATGGTGTTCGCAGCAGAGAACCCCTCGGCGCCGATGATCCAACCCTGGACGAGGTAGGCCACCCCCGCGAGTGCCATGAGGTACCCCGGCGCCCGGGAGATGCGGCCCGCGCGGACGACCACGGCTCCGGTCAGGAGCAGGGCCGTCCCGAGCAGAAAGCTCTGGTAGCTGCGCAGGCCCCACTCCAGCCACCGGATACCCTCGGCGACTGCAAACCGGGAATCCTTGGCCGGTTCCGTGGCGGCAGCCCAGGCGTCCACGGCATGTTTAAGGGCGACGCCGTCTACGGCTTGGAGCGCGGCGTAGAGCGCCAGCGCGGCAGCCGCTGCAACTGCAGCGAACCGCGCTGTCCACGCCGGCTGGCCTTCCGGTGTCCGCAGGGCCACGAGCAGGACCAGCAATGCGGCAATCAGCAACGCCATGCCCGCGAACTGGCCCAAGTGGACCGCCGTCCAGACGCTGCTGCGGGCGTACGCGGCGAACGCTGCCGGGTGGTCGTTCGCGTCGGCCGACTCGGCGTGGAACAGGCCGGCGGCCAGCGATACGACGAAGCCCGTCAACGCCAGGGTCCCGGCCAGTCGCAACGGTGCCAGGGACTCTGCTGGCCGCACAGCCGGAGCCGGGCCGGCCGGTGGCCGTTGGCTGCCCTTGGTGCTGGTCCTTTTCATGTGCCTCACCCGCTTCCGCCGGTGCACCGCCGGGCGGTGTTTTAGCCGCGGTGGTGTGTTCTAAAGGTGCGTCTATAGCGCAGGCTACGCCGGTTCTGGCCACCCGGCCAGCGTCAAATTAGCCGTCCGGCCACCTCTAAGGCCACGCCGGCGCCTGTCCGGCCTGCCCTCTACTGGCCCGTCCAGATCCGCCGCCACCAGGGCAGCTTCGGCTGCGGTGGTGGCGGCGGGGCACCGGCGGCCGCCGCTGCCCGCCGTTCACGCCAGCGCTCGACCTCGGCGTCGACGTCGCGGGTCTTGGTGATGACCGGCGGCCCGCCCTGGAGCTGCCGCCGGGCGTCGACAACACGGGCGTTGAAGTCTGTGATGATGTCCCGTACCTGCGTTTCGGTGAACTGGCCGTCAAGACGGTCGTCAAGCCCGGCATCCTCCGTGCGGAGCAGGATCGCTGTGGGGCCGAGCCCGGTGACGTTTTCACGCTGCAGCAGCCCCTTCACCCACCAGTCCGGGTCGTAGACCTCGCCCAGTCCCGGGATGGGCTTGCCCGCGTATTTCAGGTTGTCGAACTTGCCCTGCGCCATGGCGTCACGGACGAGGTATTCAGCCTTGGCGGCGTCGCCGACCTTGGCTCGTTTTTGCCGGAGTTTTTCCTCGGCCGCCTCAAGTTCACTGTTTTCCTGGAA